>CAUHIY010000177.1:0-2518 GCA_959606405.1 uncultured Collinsella sp. | reverse complement strand
CGATAACGTTGACTCAGCTCCCGTGTGGCGCCGGAGGGGCGGGATATAAGGTTTATCGCGAGTTCCGCACGAGCCGAAGGCCACTTAATGTGGCCTTCGTGCGAGCAGGACTGCCCGAGCAGGAAACCTTATGCCCCGCCCCTCCGGAGCCACACGGGAGCCACCGCTAAGTTATCCCCCGGCATTCAGAAAATCTAAGTGCCAAAAAATAAGATTTTTTGACTCCGTGTTGTATAACCCGCCATTCGTGGGTACCATTCAACGCGTACGCAAACGAATTAGGGAAACCCGCACGGCTCAACCGCGCGGCCCAAAAAGGAGGAAACAAGCATGTCGTCTTTGAAGCCGCTTGCAGATCGCGTCCTGGTCAAGCCCGACGAGGCCGAGCAGAAGACCGCTTCTGGTCTGTACATCGCCAGCAACGCTCAGGAGAAGCCGCAGCGCGGCACCATCGTTGCCGTTGGCGCCGGTAAGGTCAACGACAAGGGTGAGCGCATCCCAATGGACGTTCAGGTCGGCGACGTTGTCATCTACGGTAAGTTCGGCGGCAACGAGGTCAAGGTCGACGGCGAGAAGTATCTGCTGATGCGCGCCGACGACATCTACGCCGTTGTCGAGGCCTAGTCTCGTCAGAATCTCTGATTCGTCTTTGAACGCGTCCGCCGCATAAGACTCGGAAGCGGCGACGCGAGTCACATTTCTTTTGGAGGATTACTCACCATGGCAAAGAACATTACGTTCAACACCGATGCCCGCGCTAAGCTCGCCAAGGGCGTCAACACTCTGGCCGACGCCGTTACCGTCACCATGGGCCCCAAGGGCCGCTATGTCGCTCTGCAGCGCACGTTCGGTGCTCCGACCATCACCAACGACGGCGTTTCCGTCGCTAAGGAGATCGAGCTCGAGGACAACATCGAGAACATGGGCGCTCAGCTGGTGAAGGAGGTCGCCACCAAGACCAACGACACCGTGGGTGACGGCACCACCACCGCAACCCTGCTCGCTCAGGCTATCGTCAACGACGGTCTGCGCAACGTCGCCGCCGGCGCCAACCCGCTGGCCATCCGTCGCGGCATCGACAAGGCCGTAAACGCCGCCGTCGCCGAGATGAAGAAGCAGGCCAAGCCGGTCGAGACCAAGGAGCAGATTGCTTCTGTCGGTACCATCTCCGCCGGTGACCCCGAGGTCGGCGAGAAGATCGCCGAGGCCATGGAGGTCGTGGGCAAGGACGGCGTCATCACCGTCGAGGATTCCCAGACGTTCGACATCACCATCGACACCGTCGAGGGCATGCAGTTCGACAAGGGCTACGTCTCCGCTTACTTCGTCACGGATAACGACCGCATGGAGGCCGTGATGAAGGATCCGTACATCCTCATCACCGACCAGAAGATCTCCAGCGTCCAGGACATCATGCCTGTTCTCGAGGCTGTCCAGCGCGCTGGCCGTGGCCTGCTCATCATCGCTGAGGACATCGATGGCGAGGCTCTGCCTACCCTGGTTCTCAACAAGATCCGTGGCGCCCTCAACGTCTGCGCCGTCAAGGCTCCGGGCTACGGCGATCGCCGCAAGCGTATCCTCGAGGACATCGCCGTCCTCACCGGTGGTCAGGCCGCTCTGGACGAGCTGGGCGTGAAGGTCGCTGACATCACTGCCGATATGCTCGGTACCGCTAAGTCCGTTACCATCTCCAAGGACAACACCGTCGTCGTCGGCGGCGCTGGCTCCAAGGAGGCCATCGACGCTCGTATCGCTCAGATCAAGGGTGAGATGGAGAACACCACCTCTGACTTCGACCGTGAGAAGCTCCAGGAGCGCCTGGCCAAGCTCTCCGGTGGCGTTGCCGTCATCAAGGTCGGCGCTGCTACCGAGTCCGAGCTCAAGGAGATCAAGCATCGCGTCGAGGATGCCCTTCAGGCTACCCGCGCTGCTGTCGAGGAGGGCATTGTCGCTGGCGGCGGCGTCGCCTTCATGGACGCTGCGCCTGCGCTCGACGCCGTTGAGCTTGACGACCCCGAGGAGAAGATCGGCGTCGACATCGTCAAGAAGGCTCTGACTGCTCCGGTCGCCACCATCGCCAAGAACGCTGGCTTTGAGGGCGCTGTCGTGGTCGACAAGGTTGCCGAGCTGCCCGCCGGCCAGGGTCTCAACTCTGCCAACGGCGAGTGGGGCGACATGATCGAGATGGGCGTCCTCGACCCCGTCAAGGTCAGCCGCGTCACCCTGCAGAACGCTGCTTCTGTCGCCAGCCTGATCCTCATCACCGAGGCTACCGTCTCCGATGTGCCCAAGAACACTCAGCTTGAGGACGCTATCGCTGCTGCTACCGCTGGTCAGCAGGGCGGCGGTATGTACTAAGGCCGACAAGGTCTAGAACTCCCACCGGGAATCCGGGGGCGTGACGGGGTTTCTCTCCGGAACGTCCTCGGACATGCAAAGAGGCTCCGCATCGCGCTTCGCGCTGCGGAGCCTCTTTGCGTCCTGACGCTCCTATTTGGCAAGGTGTTTTTTAGAATCC
>CAUHIY010000176.1:0-2684 GCA_959606405.1 uncultured Collinsella sp. | reverse complement strand
GGATTAACTTGTGGGTGCTGGAGGGCCGACCCTGCTGAATACTCGCAATTTTGCACATCGCTAGGGTACCCACCTTGTTAGCCGGTCTAGCTTCCGGCCCCGAAGATCCTGCCCTCGGGCGCGAGGCTGCTTGTTTGGGCAAATGATGGGCTGTCGGATTCGACTGTCTGCATTTCATCGATTGCTGTAACTTCATTAATTGTCGGGTCATCCAGCGTGATGCCTTCGAGTGTTGCTTTTTCGAGGTCGATTCGTTGGCGCTCTTCGGAATCCTGGCGAAGCTGCTTCTGAATTCGCCTTTTCTCTTCTATAAACCTTCTGAGCACAAACTGTCTCAGGTCCTCTTGCATGATTTGAAAGTCTTTTGGTAGACGCGAGGGGCGTACGCCCTCTTTCCGCTGGATTGCTTCCATGACCCTAACGAAAGAGCTGGCATGCATAAAGGAATAACGGCTGACGGTGATGATTCCGTATCCCATGGACGCAAGCGCATTCTTGCGTTCCTCATCGATGGCGCGGTCTTCTTCCGCGTCATGATAGAAACCGTTGTATTCAATGTCTGTGCGAGATTTCTTTAGATACGCATCCATAAAGAACTTTTTGCGTCTCGTGAGATTCTTTGCGGCGGCGGTGACCTGCACCTCGTAATCGGTCTCAATTCCCTTAATACCAAGCCCTCCTTCGCTTTTGGGCAGCGTTAGCATCATGACAAATGCCGTTTCCATGGGAGACCGGCATCCGTCGCGTACACATTGGATCGCCTTTCGGGCAAGGGCCAAACCGTCGCATCTGGTAATGGAATTAAAGAACTGCTTTAACCTCTCGGTCGAGGTGAGCGCGAAACGCTCGTTATAAGAGGTGGAAGAGCCGGTTCCAAGGGAGTAAGCGCTGCACAATTCAAAGTAGTACTCCACCAGTTCGCGAAAAGGGAGATAGGTGGCGGCTTGAAGTGCGCAAAGCTCAACGCCAACAATGAAGATGCCATCTTCAAGCTCTATAAAGCGTGAGTTCGAGAATCGTTTTGACGAAACGTGGCATTGACAGTTCATTGCATAGCGCGCATTCCTGCGATCAAACACCATCACCTCGAGGGAATCATTTGCGTCGAGGGAAACATCATTTTTGGTGAGCCATTCTGTGGCTGCGTCAAGGAGCGTTCCGGTGGGACATGATCCCTAAATCGCGGCAGGACTACAGGATTCGATGCCTTTCGCAGACACCGAATGCGCGGCCTGGTAGACCGCTTTTGCAGTGGTATGTGACAATACGATACTCATGGTATATATCGTGTCAGCTAATGCCGTGTTGATGGCACTGAGTGGAAAAGCCGTTTTAGAGGTCTAACCAAATGCTGTCCAAAAGCTTGACGCAATTATGAGTTGGTATGCCCTAAATAAAAGTTTTCGCAGCTTAGCTATAGCATATAAATACTCAATTGCTGCACATTTGATATCGATGTATCACCATCCGACAACGAATTGCGTGTTGGGAATTGGTCGAAATCGTTCAAAATGAGGGTTCAGAATTTGTGATGGCAGATCTATCTGTGGAACGTAGGGCGGCCCCGCTGCGGGGTTTCCCGCTGCGAGGCCGCTCGTGATCTACGTCGGAGTTTGTCGTAGACGTTTCTACTTGGCAAACAGGTTCTTGAGGTTGAACTCGGCTTGGACGGTGCGGAGCATGAGGTCGGTGTCGTCGAGGCCCAGGTGCTGCTCGTTGGCGTCGGCGGCGAGGGTGCCGCGGCGGCGGGCCCAGTTCTCGAGCGCGGCGGGCGCGGACTCGCGGGGGAGCGAGCGGACGTCGGCATCCAGGCTGCGGCAGATCTGGCGCGAGTCGATGACGATAATCTTGCCGGCGCGGCGTGCCTCGGCGTAACCGTCCAGATGAATTTTGAACCAGCTGTCCTCGAACGCGGCGTTATGCGCCATGTACGGGTATTTCTTCATAAGCTTGAGCAGCTGCTTCTGCAATTCCTTGTTCTCGCGGAACGGCTTTTTGCCGTCAATGTCGTCCCAGGTGATGTGGTGGATATTCGACAACGGCACATCCTCGCCGCGGTAGATGTCGGGCAGGCCACAGTAGTGTGCCTCGGCGTCATGCGGCACGGCGTCGCTGGTGAGATCCATGATCTCCCAGCCCACGTTGATGATATAGCCGCGCTCGGGTGCACGGCCGGTGGTCTCGATGTCGATACCGAGCACGGTGCCCTGGATGGGCTTGCGGGCGTAGGCCACGCCGAGCGCGTCGCGGTCGCCGCGGATCTCGCGCATGACCGACGCGGCGGTGCGCTTTTGCATCTTACCGATGGCGGCGCAGGTGTCGGCATCGGACAGGCCGCGCGAAAGCGTCGCGGGCGTCACGTTGCGCAGGCGTGCCTCGCCAATCTGGTCGCACAGGTCGCGGTTGCGGTCAGCCAGGTCGCGCACGGTGGCAAAGTCGAAGCTGGGGTCGCCCTCGGCGGTAAAGTACTCGGTTTCGAGCACCTTAAGGGCCTCCTCGCCCTTCTGGCGCTCGGACTCCATGGCGCCGTGATCGCCATAGATAAACATGGGAATAAACGGCTGGCGCTCGTATTCGAGTGCTTGTGAAACGTTCATATAACTGCTCCTTGGACGGGCCGCACCGCGCGGCTCGGGTTCATTGAGATGTGGCGAGATGATAGTTTACCATGGGCAACTATTGGC
>CAUHIY010000175.1:0-2708 GCA_959606405.1 uncultured Collinsella sp. | reverse complement strand
GTTGTTACCCCAGGTTTTGCCCACCCAATCGTAGGCGAGCGAGCCGTACAGCTGTGTGGCGATATCCATCGTGAACAGCGGCGTGCAATGGTGACGAAGGAGCTTGGTGTTTCTTGGATCGGTGCCCGAACCGGCACTCATCCTCTTGTACTGATTCCACTTCCCCTCCATCTCGTCGAGGTAGCGGTTTGCCTGCTTGGCGCCCGACTCGCGCGGCGATTTCTTCCAGTATTCCGGATCAGGGTTGCCCGAATCGTTCATATAGCTAGCTGGTTTGTACCCTCCGCCAAACAGCACGTATCCAGCAAACGAGAAATCGAACAGAATGGGAAATGTGGGCATCCAGCACGTGAACTTATTGCCGCCGATACCGGGAAACGCCGCGGGGAAATCAAACGGAGTGATCTCTTGGTCCATGGTGGTGGGAATGATGGTGGTCGAGCCCGATTCCGCCTTTGCGGCCGGCGCGGTGACAACGGCCATAGGGGATGAGAGCGTGTAGGTTTTGCCCTGGTAGTCGAGCATAAAGCGCAGCTTGCACCCTTCCTCCAGAAGGCCCGAAGCTGCATCGAGGAACGTGTCTTCAAGCGTGAACGTCGCCAGATTATCCGCGCCCGATGCGCTGACCTTGATCTGGCCGATCTGTGTGACGGTTTCGGTTGAGCTGCCCGCAGCGGGCATCACTTTATTGATATGCAACGTTGCCTGCCCGCCCTGCGGCAGATGAGCCTGCACGGTAAAAGCGTGCGTGTCGGGCTGGTCGTTTGCTGCTTCGTCCGCTGGCATTGCCATAAACGTGGCGTCGGCGTACTGGATGTCCCATTCGTCGAACGTGAGCTGTCGAAAGTACGGCTCGCCATCGGAGAGCGGACGTGTGGGTGCGGTAATAGCGGTGCCGCCCTGGATACGCGCAAGGGGAATCTCGACATCGCGGTAGCCTGCCATGCTAATGGAGATGCCGCCGTTAAAGTCGTACGCGTCGAGAAGCGTTGCCTCGTCCACGTAGCCTTCTGAAAGAGGGGCGACCTCAAAGATGGCCGTGCCTTCGTCATCGGTCGTGGCGGTGAGCTGCTTGCCTGCGGCATAGCGCGATGTGAGCGTGACCTGGGCACCCGTGATGGGCGTATTCTTGTTGGCGACGTCGACCACGACCACACCAAACATGGTGCGCGAGAGCACCAAGACCTTGAAGGGATCATCTTCGTCGGCGTATGCCTCGGCGGGGGCGAACGGCAATATGAAGGCGTTTGCGCTTCCCGGCACGCGCGGCAACATAATGCTCGCCAGCGAGGACGCTCCGGCAACAAGTAACGAACGGCGATCAAGCATCTTTGGCTCCCATCCCGCAGGTATCGGTGGAAATAATCCAATTTTGCGAGAAGGCATCCTGTCACGGTAGTGCCGTCCGAGGGCCAAAATGTCCAATTTGAGCGAGCGAAGCGCCGGGGCTCCGGGGCGCACGTGCCGCGCTAGGCAGTCTGGCCGCTAACGCAGCATATGAGCGACCAGTTCGGTGCGCGTGCCGATGCCAAGCTTTGCATACACACTGGATAGGCGGTTTTTGACAGTGCCCGGCGATACTCCCATATGACGAGCGATTTCGGCGTTGGTCCATCCGCGGCAGGCGAGCATGGCCATGGTGAACTCTGTGGTCGTCAGGTCGTCAGCCACGTCCTCGCCCGAATCGGGGTTGTGGATGCGCCGCCAGCCGTAGCTGAATCGGTACGTGATCTCGATGATGCGCGCGAAGTCGTCAGGGTATTGCGTTTTTAGGCACGCCTCGATGAGCCCCTGTAAAAGGCCGTGATGCTCGCCAATGAGCTCGATAAGGCCGTCGGGACGCGCAATGTTCCAAGCGGTTCCGAAGTGCGTTTTTGCGGCGTCGATGTCCTTGAGGCTCATGCATGCCATGGAAGCTGCCAGGTGAAGGAACAGTTCCGAGATCGGATAGCTCCCCTGTTTCATGATCAGGGCGTTTTCCGCCATGCCCAGACTGCGGCCGTATTCGCCGTGCAGATACAAGGCGTGCGCCATCACGTAGCTGGCGAACAGGCGCAGGCCTTCGGGCAGATGCGCTGCAAGTGGATAAAACTCTTCGGCGGAATGCGGGGAAGGCAAGTGCAGCAGGACGCTCGCGGCCGAGGCGAACAGGATATGCGTGGCGTGGATGGCGGGCGATTCCTCGTCGGCCGGCGTATCGAGGATGCCAGCAAGGCACCGGCGGGCGTCGGCGATACGGTTGAGCGACAGGCTGGCGTATCCGCAGATAAAGCATGCGGAATAGCGCAGCGCGGGATCGGTGGCGTCAAGATAGGGGCGCGCCGTCTTGGCAGCGAGGGTGGCCTGTCCGCGAAAGTACAGCGCTTCTGCCGTGGCAATGGCGCGCGAATCGGGGTCGGAAATGCCTGCAACCGCAGCGTCAATCTGTCCCGGCACAAAGGCGGTGCACATCAACGGCATGGGAACGCATGGGTAGCCATCGCAGTCCATCTTCCATCTCCCAACGGCTGGCAACAATAGCAGCAATTGTACTCCTGTTGCTCGGGACTGGAATTTGTGGGTATCGCCTACGATTGTGCCGAACGTATAAAGGGAGGCCCCCGGTATCTGCCGCGTGTGCTACGACCTCACGCCCAAGCCCGTCGGCACCGTTGAGTGGGAGTAAGCTTCTACTCTTTTGGGCGAATTGCATTGACAGAGAAGGGGTC
>CAUHIY010000174.1:0-2718 GCA_959606405.1 uncultured Collinsella sp. | reverse complement strand
ATAGCGCGTCGCACGGTAACGCGGCCAACTTTATAGCTCTCAGCCAATTCGAATTCGTTGGGTATCCGCGCACCTGCCTTGTAGGCACCGGAGTTGATCTCGTTTTTAATGATATCAATGACCTGTTGGTACAGCGGTATCGCTGCTTTACCGTCAGTTAGCCCTTCAGTCGGTGGCATATACCCTCTCCCAGCACAATTAAGTCAAAAGCGGGCTCAAGGGCATTCAACAAGCCCTTAAGCCCGCATTAGCATAAAGTATGCTTGCTGCCGCACCAAAATGTCGGGTATTTACTCATCTGACCCGAAAAACGCGCAACTACCGCGCTCCTAAGAAAGCGTGAGCAGCTCCGGCAGCTGGTCGATAATCTTGTCCGCGGCATCCTGGCTAAAGCCAAAGCGTTCCTCGCGCTTGGCAATGACCGTCAGGCCGGCTCGCTTACCCGCGGTAATGCCCGGAACGGAATCCTCAACGCAGCAGCAACGATTCGCGGGCAGCCCCAGCAGGTCCAGCGCATGCAGGTAGATGTCGGGCTCGGGTTTGCTCTCCTTAAACTGCTCGCCGCTCACCACATACTCAAAGGCATCAGACAGCCCGCATGCGTTGAGCACTTCCTCGATGCTAACCATGGGAGACGAGCTGGCAAGCGCCACGCGAACGCCACGGCGCGGCAGCTCTCGAATCGTATCCACGGCGCCTGGGTTAATCAAAGCCTGATAGTCACGCGGACGCTTATGCGCCCACTCGTCCCAACGGGCCAACGCCTCCTCGCCAGTGAAGTGTCCCTTACCGGCGCGCTCAAACCAATCGACCAGCATATGCAGGAAGAACTGATGCGAGGTACCGACCTGCCCATTCAACTCCTCTTGAGTCAGATTAAGTCCAAGCTCCTTGGCAAACGCGGCAGTCTCGCCCAAGTAGTAATACTCGGTATCGACAATGACGCCGTCCATGTCAAAGATAACGGCGTCGAACGGAAATGCGGACACGGCACCCTCCCTAACAAAAGGACGCCCGCAAGCAGGCGCCCGAGCCATGCATTAATCGGCGATTCTAACCCAGCAGCTTATCCAGCGCCACCGCAATGCCATCTTCGTTGTTATCGGCGGTCACCATCTGGGCTACAGCCTTAACCTCTTCGACGGCGTTACCCATGGCAACACCGGTGCCGGCCCACTCAATCATGGACTTGTCGTTCTGGCCGTCGCCAAACGATACGACCTCACTGGCATCGATGCCGAGCTTGGGCAGGGCACCCTCGAGTGCGCGGGCCTTGTCGATACCGGGCGCCGTGTACTCAAAGTACCAGTCGGCCGTAAACATGCCCGAAAGCGTCTGCTTAAAGGGCGCATACATCTCCTCGTAATGCGCCTGCAGGTAGGCCGGATCGCCCGCCGTCAGCAGCTTGTCCACGGGATAAGCATCAGCGACCTCATGCAGGCTCTCCACCTCGCGAATCTTAAGATCGCACGCATCGCGCTCGTATTTGACGATGTTTTTCTGCGAGCCGTCAGGCAGCGTGATCATGCAGTGATACGAATCCACGACATGCAAATCGCGACCGAGCGAAATCATAGGGATCACGTCAAAATTACGCAGGTGATCAATCAGACGGTGCAGCTCGTCAGCCGGCATAGCCTGGTCAAAAAGGACCTCATCGGTCTGAGCGTCGACCACATGCGCGCCATTAAAGGCAACCAGCAGACCGTCATGGTTTTGAAGGTCGAGCTCCTGCGCCAAGGCGTGCAGTCCCCATGCGGGACGGCCCGAAGCCAAGATGAGCTTAATGCCCGACTCCTGCGCCGCGAGCAGCTTCTCGCGCGTACGCGGGCTAATCACTTTCTGATCGTTGGTGAGCGTACCGTCGATATCCATCGCGATGGCTTTGATTGCCATATATGCCTCCCTGTCATTGAACAACCTTGTCTGAGCCATCATACAGAACACCCATCGCGACTCCGTTTACAACGGGCAAAAAGTCATATTGTCTCGAACATGAACAGCGTGTGGTCGTGAAGCTTTATCGCTCAGGTCAAATACGTCTGCTAGCGACGCTCATCCGTCGGTGCGCCCTCGACGATCGCGATGCCCGCCGATGCACCTAACGCGCTGGCGCCGGCCTCGATGAATGCGCAAGCCTCTTCGTAATTATGGATACCGCCCGCCGCCTTGATTGCCACGGCATCGCCGAGCACCTCGTGCATCAGCCGCACGTCCTCGAGCTTAGCACCGCCAAAGCTTCTGCCGGTCGATGTCTTAAGGAATCCCGGCTTGGCCTCCAGCGCGATCTCGCATACACGGCGCTTGGCGGCGTCGTCGCCGTCCAGCTTGCACATCTCGACGATTACCTTGTCAGTGATGCCATGCGCGCGACAAAAATCAGCAATGGTAGTCATCTCGCGCTCGATGGCATCAAAATCGCGGTTCTCGATCGACCCCTGATTCAAAACGTAGTCAATCTCGGTAAAGCCACACGCAGCGTATTCCTCAAACCTCGCAAGCTTCTCCTCAAGCGTCATAGTGCCCTGGGGAAAGTCGATAGCGCCGGCAAGGATGATGTCAGAGTCCTCGAGCATGGCGCGGCCCGTCTCGTACTCCTGCAGGTTCGCAAATACGCAGCGAAAGTTGTACTTTAACGCCTTCTCGACATATTGCTCAAACGTGTCCTCGGGGGCATCGATATAGTCGATGTATTTGTTGATGGGTTTGGCAAGCGTC
>CAUHIY010000173.1:0-2720 GCA_959606405.1 uncultured Collinsella sp. | reverse complement strand
TAAATGATTTTTCTGGGACGGGGATTAAAGAATCATTTTGGTCCCCGCCGCCGCTGCGAGTGCGAGGCGGACAAAACGCCCCCGCTCGCGAACAGTTCTGTCACCTTGGTACCGCGCGCGGTGCGCACCTGCAGTTTCGCAGCCATAATGGTGGCAAGACAACCAAGAGGGGAGCGGAATCCATGGCGCTAATCTATATCGTTGAGGACGACGAGCCCATTCGTCGTGAGCTTGTCGACATCCTTGCCCGCGCCGGGTTTGAAATCGAGGCCTGCGAATCGTTTGAGCATGTCTCGCGCGATATTCTCGCCGCCGCGCCCGACCTGGTGCTGCTCGATCTCACACTCCCTGTCAAAGACGGCCAGCACATCTGCCATGAGGTCCGTCGCGAATCCGAGGTCCCCATCATCGTTCTCACGTCGCGCACGACCGAGATCGACGAGGTCATGGCCATGACGCTCGGCGCGGACGACTTTGTTCCCAAGCCCTATAGCGCGCGCGTGCTTGTGGCGCGCACCAACGCACTGCTGCGTCGCACCGCGGCGGCGGGCGAGCGCAGCACGCTCGTCCACAAGGGACTGGAGCTCGACCTCGCACGCTCCATGGTCACCAACACGCAAACGGGCACCAGCACCGAGCTCACCAAAAACGAGCTGCGTATCCTCTCGCTGCTTCTGAGCCGCGCGGGCAAGATCGTTTCGCGCTCGGCTATCATGCAGGACCTGTGGGACTCCGACGCCTTCGTGGACGACAATACGCTCACTGTCAACATCAACCGCCTGCGCACCACGCTCGAAAAAATCGGCATCAAGGGGTATTTGACTACGCATCGCGGCCAAGGCTATTCGGTCTAGGGGCCGGCTATGTCGTTTGGCAAGTTCTTTAAAGATGCGCTGCTTCCCGTCGCCGTGTGGACGTGCGGCGTGCTGCTGAGCTGCTTTGTGCTGACGGTCGCCGGTGCACCCGTTTCTATTGTGGTCGTGGCGGTCGGCGTTTCCTTTATCTTTGGTATGCTCGGCATCGTGGTCGAGTACGCGCGCCGCCGCCGTTTTCTGCGTCAGCTGGAGCGCGCGGCAGAGGAGCTCGAGAGCCCCGCATGGGTGCAGGAGATGGTGCAATGCCCGACCTATGCCGAGGGCGAGCTCGAGTACGAGGTCTTGCGCCGGGTGGGCAAAGCCGCTTGCGACGAGGTTGCCGAAGGCCGGCGTCAGACCGATGACTATCGCGACTATATCGAAAGCTGGGTCCACGAGGCCAAGTTGCCCCTGGCGGCAGCTCATCTGATTCTTGAAAACCTGGACGGCAGCGAAGACGACCTGTCGCGTGTGGATGACCTGGGTCGCGAGCTGGCTCGCGTTGAGCGCTATATCGACCAGGCACTGTACTACGCGCGCTCGGAAGTCGTGGAGCGCGACTACCTGATTCGCCGTTGGGATCTCAAGACCTTGGTGACGGGCGCGATTAAGGCCAACGCGCGTGAGCTCATCGCGGCGCACGTGGCCCCGGTGTGCGAGAACCTCGACTTCGAGGTCTTTACCGACGAGAAGTGGCTCGAGTTTATTCTGGGCCAGCTTATTCAGAACAGTATTAAATATGCGCGCGAGGACGGCGCGAAGATCGTGTTTTCGGGCGCGTTGCTGGACGAGGGCCTGGCGAGCGAACGCATCGAGCTCACTGTCGCGGACAACGGCTGCGGCGTGAGCGCGGCCGACCTGCCGCGCGTGTTCGAGAAGGGCTTTACCGGCGACAACGGCCGCACCACCAAGCGCGCAACGGGCATCGGCCTCTACCTGGTGGCGCGCCTCTGCTCCAAGATGGGCATCGACGTCACCGCGGCATCCGAGCCCGGCAAAGGCTTTGTCGTCACGTTTGCCTTCTCGACCAACAAGTTTCAATACTTTGAGTAGTCGTCGCGGTGTAACGTCCCGGAGCGTCATTCACGTTAAGACAATTATCCCAAACGGGATAATTCCATCATGATGTGCTATGATTATCCCGTTTGGGATAATCATAGGGGATTAGCATGCAAGACTGGAATGAGCGAACGATTTTTGACCCAGCTGAACTCGGTGCATATTTGCGTGAGCGCCGGAAGAAGCTCGGTTATACCCAACGCGATGTGGCTGATTTCAACCAGTGCAGTTTGCGCTTTGTGAGCGAGCTTGAGCGTGGAAAGGCGGGTGCCAATCTTCGCCAAACCCTTCAAATCGCTAACAGCTTGGGGGTCGATTTGATCCTGAGGGAGAGGGGCGACGGCTCATGGCATTAAAGGTTTATCGTGAGTATCGGGGAACGTTTGAGCTGGTCGGAGAATTTGAGAGGGCCGACCCCGTAAACGAGACGTTTGCATATGATGAGGGATATCTTGAACGCGACGATGCTGCCGCACTCTCAGCTTCTCTTCCCTTGCGACATGAGCCATATGCCAGCAATGAGTTTTCGGCCTTCTTTTCGGGCATGCTTCCCGAGGGCCCGGTTCGGCATGAGCTGTCGATGCGTTTTCAAATCCCCCAGTCAGACTATTTATCGATGCTCGAGCGTTTGGGCGATGAGTGCGTTGGTGCCTTGAGGTTTCTCGGCGATGAGAAATCGAGCTACGATCCGGGCTATCGTCCTCTGCAAGACGAGGATTTTGAGGCACTTTCTAAGGCGGAAGTGTTTGAGATTGCAAATGATATGCAGGATTCGAGGCTGTCGTTGGCGGGCGCTCAGTCTAAAAC
>CAUHIY010000172.1:0-2739 GCA_959606405.1 uncultured Collinsella sp. | reverse complement strand
CGTTATACTTGCAGCTCTCGCCCATCAAGCAGGCGCTCACCACGATCTTCATTTCCATCCCTCTCAAGCAAAACGCCCCATTTGAGAAAGCTGCTCAAATGGGGCGTCGGCGTTTACTGGCTCGACCGCGGCTTTACTGTTGCTTGGGCATCAGCGGATTCTCGCGCGTGAGGAGGTTCATGAACTCCTCACCCGTGATGGTCTCCTTCTTGTACAGATAACGAGCCAGCTCATGGAGCTTGAACTTGTTCTCCTTGAGGATCTGCAGGGCGCGATCGTGCGCATCCTCAATCAGCTTAGCGACAATTGCGTCCACACGCTCGGCCGTACCAGGGGCGCAGGTGAGCGACGTGTCCTGATTGAGATACGCGTTCTGCACGGTACCGAGCGCCATCATGCCAAACTCATCGGACATACCAAAGCGCGTCACCATGTTACGGGCGAGCTTGGTGGCCTGCTCGATATCGTTGGCGGCGCCGGTCGTCATCTCACCAAAGATAAGCTCCTCGGCTGCGCGGCCACCGCAATAGACGGCGAGCTTATCCAAGACCTCCTGGCGTGTCGTCAGGAAGCGCTCGTCCTCCTCGACCTGCATGGTATAGCCAAGAGCACCGCTCGTGCGCGGCACGATAGTGATCTTCGTGACCGGCGCAGAGCCCTTCTGGCGAGCGGCAACGATGGCATGGCCGATCTCGTGGTAAGAAACGACCTGCTTCTCGTGGTCGGACAGCACCGTAGACTTACGCTGCTGGCCGGCAATAACGACCTCCACCGACTCCTCGAAGTCATCCTGGGTTGCACGCTTTCGACCCTCGCGGACGGCGCGCAGGGCGCCCTCGTTGATGATATTGGCCAGGTCGGCGCCCGAGGCACCGGGCGTGGCGCGGGCAATCGCGGTCAGATCGATCGGCGGCTCGGTCTTCACACTCTTGGCGTGAAGCTCGAGGATGTTCTTACGACCGGTCAGATCGGGCAACTCGACGGGAATGCGGCGGTCAAAACGACCGGGGCGCAGCAGCGCCGGATCGAGACTGTCGGGGCGGTTGGTTGCGGCAAGGACAACGATACCCTTGTGGTTATCGAAGCCATCCATCTCGGTCAGCAACTGGTTGAGCGTCTGCTCGCGCTCGTCGTTGCCGCTAAAGCCGCCGCCATCACGCTTCTTACCGATGGTATCGATCTCATCGATAAAGACGATACACGGGGCCTTTTCCTTGGCCTGCTTAAACAGATCGCGAACCTTAGCGGCGCCGCGGCCAACGAACATCTCAACGAACTCAGAGCCCGAAATACTAAAGAACGGAACACCGGCCTCGCCGGCAACAGCCTTGGCAAGCAGGGTCTTACCGGTACCCGGAGGGCCAACAAGGAGAGCACCGCGCGGCAGCTTGGCGCCGATCTCCTCGTAGCGCTGCGGCTTCTCCAGAAAGTCGACGACCTCCTTGAGAGACTCCTTGGCCTCTTCCTGGCCGGCGACGTCCTTAAAGGTCACGCCCACGTCCTTGGAGGCGATCACGCGCGCGCCGGACTTGCCAAGTCCGCCGCCGCCAAAGCCACCGCCGCCAAAGTTCATCGACGGGCCGTCATCGCCCATAGCCTTCTTCATACGGCGGTTGAGCCACCAACCAATGAGGAAGAAAATCGCCATGGGAAGAATGAGCGTGAGCAGGTAGTAGGTCATCAAACCCGAGTTTTTATCGGGAACAACCGACTCCAGCGAAGCGCCAGACTCAAGCACGCGATCGGTAAAGCCCGCATCATTCGGCACACCGGTCGTCTTGTAGGCGATGTTCTCGTCCTCGCCCTTCTTAGTGTAATAAATCGTGTAATCGTCCGTGTTGTACTCGACCTTGTCGACGCTCTTCTTATCGAGCGCTTTGACAAACGTCGAGTAATCGGTCTTCGTAATCTGCTGCGTGTGACCGATGTTGGGGAACAGAACGGTCGAGAGCACGAGGTAGACGACGAAGGCGATGAGCACGTAGAGGATCATATTCCGTCTACGTTTGTTGTCATCCATCTCCATCTGCTTGAACTCCATCTACTGGGGTTGATAATGCTATCTAGAATACCCAACCCAGACGGCGATAAACCGACGCCGGGCACGAAAGGACAGAGATGGCATCACTGGAAGTCGGCAAGGTTCAAATCTACACGGGCGACGGAAAGGGCAAAACCACGGCCGCCTTGGGACTGGCTTTGCGTGCCACAGGTTATGGTCTCAACGTACTCATGCTGCAGTTTGCCAAGAAGCTGCACTGCGCCGAACACGATGCCGCGCCGCGCCTGGGACTGCGCATTGTGCAGGCCGATCGCGACACGCCCGAGGCTTGCGCCGCGCAGATCATGGAGCTCGCACGCGAGCAGATTAGCCAGGTAGACATGCTGATCTTGGATGAACTGGGAGAAGCCATGCGACGGGGCTTTGTGACGCGCGAAGATGTCGAAGCGTTGATCACGATGAAACCGACCACCACAGAGCTCGTGCTCACCGGCCGCGGCCTGCTACCCCTCGCCGACCTTGCCGACCTAGTAACCGAAATGCGCCCCGTCAAACACTACTTCGACGAAGGCCTCCTAGCCCGCAAAGGCATCGAATACTAGCCATTGCGAACGTCCCCAATGGCTAGGCAGTGGCGCGGCCTAGCCAGTTGCCGCTGTGATGGTAGACGGTAAACATCGTGGCGGTGATTACCCAGGTTACGGGGTAGACCAGCAGCAGATGCTCGAGCGAGGGGT
>CAUHIY010000171.1:0-2779 GCA_959606405.1 uncultured Collinsella sp. | reverse complement strand
TTTATGTGGATCAGCATGTTCGGCGGCAACGGCCCGCTCGCGCTCACCATCATCCTGACGTCCTCGGTTATATCGCCCGTAACGATTCCGCTCACGCTCAAGCTCCTGTTGGGCGCCACCGTCGCAATCGATGTTCCGAGCATGATGCAGAACATGGCCTTTATGATTGCCATCCCCGCCGTGCTCGGCATCGTGATCAACGAGCTCACGCACGGCTGGGGACACGAGAAACTCTCCCCCGCGCTCTCGCCCGCCTGCAAGTTCATGATGATGGGCGTTATTGCCTCCAACTCCACCGCCATGAGCGAGTACGTGCTACACATGAACGCGGTGCGCCTGGAAGTCGCCCTCTTTATTCTGGCGTTCGCCATCAGCGGTTTTGTCGTGGGCATTCTGGTCGCCCGCGCGTTGCACCTGCCGTATAGCGAGACGACCACCATGTGCTTTACCTGCGGCATGCGCAATATCTCTTCGGGCGCCGTCATCGCCACGCAATACTTTCCGGGCGAAGTTGTGTTTCCCGTCATGTGTGGAACGTTGTTTCAGCAGGTGCTCGCCTCGCTTATCGGACATCTCTTTGAACGTCTGACCGGCGAGGAGCGCGCCGCCCAACGCAAGCGGGTCGAGGCCGGCCGCGATGCAATGGCGCGCTAAACCGTCCGCAGTGTGCGGGCGCTCACTTTACGATGTGAGCGCCTCCAGATGTGCGCGGAGTCGCTCCGCATCGACATCGAGCGTGGTCTCAGCATTGACCTGAGCCAGCCGATACCCGACAAAGTAGGGTGAAACCACCCAACGTGGAAGCGCCTTGGCAATGGTCCGGCCGCTCATGTGATAGAAGAACAGGTTGTACGACTCTGCACGACCGCCATGGTGCTCGTGCAAGATATAGCGCAGAGCTACCTGGATTGCGTCGGCGAAGAGATCCGCCTCGGCTTGGTCTCTCGTGTCATCGCTGGCGGCGATTCCCTGCGGGGCTGAAACGTTGATCTCAAAGAACCCCATGATCGGTTCGGTTGAGATGTTGACCGCGATTCTCCCCTGTCGCCAGACATTGATGCCTTCGAAATTGGCAGAAGTCAGCGAAGCATAGCCGTCTTCCTGCTCCAAACCCACAATCTGCATGTGCGGATGGACGAGGCTGCCGCCCGAAAGCGGGCCTTTGTTCTTGTACATGAGCACACTGCAGTACTGTTGGGAATCGATCATCTGCTGCCAACAGCCCAGGGCAAACCGCATCACATGATGCAGCTCATCCGGTTCATAGGTCACCAGGTCGGCGTCGTGATTGGCAGACTCGATCAATACGGTCTGACGTGTGGCCCGCAATGTCTTGAACTTATTCTCGAGCCAGATGCAGTCACCATCGCGCTGGATGATGTTGGCAAGCCCCTCCGTGTCGCAAAAGGGGCACGCGGTGCCAGGGCGACGATTATCGTCGGGCTTACCGCTCGCCTGCTGAACGTCAAATACCAGCGCCACGGGTTATACCTCTAGCGGCACGATCTTGGTGCCATGGAGCTCGGAGACGCCTAGCGCCGCCGCGACCGCGTCGCGATTTGCCGTAGTGATGCCGCCGCCGGGAAGGATGGTCAAACGATCGCCCGCATACTCGATTAAACGAGTCAGGTGATCGAAATTATCCTCGATCGACGTACCGGCAGCGCCGCCATGCGTGAGGATGCGCGTAACGCCGCAGTCGGCAAGTGTATCAATCGCATCGAGCTGAGCCTCGGGCGAGAGCTGGTCAAATGCCATGTGGAAGGTGATGTCGATGGGCTCACGCTTACATTCCTCGGTCGCGCAGCCCGCAGCCATCACGAGGGCGCCAAGCGTAAGCTCGTCGAGCGCCCATCCGCCGGCAAAGGGCTTGCAGCAGCCAAAGACCAGGCCGTCAACGCCGGCGCTCACAGCAAGGCCCAGGTCCATCTCCATCATGCGCAGCTCGTCCTGGTTGTAATGAAAGTCGCCACCACGCGGACGGATCATGCACATCACTCGCGCGTCATGCTCGTGAGCGTAGCTGACTGTAGCGCTAATAACGCCGGCGGAAGGCGTGGTGCCACCGACGGCGAGGTTGTCACACAGCTCAATGCGCCCCGCACCGGCCTCGATAGCCGCCGGCACCCGCTCAAAGTTCTCGGCACAAAACTCGTACAGCATAGATAGACCCCCAAAGACAGCAGATGTTTTCCGACGGGCATTGTCACACATCCCCATGAAGTTGCGGTGGAATAGGGACTGTTTTGGCGTCTAGCGCCCCCATTTAGTCCCTATTTCACCGCAACTTAAAAGGGGGCGCTGACCGGGTTGGTCAGCGCCCCCTTTGTTGAATGGATTAACCGCCCAGATAGGCCTTGCGGACGTTATCGTCGTGCAGCAGCTCTTGACCGGTGCCGGTCATGGTGATCTTGCCGGTCTCGAGTACATAGCCGCGTGTAGCGATGGAAAGTGCCATCTGCGCGTTCTGCTCGACCAAAAGCACCGTGGTGCCGGCCTTGTGCAGGTCCTCGACGATCTGGAAGATCTGCTCAATCAGAATCGGCGCCAGACCCATGGAAGGCTCATCGAGCATGAGCAGCTTGGGGTTGCTCATAAGGGCGCGCCCCATAACGAGCATCTGCTGCTCGCCGCCCGAAAGGGTGCCGGCGACCTGGCGACGGCGCTCCTTAAGGCGCGGGAACTGCTCGTAGACGCGCTCAAGGCCCGGAGCCACCGTGGACTTGGGCTGCGTGTAGGCGCCCATCTCCAGGTTCTCCTCGACCGTCATCTGCAAAAA
>CAUHIY010000170.1:0-2810 GCA_959606405.1 uncultured Collinsella sp. | reverse complement strand
ATCCTGCGCGCATCAAGCCCGTCGAAGCCATCCTCAGCAAACCGCTCTTTACCGCCGAGGCTGCCCGTATCGCGCGCTGGATGAGCCGCGAGTACGTCGCGACGCTTTCTGAGTGCCTGCGCCTTTTCTTGCCTCCAGGCGGCAGCCCGCGCGTGGTCAAGGGCGATGACGGCGCATGGTCGGTCGAGCGTCCCGCCGTCAAGCCTATTCAAAACCGCTGGGTCATGCTCACTCCCGAGGGCTTCGACTATACGCCGCCCAAGACCGCCGTTCGTCAGCGCCAGCTCATCGAGGCGCTCCAGTGCGGGCCGGTCACGACACGCGACCTCAATCTGCTCTACAACAGCATGTCGGCGACCATCAAGGCGCTCGAAAAACGCGGCGTCGTGGTGGTGGAGGAGCGCCGTGCCTGGCGCGGCTGCAGCGAGCAGACTACGCTGTCCTCCGCGAGCGGCAAGGCGCCGGTCGCGCTCACGAACGGCCAGCAGCAGGCGCTCGCGCAGATTGAGCGTGCTCGCCTGGACGCACACGGCGACGTGGTCCTTGTCGACGGCGTCACCGGATCCGGTAAAACCGAGGTCTACCTCTCCGCTATCGAGCGCGTGCTCGCGGCCGGACGCTCAGCGTGCGTGCTTGTGCCCGAGATCTCGCTGACGGCTCAAACCGTCGGCCCCCTCCGGTGGCGCTTTGGCGAGACGGTCGCGGTCTTCCATTCGCGTCTTTCGGCCGGTGAGCGCCTAGACCAGTGGGACATGGTCGCCAGCAGTGCCGCGCGTGTGGTCGTGGGAGCCCGTTCGGCGCTTTTTTGCCCGCTTAGCGACTTGGGCCTTATCATCATCGACGAAGAGCACGAGACCAGCTACAAGCAGGGTTCTAGCCCGCGCTACCATGCGCGCGAGGTGGCGGCCGAGATGGCGCGCCGCTATCGCTGCCCGCTTGTGTTGGGCTCGGCCACGCCTTCTGCCGAGGCCCTCGACCGCTGCCGCCGCGGCATGTACAACGGTGTCACCTGGACGCGCGTCGAGATGCCCGAGCGCCCGGGACACGCCGTGCTACCCTCGGTCCGCATTGCCGACCTGCGCCGCGAGTTTTCGCACGGTAGCCGCTCCATGTTCTCTAAACCGCTGATGGAAGGCTTGGAACGCGTGGTTGAGCGCCGCGAGGAGGCTGTGTTGCTGCATAACCGTCGCGGTTTTGCGCCGTTTTTGATGTGCCGCGAGTGCGGTTGCGTCCCCACCTGCAACCACTGCTCTACGGCGCTTACGTACCACGAGCGCACCCATACGCTGCAGTGCCACACCTGTGGTTCGTCCTGGCGCGTGCAGCCCTATCCCGCGCCCACGAGTCGCTGCCCCAAGTGCGGCAGCCGTTACCTGGCAAAAATGGGTCTGGGCACGCAGCAGATCGAGGATGCGCTGCACCAGATGCTGCCCGAGGATGTAGCCATCATTCGCATGGATGCCGATTCCACGCGTGGCAAGGACGCGCATAAGAAGTTGCTCGAGCAGTTCGATGCCGCCGATTGCGCGGTGCTGCTGGGCACCCAGATGATCGCCAAGGGCCTCGACTTTCCCGAGGTCACGCTTGTGGGTGTAGTCAATGCCGATTTTGCGTTAAAGCTGCCCGATTTTAGAGCGGGGGAGCGCGCCTACGATCTGCTGGAGCAGGTTGCGGGCCGCGCCGGCCGCGGCGATCGCCCCGGCGAGGTTATCATCCAGACCTATCTGCCCGAGGACCCGGTCATTCGCGCCGTCGCCGAGCACGACCGCTCGATCTTTACCGACTATGACCTGGACCAGCGCCGCGACGCCCTGTATCCGCCGTTCGTGCGCCTGGTCAACATTTTGGTGTGGTCGGCAAGCCGCGACGATGCGCAGGATTATATCGGGCGCATCGCAAAGCTGCTCAAGCGCCGCTGGCATGCCGCCGCGCCCGACTTTTTGCGGGCGGGCAGCGCGGTGCCGCAGGTGCTGGGCCCGGCTTCGTGTGTAATCGAGAGAGCCAAGGACCGTTATCGCTTCCACCTGCTTGTGAAGTCGCCCGTGGGGTACCATGTCTCTGATGATATCGACGCCTGCCTCAAAGAGGTGGGCTCCATGCGTGGCGTGAGCGTGAGCGTTGACGTCGACGCCTATGATTTGATGTAACAACCCGAAAGGATGGCCATGGAAGCCAACGGAATCGTACTTTCGCCCGACCCTCGTCTGCGTCAGGAGTGCGCCGTCATCGAGGAGATTACGCCTGCGATTGAGGCGCTTGCCGAGAAGATGAAGAAGATGATGTTCGAGAACGGTGGCTGCGGCCTGGCCGCCCCGCAGATTGGCGAGCTCATTCAGCTCGTCACCATCGACTGCGACTACACCGACAAGAACGACTACGATCCGTACGTGCTCATCAACCCTGTCATTGTTGAGCAGAGCGACCATTTGGTGCCGTTTAGCGAGGGCTGCCTGTCTATCCCCGGCATTAGCTGCGAGATCGAGCGTCCCGACCATGTCGTTGTCGAGGCGTACGACCTGGACGCCAACCTGATTCGCTACGAGGCCTCGGGTGATCTGTTCTGCGTGTGCCTGCAGCACGAGATTGATCACCTGCACGGCAACACCATGTTCGAACGACTCAAGCCCATGCAGAGGATCAAGGCCGTCAAGGAGTACCAGGACGCCCTGGCCCGCGGCGCTCGACCGGGCGAGACGGAGTAGATCCCACCGTCCCCGGTGCTGAGCGCCCACATATCATCCCGTGCTCAAACATTCTCGCTTTGCTGCGAAACTGCGCGCGGGACGATATGTGGGCGCTCAGCACCGGGG
>CAUHIY010000169.1:0-2835 GCA_959606405.1 uncultured Collinsella sp. | reverse complement strand
GTGCGGGCGGACTTGGCGGTCTTGAGGGCACCCACCGGCTCGGTGCCGGACTGCTGCATCTGGCGGCAGATGTCGGCGGAGGCGAGGACGGTGCCGCTACGCTGCCAGCGCATGACCTCCTCGGTGCGCACGCCCAGTGACTCGCCCGAGCGGCAGGAGCCGAAGCACGCGAGGATGAACGCGGGCTCCAGGGGGTTGCCGCGCAGCTCGTCGAGGACGCCCAGGGCCTCGTCGAGGGTGTAGACGCGCTTTGAGCGCTCGCGGGTCTTGCGGGTGGGCATGGTGTACCTGACGCTGGCGGCGAACGGGTCGAGCGGCAGGCGGATGAAGGTTGAGACGCAGGCGTAGACCTTGCGCAGGGTGAGCAGGGCGGTATCGGCGGTGGCGGCGGGCAGTGTCAGCAGCCAGTCCTGCAGCTCGACGGCGCGCAGCTGGTCGACGGGCATTGCGCCCCAGCGGGGTCCGACGTAGTTTCTCCACGAGCGCAGCACGAGGTCGCGGGTGTTGGGGGCGAGCGTCCCCGCCTCGACCTGTGCGGCCATCTTGGGGACGAGCCACGTCTCGTAGGCCTTGGCTATGGTGGGCACGGGGGCGTCGTCGGCGTGCTCGACGTGGATGCGGTCGAGTTCCGCGCACGCCTCGCGGTAGGTGCCGTACACGGTCTTGGTCTTGCGCCTGCGGCCCTGCGGCGTGTTCTGCATCCAGCGCAGGACGTACTTCTTGCCGCGCCTCATCTCGGTCACGGAGCCCCAGACGCGGCGGCGCTGCTTCTTTGTCATATAATCAGATCCGTTCAGATCGCGGGCTTATTCTCCGTTTCGCCCGGTTCTGACTGCGGCCCCGTCTCACGTTCCAAAGTGCAGGGGCCGTCTCCTTAGTCTCGGGGCCGCGGCATCAGCCTACGGTCCCGAGATTTTTCGCTATCATGGGCATCACCTCCCTAGATGTAGGCGCATGGAGTGTCGCCATTTACGGTCGATTTGAGCCTGAACGGGGCGGCTTTTCTGTCTTAGTTCGGCCGCGGCCCCCAATCTCCACAACGTGTTCGGTTTACATTTCGCTGCGATGGGGCGATAATCGGGATAGCTCATCCACCGTGTGTGTGAAGGAGTCCTCTGGAGGCGCCCAAACAGCGCCTCCTGCTTTTTCGGCGTGGTTTCTCGCCATCTCGCGCTCAATCATCTTTCTGCTGTGGTCATTGTCGACGTAATACGCGGTTATCAGCAGGCAGTAGTGCTCTCTCGGCTCGAATACGACAATGTAGCTCTCTTCCTCAAGGTAAAACTTAATCCGTTCCCTTATCTGGGTGCCATTGCGGCTCTTCCTTGCGCGATGCTCCGCCTTCCAGGCTATAACGCCTCCGCAGTCGGGACTTTTGGGGCATCTCTCGGCATTCTCGATGAACGCCTTCGGCCATCTGATGCGCCTGCACCTTTCGAGATCTGGCACACGGTCCTCTGGCAGACCCGACTTATGATCGTAGTCCCTGCAGGTGAGATGCCAAAAGGCCTCGGCCCGTCCCTCCAGCATGGGCTGGTACCGTATCTTTACCGGTTTCCCATGGTAGACGGGCTTGCCCTCGATGAAATCACGCCTGAACACGCTGTAGACAAGAGCGTCGTATTCGCTCCAGGGACGCGAGCTGTCCCTTTCGACTAGGGGCGGTATCCAACAGCAGTTCATGATGTGATTCCCCCGGCCTGCCAGATCAGCAGGTTCATCTTCTTTTCGCTGAGGAGCGAGGTCTTGACGAGGGAGAGGCCCGACCTCTGGATAATTCTATTGATGAGCCTGATCTTCGTGACGCTATCCGATGGCATGATGGCGTCGTGGTTGTGGCGATACGCGATGGCGCCGGTAAGGATGTCAACGAGCTGCATCAACTGAACCTCGTCGGAGCGTATGGGTTGCACCCTCCTCACGATCTCATGGTTGAAATCGTACGCGTCGTTCGCGAGCACGTTCTCGAGCTTCTGGGCGTTTCGCCCGGAATGGGTGTCCTTTATGTCGATATAGACGTAATACCGCGCGTCGCGGGAGAAGATGGTCTTCAGCATCGTGAAGTACATCTTGTAGTACCAGAGGTCATGGTCCTGGTTGAAGCGCGCGTGGTCCAGCTTTGATTTATCGGGAACTACAAGACCCCTGAAGTGCAGGTCGTCGTCATCGAAGAAATAGTCGATGATGTCGACGTAGAGGCCGTAGTTGCATGGCGACACCTTCGTCCACTTGACCTCGGAGCCCATCCCGACGCCATGCCTCGCCTTTATCTCCACGAGGCGCTTGCTTATCTCCCTGACTTTCGATTTGGGGCACCATACCGCCCCGAGCGACATCGCCTTGAAGCGATCGTGCTCGAGATGGCAGCTCTCGTCGCAGTAGACATTAAACTCCTCGCCGCCGAAGGTAGCACCGTTTCCCGATTCGTAATATGCCCGCACGCTATCCAAAGCTAATGGTCTCATGCGTTCCCGCCTCTTTTCCGTTCCTACTGCCTCTCGTCCCGCTCGCCCATGTACCAGACGACTCGGCCCTTGCAGACCACGGGCTCGTCGCCCGGCCCGGCGAGGATGTCGTCGTACTCGCCGCTGTGGCTGTCCGCCGTGAGCATCACGGTCGAGCGGCCCCGGGTGTAGTTGCGCACCACGGCGCCGTAGTCGGCCGTCTCGGCGAGCACCGGCTGGCCGTTCACCGGCTCCATGTCGGGGTCGACGAGCAGCAGCGCGTCGTGGGGGAAACGGTTGTCCATGCAGCCGCCCTGCGCGTGGACCATGAAGCCGCGCGGGTGCGCGTCGGCGATGGAGGCGGGGACCTCGACCTCGTCGGCGAGGCTCC
>CAUHIY010000168.1:0-2855 GCA_959606405.1 uncultured Collinsella sp. | reverse complement strand
TTGATCCCGATGTGTTTACCATCACGGATACGATTTTGGACCCGCCGCGGTTTACGTTTTTGCCGGCTATCTACCAGGATGCCACGCGCCGCAAGTGGGCCGTGCATCAGCGCGGCGGCGAGCCGAAGATCTTTGACTATGCGGACGTGCTGCAGTGCGAGATTGTCGAGACCGGAAATCCCGAGGATGTGCCGGAGCTCAGCAATCGTGAGCTCGCTCAACAGATTTTGATTAATCCAGCTCAGGCCACCAAAAACAATGCCGCCAAGCGTAATATGTGCCTCGGTATGGGTGTCATCGTTGCCGTGCAAACCGGCGAGGATGAGATTTCGAAGCTTGAGATTCCGGTGACCGCGGGCGAAGTCAAGCGAGACTCCGGCCTATATCGGTCGTATCGGAACGTTGCGGAGCAGATAAAAGAAGCCTTCGACGCCATGGGGCGCCCGGAGTAATGATGCCCGCAGCAGCAAGCGGTTGAGGAGCCTTGCCCATGTCGAGTGAACCATATGCGATTCCGCCCAAAGATCGCGCCTTTGAGGGCATTCGTTGGTATATCAAACATTATGACCTGCAGGGTGGCGACCGGCTGCCCGCCGAGCGTGTGCTCTGTGAAGCGCTGGGTGTGTCGCGCACGGCGTTGCGCGCCGCGATCACGAGCCTTATTTCGTGCGGAACTTTGGAAAGCCGCCGTGGTTCGGGCACCTATGTGTGCCCGCCCAAACCGCTGAACATCTTTCAGGAAACGTGGAACTATACGCAGGCTGTGGAGAGGGTTGGCTCAAAGTCGACCGCACGCCTGATATGGTCCAAGGTCGCGTACGCCGATATCGATGTGGCCCAAAAAGCTCAGATCGATCTGGGCATGCCGCTCTTCTGCATTCGGCGCGTGCGCGTGGTCAATGGTTCCCCGGCGTCGATCGAGACGGCCTACGTCAATCTGTCTTTGTGCCCCTCGCTTCCCGATCATGATTTTGAGCAGGAGAGCCTCTACGACGTTTTGCTTAAAGAGGGGAATGTTCATGTGACGCACGGCAAGGAGCATATTTCCATCAGTCGCCTGAATGCCGACGAGGCTAAGTTGCTGGATGCCCAGGAGGGCACGCCGGTGTTTTATAAGACTTCGCACGAGCGCGATGAGAACGATGGCTTTGTCGAGTATTGCAAGTCCGTGATTCTGCCGACCAAGTATCGATTTGCCGATAACGGCGAGGCAGACGGCGTTGCGACGAAGGTGGGTGTCGAATGGCTGAGTCAGTAGAAGACATGCCGGTATACAAGCAAATTCGCCGCTGCATTGCGGAGCGAATCGAGCGTGGCGACTATCCGACGGGCTCGATGATTCCATCCGAAAATGAGCTGGCAGAGGAGTTTGGCACGACGCGCCTGACGATCCGTAGCGCTATGGACGAGCTGGTCAAAAGTGGCCAGATTCGTCGCGTACAGGGCAAGGGCGCCTTTGTGGGGCACAAGTGGTTTGATGAGCATGTTCGCAAGGGCGGCTTCCGCCAGTCGGTTTTGGCATCGGGTTCGACGCCGTCGGTGCGCATCCTGGCGCGCTCCAAACGCTATGCCGGCCCGTATTATGCCGACTTGTTCGGTATTGCCGAGGACGATCTGCTTTACTCGGTGCGCCGCCTTAACTGCATTGATGGTGAGCCCGTATCGATCGAGATGACGCTGATCCCGTGCCTGCTGTTTCCGGGCATCGAGGGCGTGGACATTTCGGTCTTCAGTCTGTTCGAGACCTACGATATGTTGGGCCGAAAGCCAGATAAATCGATTGAGAAGCTCGATATCGAGGCGCTGGGCGCACGCGATGCGAGCTTGCTCGACCTTGAGCCAGGCGATCTGGCGCTTGTGCTGGAATGCCTGACATACGACTCGAGTGGGCAGGTTATCGAGTATGCCAAGTCTTTTACCCGCGGCGATGCCGGCGGATATACCTACAACTACTAGCACCTAGAGCGTACTTGCGCACGGCGAGGGCGCTCGTTTTTTTACGGACATGCGTTGCGTGACCGATGAGCGGCAAAAACTGACCGTCTACCGAGAGGGGAGAATGAAATCGAAAAATCGGTATTAAAAACGGCTAACCTGTAATCGTTCACTGGTATTAAGAACCTTTGAATTGTTGAGCTTGTGGTCAAGATGACAACAAGGTTAAGTGGGGCTACGGGACGGCAAGCCCGTCAGGCCCGTGCGACAATTCAAACTGCTCGTGAAAGGAGCGGGAATGAAGGAGACCGAGAAGATCGAGATCATGCACTTCGACCAGGAGGGCTACCTCGAGGACGGCAGGAACGTCTACGAGGCCGGCAAGCGGATGACCGCCCTGGCCGACCGCGTGCACGAGGAGGGCTACGACGCCGTCTTCCTGATGGGCGTGGGCGGCACCTGGGACGAGTTCATGCAGCTCGAGTACCTCATGAACAAGTTCGGCGACCGCGACCTCGAGGTCTACCTGATCCACGCCGCCGAGTGGAACGTCATGGGCCACAAGCGCATGACCGAGCGCTCCGTCGTGCTGACCGCCTCCGAGTCCGGCACCACCCCCGAGGTGCTCGAGGCCATCGGCAAGATGAAGGAGATGGGCGTGCGCGTCTTCGCCATGACCAACCCCGAGGGCAAGATCGGGCAGGCCGTGGGCGCCGAGAACTGCGTCATGATGGCCTCCGACCACGGCGCCGGCGGCTGCGAGAAGGGCTACTACCTCGCCGACTGCTTCGGCCTGCGCCTGCTCAACCGCCGCGGCTGCTTCCCCAAGTTCGACCTGTTCATCGAGCAGACGAGGGACGTCTGGAAGGACATGCTCGACATCCGCAAGCGCTTCGAGCCGCGCGCCGAGGAGCTCGCCA
>CAUHIY010000167.1:0-2861 GCA_959606405.1 uncultured Collinsella sp. | reverse complement strand
GTGGAATAGGGACTGTTTTTGGCTTATCAGCCGCCAATCAATCCCTATTCCACCGCAACTTGGAAATCGGCGATCAGCCCAGCGGACCCTGAAACAGCTCCTGATGAGTGCCCATTCTCACCAGCCTAATCGCTGGGTTAGTCTTATGGGGAAGATAAAGAACGACCACATCGACCAAGCCATCGGATAGGTGGAAATCGATGTGGCCGTTGTAGTTTCCGCCCGGGTTTGAGAGCTCGTGGGCGCCATACTCCGCCGGAAGTGACCCATGAGCCACAAGCTCTGCAACCGCCGCTTTAAACTCACTTTTTAGCTGCGGATGCATGCGCATCGTTCGTTTGTAGTCCACCTTAAATTGAGCCTCGACTTTAATCTCGAACATCGCTATTCCTCATCGAGGAATGACATAAGCTCATCAGCGTTATTGAATGACAGGCTATCGTCCGGCAAAATCCCCAACTCATGAGCCTCGGCGATCACCATGGCACGCCTCGTCGCCTCGTTGGGCACCTCCGCCCTTCCTACAATCTCAAAAGGAATCTTTCGCTGATTTACCAGCTGCCGAACGGCAAGATTGAGATAGGAATTGAGGCTGAGGCCGACCGAATCCAAGAACTCAGTCGCCTGCTCCTTGAGCCCCTCTTCGATTCGAACCGTCGTAGGCTTAACTGTTGCTGTAGACATTTGCGACCTCCTCGCCCTCGTCTTTTACACCAGTATACCCAATACGCATGGCAATCTGATGTTAAATAACATCAGATTGCCATGCGTATTCATGTCGCGTGGGCACGATTGATCTACATCAGCCCGCTCAGGGCAATGTCGACGGCCTCGTTGAGGTCGTCGGTGATGTGTACGAGCTCGGGATCGAGCGGGCTGATCATACCGGCATCCATCACCGGGCCGTTGAGCCAGTCGAACAGGCCCTGCCAGTACTCGGTACCCACCAGCACAAGCGGCATGCGCTTGACCTTGTGCGTCTGCACCAGCGTGAGCACCTCGAACATCTCGTCGAGCGTGCCAAAACCGCCGGGAAACACGATAGCACCCGAGCTGTATTTGACGAACATGGTCTTGCGCACAAAGAAGTAACGGAAGTCCATGCCGAGGTTCACGTATTTATTGAGCCCCTGCTCGTGCGGCAACTCAATGCCCAGGCCAACTGACTTGCCGTTGACACTCGCCGCTCCCCTGTTGGCCGCTTCCATGATGCCGGGGCCGCCACCGGTGATGACCGCCACGCCACGTTGCGCAATCTTGCGACCGACCGCGCGCGCCGCCTTGTAGAGCGGATCGGTCTTGGGCGTGCGGGCGCTGCCGAAGATGGTCACCGCGGGCCCGAGCTCGGCAAGCGCGCCAAAGCCGTCGACAAACTCTGCCTGAATGCGCAGCACGCGCCAGGGGTCGGCATGCAGCCAGTCGGTCGACTCCTCGGGCGCCAGCAGGTTGGCGTAGGTGTTGTCCTTAGGAATCATGGGGCCGCGCATGAACACGGGGCCGCGGCGGTACGTCTCGTCGTAGGCAGGCTCGCCCTCGACATTCTCGTTCTTAATCATGGGTACTCCTATCGAGAAAAAGAAAAACGGGCGGGGTCGACGCCATGCGCCAAACACCCGCCCGAACATCAACCATTCGGTATGGTACCCACGATGCATCAAGTGCTTGCAAGCTATCGGTCAGCGGTCGCGCAGACGACGTCAGTGAATGTGACGTGCGGCTGCCGCTCAGCTTTTGCCGTTGCCCACGCGCTGCAAGCGTGTCTGTCGCCCTTAGTAATCCACCGCCGCAGGGCTGTTCATCCAGTCACTCACGAACGCGCCGTAACGACCCTCGATAATGGTCTGGCGAGCACGCTGCATAAGGTTGAGCAAGTAGTAGATGTTGTGCATCGACAGCAGAATGCCGCCGAGCATCTCCTTCTGCGTGACCATGTGGCGAATGAGCGCGCGGCTGTAGCCGCCCGTGCACACCGGGCAGGTGCAGGTGGGATCGATGGGACCATCGTCGTGCGCAAAGCGAGCGTTGCGGAAGTTGAGGCGACCCTCGCTGGAGAACGCCGTGCCCATGCGGCCGGTGCGCGTCGGCAGCACGCAGTCGAACATGTCGATGCCCACGCCCACGCCACGCACGAGGGTGGTGGGGTTGCCGACGCCCATCAGGTAGCGCGGCTTGTGCTTGGGCATGTACTCGCTTACGAGCGGTGCCAGGGTCTCGAACATGGTCTCGTGATCCTCGCCCACCGAGTAGCCACCAATGCCGTAGCCCGGGAAGTCGCCGCACTCCTCCAGATGGCGCAGCGAGCGCAGGCGCAGGTCCAGATGCATGCCGCCCTGAACAATGCCAAAGAGTGCCTGGTCATCGCGGGTGTGAGCTTTATAGCAGCGCTCGGCCCACATGCTCGACAGCTCAACCGCGCGCTCAACGTAGGCGCGCGTGGCAGGATAGCCGGGGCACTGGTCGAGCTGCATGCAGATGTCAGAGCCGAGCTTCATGGCGATTTCCATGTTGTCCTCGGGCGTCCAGAACACGTGGCGGCCGTCGTAGTCATTGACGATAAAGCGCACGCCCTCGTCGGTGAGCTTGACGGCGTCGTTATGGCTGAAGACCTGGAAGCCGCCCGAGTCGGTGAGGATGGGGCCGTGCCAGTTCATGAACTTGTGCAGTCCGCCCAGCTCGGCGATGGTGTCCTCGCCGGGGCGCATGGACAGGTGATAGGTATTGGCAAGCACGATCTGGGCGCCGAGCTGCTTGACGGTCTCGGTAGGGATGCCCTTGACGTTTGCCTTGGTGCCCACGGGCATGAAAATGGGGGTCTCGATATCCCCGTGCGGCGTGTGGAGGATTCCCGCACGCGCATGGGT
>CAUHIY010000166.1:0-2890 GCA_959606405.1 uncultured Collinsella sp. | reverse complement strand
GCCGGCACCTGGAGCTGGGACGGCGCCGACGACATGAAGCTCAACGGCTATAACGGCGGCGCGATCGAGGCAGCGGGCAAGCTCAACGTGAGCTACGAGGGCAACAACACCGTCACTAACGACAACGGCCGCGGCATCAAGGTTAAGGATGGCGCGAACGAGAACGCCGAGCTTAATATTCAGGGCGACGCGTCCAGCACGCTCAACGTGACATCTTCTCGTGACGCCATCACTTCCGTCGGCAACATCAACATCGACAACAGCGGAACCGTCACCGCCAAGGCCACCGAGGATCAGGGTATCGATGCTAACGAGAACCTCATCATAAAGGGCGGCGGCAAGGTAGAGGCAAGCTCTATCAAAGACAATGCGATTTGGGCCGACGGCAACATCGAGATCTCGGGTGGCAGCCAGGTCAAGGCAAGCTCCGAGGAAGACGCCGCCATCGACGGTAAAAACAGCCTCACGGTCACGAACGCTTCCCTCAACGCAAGTGGCGTTGGGTATGGCATCTATGTCTACAAGGGCATCACGCTCGATGGCGCGACCGTGACGGTCCGCGCAAGCTCAGATGGCGGGGAAGCCAGCGCACTCTTCACCGATGAGGACAACATCGTCATCAAGAACGGCTCGACTGTGGATGCGCTCGCAGAAGGCAGGTTCTCGGTTGCAATCTCCACCAGTAATTTCTACTCCGACGAAGCGGGTGGCCATATCTACATCAGCGACTCCGTTGTCAAGGCCATAGCCCGCTATGCCGAGACCGGCGGCGACGGCCCCGACCACTACAGTGGAGACCAAAACGACGAAATCATCCCTGAGTCCGAGGGCCTGAACATCGGCATCTTCGCGCAGACCGAGAAGGGCATCACGCCCGCGACCATCTCGATCGTCCGCAGCAAGGTCACGGCCGAGGGAGACACGGCGGCTATCTTCGCCCTTGCCATGAGCGCGGACGGCAAGGCGATCGGCACCATCGAAATCAAGGACGCCATCATCCAGACGCCTGCAGGCGGCAAAGTCATTGACTATCGCAACAAGGAAGAGCTCAGCGACGGCATCGTCTACGAGGCGGGGCAGACCATTGGCACGGGCGATGCCACGATTGACTCCCCCTATGACGCCGCTGTCGCCAAGAGCACGGTCATCGTGCCTCCCGAGGAGACCAAGCCCGAGGAAAAGCACGGCAAGACCAAGCCCGAGGGTTCCAAGTCCGAGGGCACGAAGACAACCAAGACCGTTGCAGTTGCAGCCAAGGGAGCCAAGACCGTCGGCAAGCTCGCGGCAACCGGCGACACCTCGAACGCAGCCATCGTGGCAGCCGCCCTTGCGGGAACAGCCGCCATCGCCGCAGGCGCCCTGGCGAGTCGCAAACGTTCGTAAACACTTTTTCGCACAGGACGGGTGGATCGCAGCCCTTGCCTTCCCCGTCTACTTCTTCGTAGCGTAAGGGCAAGGCTGCAAAAGCTGAACAATAAAGCGCGGAGTCGCCATGCGGCCCCGCGCTTTTCTTTTAGCGTCGGTCCCTGCGCCGGCGTGCGGCCTATTTCTCCCCCATTTTGGCCATTTTGCCCTCCAAACGGCACTACCGCCGGCTACATCCTGCAGATATGCTGGGCGTAATCGCATAGGCCCTATGAGGATGGGAGTAACCATGGCCGCCTTGTTCACGACCCCCAAGCGCAATGACAAAACCTCTGGAGCCCATTTTGTCGAGCCCGACGTGCGCCGTCGCACGCTGCTCGCACACGGCAGCTGGCGCCGCGTGACGCGCCGCATCGTCGCGGGCGCCGTGTGCGCGCTCACGGTGAGCTCGCTGCTCATGCCGAGCGTCTCGCTCGCGGCGGAATGGGTCAAGGTCGGCGAAACCAAATACAACGCCGGCACTGCGGCGGGCGACGAGACCGGCACCTGGTCGTGGGACGGCGCCGACGACTTGAAGCTCAACAACTATAACGGCGGCGAGATCCAGGCCGCAGGCAAGCTCAACGTGAATTACTCGGGAAACAACATCGTCACTGCCGACTGGATCGAAGGCATCAAGGCTTCTCATGGCAAGAATGAGAACGCCGAGCTCAATATCCAAGGCGACGCGGGCAGCACGCTCAGCGTGACATCTACTGAGGACGCTATCCTCTCCACGGGTAATATCAACATCGACGGAGCCGGATCCGTCAACGCCACGAGCGCTGGGTTTGATGCCATCGACGCCGAGGGCGATCTCGCTATCAAAGGTTCGGGCAACGTCAACGCCACGGGCGTATCGGATGGCATCAGGGCAAACGGCAATATCACGATTGACGACAGCGGGGCCGTCACCGCCAGGGCTACCAAGGACAAGGGTATCGGAACCGACAAGAACCTCACCATCAAGGGTGGCGGCACAGTCGAGGCAAGCTCAGCCGATGGTGAGGCCATTTGGAGCGGCGGCAACATCAATATCTCGGACGGCAGCCAGGTCAAGGCGAGCTCCGAGAAAGACGCCGCCGTCGAGGCCAAGGGCAGCCTCGCAGCCACAAACGCCTCCCTCAACGCAAACGGTGTTGAATATGGCGTCTATGCCCACAAGGGCATCACACTCGATCATGCAAACGTGACAGTCCGCGCAAGTAAAGGCAGATACGGTGACGCCATTGCCCTCTTCACCTACCAAGACGATATCGTCGTCAAGAACGGCTCCACCGTGGACGCGTTTGCGGAAGGCGAGGTTTCGGCTGCATTCTCCACCAGAAACGATCGACCCAACGAGGAGGGTGGCCACATCTACATCAGCGACTCCGTTGTCAAGGCCATAGCCCGCTATGTCGAGAACGGCGACGGCCCCATCCCCTACAGCGAAAACCAAGATGGTGAGACGAGCCCCGAGCCCCAAGGCGAGAACATCGGCATC
>CAUHIY010000165.1:0-2914 GCA_959606405.1 uncultured Collinsella sp. | reverse complement strand
GACGGAAAGCACATTAAGTGCTTTCCTTTGCGTGCGGAACTCGCGACAAACTTAATATATTTCGCCGCCCCTCTGCCAAGCTCGGGATACGACACGTTGATGTCTGCTTAACTCTGCTCGTTCAGCTAATTACTTTGTTGAGGGTCCACTATTTGCTGGAGGGCGAACTTGCACTTCATTGGCTCGCCTTCTGCTTGTAGCTTTGCCTCATCGAAATCGAAGATCATGATGGCGCAGTTGGGGAGTTTTGTTGGGAGCTCGAAGCCCTCTGGGGCTGCAGCCTTGATGAATTGACGGCTGGCGCTGCCGTGGCTTACTGCTAGGAGGGTTTCGATGCCCTCGGCGCTTATGAGATTGGTGAGGGTGTCTACCATGCGCTCTTGCAGTGCCTGGCTTCCTTCTCCTCCGAATGGGATTAAGTCCTCGCCTGGATCCCAGACGTCGGTGGGCAGGGCGTCGTGGGGGCCTTCTTCGAAGGTGCCGTAGCTGCGCTCGATAATGCCTTCACAGGGCTCGACTGCTGCGTCCGGGCCGAGGAGCTCGCATGCGACGAGCTGAGCTGTGTCCATGGCTCGGCCTAAGGGCGAAGAGACCACTTTGTCGGGGACAACGTCGTGGCTCTTGAGCCATGCGGCTGCCATTCCCGCTTGTTTGCGGCCAAGGTCGGTCAGCGGTGAATCGCAGCGGCCCTGGACCAGCTTTTTGACGTTGAACTCCGTCTGACCGTGGCGGAGTAGATACAGCTTCTTCATGCTCTCCCCTTCTGCATAACCTGCTTTGCCGGCACAGCCTTACTCGTGGGTATGTCCTACGTAGTCTTCGTCGATCGTAATCTTGGCAATCGACCTGGGGTATTCCGATTCGACCCGTTGTGCCAGCGCGTGCTTTAAGTCTTCGGCACTCATCTGCAGATCCGAGGGACGCACGCAGTCGAAGATCACGTTGGTGTGCGTAGGACCCGGCACACAGCGCAAATCGTGAATTGAAAGGCGGCTATCGATCTGTTGGGCCATGGCATTGATGCGTAAACGCATGCTCGCCACCTTAGGGTCGTCGGTCACGATGGGGTCGTAATGGAGCGTGACAATCATGCCGTCTTCGACCCTAAACGACTGCTCGATGTTATCGAGCGTGTCGTGGCTTTCCAGCGGGCTGGCCTCGGCCGCCATCTCGGCGTGCGCACTTGCAAACTTCCTGCCCGGGCCGTAGTCGTGAACCATCAAATCGTGAACGCCCAAAACGCCGGGATAGCTCATGATCTTGTCTCGAATGTGCTTGACCAGCTTAGGATCGGGCGACTGGCCCAAAAGCGGGCTCACCGTATCTTGAATAAGTTCAAGGCCGCTCCAGCCAATATAGGCGCCAACGGCAAGTCCAACCCAAGCATCAAGATTGATATGCGTCACCTGGGAAACAATCGCGCACGCCAGCACGGCGCCTGTGGCAAGGACATCGTTCTTGGAATCCTGCGCGGTCGCATGCAGCGTCTCGGACTCAATGCGATCGCCGAGCTTTTGGTTGAGGGCCGCCATCCAGAGCTTTACGACCATCGAAAGCACTAGAACTGCCACCAGGGCAAGCGAGAACTCGACAGGTTCGGGGTGGATGATGCGCTCAACCGAGGACTTCACCAGCTCAACGCCGATCAGCAGCACGAGCGCCGCCACGACCAGACCCGAGAGATACTCGTAGCGGCCATGTCCGTAAGGATGCTCGGGGTCCGCCGGCTTGCTCGCCAGCTTAAAGCCCAGCACGCTCACGATATTCGAGCTTGCATCGGACAGGTTGTTCATGGCATCCGCCACAATCGAAACCGATCCCGACAGCACGCCAATTACGCCCTTCGCAGCGCATAGTGCCACATTGGCGAGAATACACACCACGCCCGTCAACGTGCCCACGCGCGCACGGTCGCCCTGCGCACGCTTAACAATCCACTCGACCATCTACATCCGCCCCCACGGTACTACCTATATATCTATTGCTCAAACGGATTGTAGTGTAGCCACTTTGTCCCCCAGATACAAAAAAGGCCGCAACCCACACGGGCCACGGCCTTGGAATATGGCAAAGGAATCGTCCTTGTGTCGCACAGGTTTACGCGCTTACTTCGGCCACGCTCTTCGAGGTTTCGGGTGAATCGGCTCCGTCCCCCGTCGTCTGTCCCTTCGCCGGCACCACGCCAAAGCAGTAGCTCAGCGCCGCAGACACCGCAAATGCCACACCGCCGGCAGCGCAGCACCACAGCAGGTTCGAGATGCCGCCCGTGGCAAAGCCAATGACCATAAGGACATTCGTCATGCCGATGGTATAGGCCGTAACGTGGCCCACGGCCGCAACAAGGCCTCCGACGGCGCCGCCAATGGCCATGCACGTCAGGCACCTGCCATATTTAAAGCCGCAACCGTACAGCGCCGGCTCGCTTACGCCGCCAAGAACACCCGAGATTGAATAGCCCAGCATGAGCGCCTTCTCATCCTTACCCGCAACGCGGAGCGACGCGCCAAAGGGCATGCCCCAAACAGCGAACGTCGCCATTGTCGCGGCAATGAGAATGCACGAATCCGTTCCCACACTCATAAACTGCGCGTACGCAAGCGATAGGACAACGTTACTGACACCCACGATCTTAAGGAACTCCCAGCCCGCGGCAAGCCCCATGAGCGTGAGCAGCGACACGATACCACCGGAATTGCCAAGCATAAACATAAGCTGCCCCAACAGCATGCCCAGATAGCTGCCCGCCGGCGCCGTGATACACAGCGAAACCGGAACCATGACGAGCATGGTTGCAAACGGAACGAACGAAAACGCCACGGCCTTAGGGATAACGCGCCGAAAGAAACACTCCACTCGCCATAGCACGGGCACCGAGATGAGAACCGGAATAACAGTCGTCGTGTAATCGTTGACC
>CAUHIY010000164.1:0-2970 GCA_959606405.1 uncultured Collinsella sp. | reverse complement strand
CCCACTGCTTCTTGGTCACCTTGTAGGCAGCCTGCAGGCGGTTGGACGCGGTCTCATCGGGACCAAAGATGCGAAAGTCATCCATGTTCTTGGCCAGGACGTCGGCAGTGTACTCGCCAAAGACGCGGGCGGCCTCGGTGGAGCCCCAGCCGTGGCCCTTGCTTGCGACGGGAATCTCGTGGGCATGAATATCGGGGAGCTCGAGCTCGCGGCGCACCTTGCCGCCGTTCGCGTTGGGGTTAGCGCCAATGCGCAGCTCGCCGGTCGGCATAAAGGCCGTCACCTCGGGACGCACCTGGCCCTCGGGCGTAAAGAGCTCCTCGGGCTTGTAGGAGCGCAGCCACTCGCGCAGCACGCGGAAGTGCTCGTGGGTGTCCTTGGCGCTCGCCAGCGGCACCTGATGCGCGCGCCAGGAGTCCTCGGTCTTCTTGCCGTCGATCTGCTTGGGGCAGGTCCAGCCCTTGGGCGTGCGGAACACGATCATGGGGTAGGCCGGGCGGACCACGGTCTCGCCTGCGACGACCTGGGCCTGCGCAGTGGCCTTGATGTCACAGATCTCGTCAAAGACCTGCTCAAACAGGACGGCAAAGCGCTCGTGGATGCTTGCGTGACTCTCGTCGTCAAAGCCGGCGACAAAGAAGTGCGGCTTGTAGCCCATGCCCTCGAAGAACTTGGTGAGCTCCTCATCGGACACGCGGGCGAGGATGGTGGGGTTGGCGATCTTGTAGCCGTTGAGGTGCAGGATCGGCAGGACGATACCGTCGGTTGCCGGGTTCACGAGCTTGTTGGACTGCCAAGAGGTCGCGAGCGGGCCGGTCTCGGACTCGCCGTCGCCCACCACGGCCACGGCCAGCAGGCTCGGGTTGTCCATAACGGCACCGTAAGCGTGGCTGAGCGTGTAGCCGAGCTCGCCGCCCTCGTGGATGGAACCGGGCGTCTCGGGCGCAAAGTGGCTCGGGATGCCGCCGGGATAGGAGAACTGGCGGAAGAACTTCTGCAGGCCGGCCTCGTCATTGGTGATGTCGGGGCGGATCTCACGGTAGGTGCCGTCGAGCAGCGACTGAGCAGTACCGGCGGGGCCACCGTGACCCGGGCCCATCAAAAAGATAGCATTCTGGTTGTGGTCGGCGATCAGACGATTGACGTGACCGAACAGGAAGTTGATGCCGGGCGTGGTGCCCCAGTGGCCAACCAGGCGGTGCTTAACGTCCGGACGACCGAAGTCGCGCACCTCACCGGTTTTCTCATCAACAAAGTCGGGGCGCATTAGCGGGTTAGAGCGAAGGTAGATCTGACCGACGGACAGATAGTTCGATGCGCGCCAATACAGGTCGACGCCCTCGAGCTCGGAAGCCGGAACCTCATGTCCCAGTTTTTGCCACGGCGTCCCCAGTGTTTTAGCCATTGTTTATGTCCCTTCGCTGTGCGGTCACCCTCCGATACGGCAACCTTTCGTTGGGACTAGTATATTTGCTAAAACGTTTTATCATGGTGAAAAAACGTTTTATCACCCTTATCAATCCCATCGATTGGCAAAACGCGACATTCACCTGCGGCGTTGACTGTCACAGGTGCTCCACATTCGGTCTCTGCAAATTGATAAACGTGTTTAGTTGTATTTAGTAAGCTCGAGCACGCTGTCCTTAACGATAAGCTCCGGCTCCAGAACGACCTCTTCGGCACGCCTGCCGCCCCTACCGGCAAGACGCTTGGACATGCAGCCAAAAGCATGCTCCGCAAGGACGCCGGGGTCCTGCTCGATCGCGGTCAGCGCCGGCTCAAAGAGAACGTCGGCCGCCGAGTTGTCATAGCTCACCACCGAGATATCGCCCGGGATGCTCTTCCCCATCTCGTGCAAGCGCTTGAGCAAACCGAGGGCAATGTTATCCGAGCTTGCGAACACGGCAGTGGCGTCAGTTGCGAGCACCGCCTCCGAGGCCTCGTATGCGCTCGGAATGTAGTACTCGCTCTCAAACTCCAAACGCGCGTCGATCGGCAGGCCAACCTCGCGCAGCGCGCGCTCATAGCCGGCAAGTCGCTTGCGACCCGTATTGGAACGGCGGGCATTAACCAGGCAGGCAATACGGCGGTGGCCTTGCTCGATCAGATAGCGGGTGGCCATATAGCCGCCCATCTCGTGGTCGAACATCACCTTGTCGCACTCGAGCCCCTCAATGGCACGGTCGACCATTACCGCCGGGATGGGCAGATGGCTGACTTCTTCGCGCAGGGCGCGGTCGTCGGAGAACTCGTCACCCACCACCAGAAAGACGCCATCAACGCCGCGCGTCACCAGCTGGCGCAGCAGCTCCAGATCGTCATCGGCGCTTCCGCCCGAGCTGGTAATGAAGAGCGCATAGCCGTCCTCGCGGCAGCGCTTTTCCAGGCTACCGGCGAGCGAGGCAAAAAAGCGGCTCTCGATGTTAGGGACGATAAGGCCCAGCGTGCGCGACTCGCGCATGACCAGGCTGCGCGCAATCTGGTTGGGAACATAGTGGTTGCGCGCCGCGACCTCTTTGATGAGCTTGCGGTTTTCTTCCGAGATGCGACAGGGCCGATTATTGAGAACAAGCGAGACCGACGAGGGGGAAAGCCCCACCTCCTGGGCGATCTGCTTGAGGGTGACTTTGTTGGCCATCTCGCTCCTTCCGGGTTTACGCGCAATCTCTTGAAAGTATAGCGACTACCCCTCTACCTCGGTGATAAACACTTTACCAATCCGGTGGACGGCTGTTTTATCGCCGCCAGCGCACCAAATCCGTCCGGGTGGGGTATATTGCAATCGATTGATGACAACGACCACCAAAAGGCGGATATTCGTATGCACGAGAACGACTTTTTTAACGAGGACCTGCTCTGCGCACTCGCTGGCGTTGCCGGCGAGGACAACGTACTCATGAGCGAGCCCATGCGCGAGCACACCACGTTTAAGATCGGCGGTCCGGCCGACGTCTTTGTCACGCCCGATAC
>CAUHIY010000163.1:0-2977 GCA_959606405.1 uncultured Collinsella sp. | reverse complement strand
GGGCGTTTAGCTCAGGGGGAGAGCGCTTCCCTGACACGGAAGAGGTCAGAAGTTCAAATCTTCTAACGCCCACCAAATGTTCGCAGCTCAGAGGCTATGTCCTCTGAGCTGTTTTGTTTTGCTACCAAGCACGCCGTCAAATATGCCAGCAAATATTGATCCAAGGTCCCCGTAGAGGTGCCGGCAGGTTGCATACGTCCTGGCCGACCGTGACCGCAACATGTTGGTCAAGCATAATCTTTTGGATTCTTTTGGCGTGAGCGGCTTGGTTTTGGTAGGATTTGTCAGCGGCTTGACTAAGGGGGTTTTATAACTGCCATGCAGGTAGCCGTGTTGGTAACGTTTTACCGACTTGCCAAGAACCCCTCATAATTAATGCGTCTGCAAAATGACCAATTGCTTTGACCTGCTGAAACACTATATGTTGTGTTTGAACTAAAAAAAGAATACAGGATATAGATGCCTCTTTGTCGTATGATAGATGGCGGACAGAGAACGAGGACCTTATTTGCCCCATTTGGATAGATCTTTGAGCCGCTTGATCGGCCGCGAGGATTGTCCGCATGAGGACCTATGGTTTATCGAGAACACAGATTGCGCGACGGCGCCGCAAGACAGGGGCAAGCCCTGCCGGGCATCGTTTGGCTCTGAAGCGCAATGAGACTACGACGCGAAAGAGGCAAGAGGATGAAGATCATCAAGCGCAGCGGCACCGAGGTTGTCTTTGACATCGATAAGATCGTCAATGCGATTCGCGCCGCAAACTTGGAGGTCGAGGAGAGCTCTCGTCTAACCGACCGCCAGGTGGTTTATGCGGCGCAAAACGTCGCCGAGGCATGCGAGAACGCGGGCCACACCGTTTCGGTCGAGGAGATCCAGGATTTGGTCGAGGACGAGATCATGCGTCTCGACTGCTACGAGGTCGCCCGCCACTACATCATCTATCGCTATGTTCAGAGCCTGAAGCGCCAGAAGAACACGACCGATGACAAGATCCTGTCGTTGATCGAGTGCAATAACGAAGAGGTCAAGCAGGAGAACTCTAACAAGAACCCGACCGTCAACTCCGTTCAGCGCGACTACATGGCCGGCGAGATTTCCAAGGACCTGACTCAGCGCGTGCTGCTGCCCCAGGAGATCGTGGATGCCCACAACGAGGGCCTGATCCACTTCCACGATTCCGACTACTTTGCCCAGCACATGCATAACTGCGACCTGGTGAACCTGGAGGATATGCTCCAGAACGGCACCGTTATCTCGGGCACGCTGATCGAGAAGCCGCATAGCTTCTCGACTGCCTGCAACATCGCGACGCAGATTATCGCCCAGGTTGCTTCTTCCCAGTACGGCGGCCAGTCTATTTCGCTGACCCATCTCGCCCCCTTTGTTGAGGTGAGCCGTCAAAAGATTCGCGGCGAGGTTGCCCGCGAGCTCGAGGAGCTCGGTGTTTCGGCATCTGCCGAAAAGGTCCGTGAGGTCGTTGAGGACCGTCTGCGTGACGAGATCCGTCGCGGCGTCCAGACGATTCAGTATCAGGTCGTGACCCTTATGACCACCAATGGCCAGGCGCCGTTCGTGACGGTCTTTATGTATCTCAATGAGGCCCGTACGCCCCAGGAGAAGCACGACCTTGCCATGATCGTGGAGGAGACGCTTCGTCAACGCTATGAGGGCGTTAAGAACGAAGCCGGTGTGTGGATTACCCCGGCATTCCCCAAGCTTATCTATGTACTCGAGGACGATAACGTTCACGAGAATTCCCCGTACTTCTACCTGACCCAGCTTGCTGCCAAGTGCACCGCCAAGCGCATGGTGCCGGACTACATCTCCGAGAAGAAGATGCGCGAGCTCAAGCTCTCCAAGGGCGAGACGCCGGGCCACGGCGATTGCTACACCTGCATGGGTTGCCGCAGCTTCTTGACGCCCGACCGCTCGGGCAACGGCTTTAACAATGTCGCCAACGCGCTGAACTATGACCCGACCAAACCCAAGTACTATGGCCGCTTTAACCAGGGTGTTGTGACCATCAACCTGCCCGATGTCGCGCTGAGCTCGCATCAGGACATGGACAAGTTCTGGAAGATCTTCGACGAGCGCCTTGAGCTGTGCCACCGTGCTCTGCTGTGCCGTCATGAGCGCCTGATGGGCACGCTTTCGGATGCCGCGCCGATTCTTTGGCAGTACGGTGCCCTAGCGCGTCTGAAGAAGGGCGAGACGATCGATAAGCTGCTCGTGGGCGGATACTCTACCATCAGCCTGGGCTATGCTGGCCTGTATGAGTGCGTCAAGTACATGACGGGCCACAGCCACACCGAGAAGGAAGGCACGCCGTTTGCCATGGCCGTCATGCAGCGCATGAACGACAAGTGCGCGGAGTGGAAGGCTGCGAGCGACATCGATTTCTCGCTGTACGGTACGCCGTTGGAGTCGACGACCTACAAGTTCGCCAAGTGCCTGCAGCGTCGTTTTGGCATTATCCCGGGCGTGACGGACAAGGGCTACATCACCAACAGCTACCACGTCCACGTGTCCGAGGAGATCGACGCATTCGACAAGCTCAAGTTCGAGGGCATGTTCCAGCAGCTTTCGCCGGGCGGTGCTATCTCTTACGTTGAGGTTCCCAACATGCAGGACAACCTCAAGGCTGTCATTCGCGTGATGCAGTACATCTACGACAACATCATGTACGCCGAGCTCAACACCAAGAGCGACTACTGCCAGGTGTGCGGCTACGACGGAGAGATCAAGATCGTGGAGGACGACGGCAAGCTGGTCTGGGAGTGCCCGCACTGCGGCAACCGCGACCAGGCCAAGATGAACGTCGCCCGTCGCACCTGCGGCTACATTGGCACCCAGTTCTGGAACCAGGGCCGCACCGAGGAGATCCGCGACCGCGTGCTGCATCTCTAATAACCATCCCAGGCTGCCCCGTAGCGAGGCCCCGGACCTTTACTCGCTATTTCGGACAGTCCTGGCT
>CAUHIY010000162.1:0-2991 GCA_959606405.1 uncultured Collinsella sp. | reverse complement strand
ATGTACGCGACCACCCCTCCAACTGGATGGGTCGCACCGACGCCTACTCCGAGGCCGGCATCAACGAGAAGGGCGTCTCCTGCTCCGCCACGCTAAGCACCTCCTATAACGAGGAGGCCGCTGCAGCAGACCCCATCGATGAGGAAGTGGGTCTGGGCGAGTACAGTTACGGCAGCATCATCCTGGGCGAGAGCGCCACGGCCCGCGAGGGCGTCGAGCTTCTCGGCAGCCTGATCGATGATCAAGGCGTCTGTACCAACGACCAGATCATCATCGCCGACAACAACGAGACCTGGCTGTTCGCCACACTTTCCGCCCATCAGTGGATCGCCATGAAGCTCGCTGACGACGTCGCGTCGCTCAACCCTAATATCGGGAGCCTCAACTACGATGTCGACCTCAATGACACCGAGAATTGCCTCCACTCTGAAAAGATCCAATCCATGCCCGAAGAAAAGGGCTTCGCCGAGTACACCGACGGCAAGTTCGATGTTGCCAGAACCTATGGCGAGAGACTCGATAAGACTGGCATGCATCAGTGGACTCGCTATGTCCAGGGCCGAGACTACTTCATGAACCCGCTTACCAAGGACGCCGACTACACCATCGTCAACGACAACGGCAGCGTCGGCGCATCCGTCAGCGAGAGCCAGCCCTTGGTCTTCAAGCCTGGCAAGTCTGGCTGGAGCACCTTTGAGCTGATTCGTGCCTTTGGCAACCGCGGCGAAAATGTCCCCGGCCTTAACGCCAACACCGACGGCGCCTACGCCATCGGCACCGAGCGCAACACCGAGATCAACCTCTTCCAGATTCGTCGCGGCCTTGATCCCCAGGTTGCCACCATACAGTGGGAGATGCTCTCCCGCGCTGCGTATTCCGTCGCCATCCCGTTGTACTCCGCTCTGATAACTGAGGTCAGCCCGTACTTCAGCGATCAGACCGTCTCCTTCGATCACTGCAAACAGACTGACGTCGTGTACAACGAGGAGCCCGAGAACTCAATCAACTACGTTCTCATGGACATCAGCTCGCTCTGCTTTGAGAACCCTGACACCCTTGGTATCAGCGTCCGTGCCTACCTCGATGCGCTCCAGAATGAGCTCATCGAGCAGAACAAGGAAGTTGACGCCGCCATGCTGGCCGAAACGACCACCGAGGGCCGCACCGCTCTGGCCAACAAGGCCGGCAAGGCTGCTACCGAGAACACCTACGTCAAGTGCAAGGCCCTGCTCCAGGAGATGCGCGCCTATCAGAAGGCCGGAAACTTTGACGAGCCCTTCACTCCGAGCGATCTGAACACTGAGACCAACGGCCTCAAGGTGTCCATCACCTACGCCAAGGATGCTCTTGCCACCGATCCGGTCACCCCGGATCAGCCCGGCACTCCTGAGCAGCCTGGCACTCCCGAGCAGCCCGCTAAGCCCGAACAGCCCACCACCAAGCCCGAGAAGCCTGGCAAGTCGGACACCACGACCACGGTAACCACCAACAAGACGAACACCAAGGGCGGCCTGCCCACCACTGGCGATCGTTTTGATGGCCGCATGGTGGCCGCATTCGCCATCGCTGGCGTTGTCGTCATCTCCGCAGGCGGTTATTTCCTCTACCGTCGCAATAAGGAGTAACGTCTTAGCTGAGCGGGCAAGGCAGCAATGGCAGCCTCGCCCGCTTAACCCGCCTTTTGACCGACGGGAAACCCGCCTGAAATCTTTTCAAAAAAGATTTCCCCGCACACACTTTGCTGTGCTATAGTGCAGCGCAACAGCAACTAGGTGCGACCGTACCATGGCATCACGAAAGGAGCCACCGACATGAAGAACGCGATGAAGTCTCTCAACAACTGGTGGTGGCGTGATGCGAATACGATCGGTCGACGGTGAGTCCCTCACGCCTGTTTTTGCGCTCTAGGTGATTGGAAGGCCTCCGGTTTCGACCGGGGGCCTTTTTCTATCTCGAGCCCGATCGCATTCGCATCACGCGCCTCCGCTTTTCTCTTGCAATCCCCTTCCGAAAGGATTTTCACCATGTCTCAGAACACTACCGCCACCCAGCCCCGCACCGTCCAGACCGCCGACCGCGGCAAACTCGACGTCCGCGCTCTCGTCTTGCTCGCCATCCTGCTCGCTGCAGGCTTCATCCTCAACTTCACCGTCGGCAAGGCCATCTCGGGCATCTCGGGCGGCATGATCAGCCCCGAGTTCATCATCTCGGCCTTCTGCCTCACCATCCTGGTCGTTCGCCCTAACATCGGCCAGGCGCTCGTCATCGGCCTCATCTCGGCTGCCGTGATCCAGATCACCACCACTTCGCCGTTCGTCGATTTTGCCGCTGAGGGCATCGCCGCCATGCTCATGGCCGGCATCGTCAACGCCGCCGGCAAGAACGGTCAGGTCAAGCCCGCGATTGCCATTGTCGCAACTTTCCTGACCACCTTTGTCTCCGGCGTCATCTTCATGGTCATCAAGATGGCCATGCTCGGCGTGGTCGGCGAGCTCGCCGCCGCCATGTTGCCCGTCGTCGCCATGACCGCCGTCTTTAACGCCATTCTGGTCGGCGCCCTCTACATGCCCATCCAGAAGGCCCTTAAGCTCAACTAACCTGCTCGGCTTTACGAGCCACCCCATCTTGGCGTTCATTCGTCGCTCGCGTACCCAAGTACGCTTCGTTCCTCTTTCGCGCCAACCTGGGGCACCTCGTAAAGCCGTCTCCGTGCTTCACCACCAAAGACTGTCCCAAACGACTAGCTTTTGGGGACGTTCTTAAACGACTGGTCATTTAAGAACGTCCCCAATGACTATGAAAGGTATCCATGGAAACGATCATCAACGTCGACGATGTCTCGTTCTCCTATGGCACGCAGACCGAGCAGGCGCTCAGCCACATCTCGCTCAGCGTGAACAAGGGAGATTTCATCGGCATCATCGGGCCCTCGGGCGCCGGCAAGTCCACGCTTGCCGCCTGTCTGTCGGGTGCCGTGCCCCACCACTACAC
>CAUHIY010000161.1:0-3078 GCA_959606405.1 uncultured Collinsella sp. | reverse complement strand
CGCTCACCGTTGACTCGGTCGCACTCGATCCCGACCGCCGTGAGGTTATGGTCGGCGGCTCACCCATCGTGCTGACCGCCCGCGAGTTCGACGTCCTCGCACTGCTTATGGCGCATGCCGAAACCGTACTCACGCGTGAGCGCATCGCGCACGAAGCGCTGGGCTACGAATACGTGGGCGACACCAACAACGTCGACGTACACATCGCGCACCTGCGCGCCAAAATCGAAGACGCTGGCGGCGCCCGCATCATCCAAACCGTGCGCGGGGTGGGCTATGTCTGTCGCGCGTAACACCGAGACCAAGCGCGTCACTTCCATCGCCCGCGCCATCAACTGGAGCTATATGTGGCGTCGCCTCATGAGCTACGTCTGGCTCGATCTGTTGCTGGTGGTTGTTGCGGCGGCGATCCTCGTCTATGGATACAACCAGACGCTGCCCGACGGCACGTTTACCGCAGGATGGATCCCCGGCGCCACCGTTCACGGCATGTCACTGACGCCCGCGCGCGGCTGGGACCTGACAACGCTCACCTATACCGTCGAGCTTGCGCGTACCACCAAGACCTTCCCCCTCGCGCAGGATCTCTTCGCGCTATGGCCTCTCCACCTTGTCGTTATGGGTTGGCAGGTCATCAGCGTGCTCAACATGCTCGGCGGCGCCCGACGTGTACGCCGCACCATGGCACCGCTCAACGACCTGGCCTTACGCGTGGACGAGCTCGGCCGCATGCAGCTCGCCGGCGGCAAGATGGAAACGCTGGAGCAGGCCATCGAGCGAGCGAGCGTCGACTCGCCGAGCGTCACCACCGGCGACGCCGACCTGGCAAGCATCGAGGTCGCACTCAACCGTCTGCTGCGTCAGATGCAAGAGGCCAAGCTGCAGCAGATGCGCTTTGTCAACGACGCGAGCCACGAACTGCGCACGCCCATCGCGGTGATTCAGGGCTACGTAAACATGCTCGATCGTTGGGGTAAGGACGACCCGGCCGTGCTGGCGGAGTCCATCGCCTCGCTCAAGGCCGAAAGCGAGCACATGCAGGAGCTTGTGGAACAACTGCTGTTTTTGGCACGCGGCGATGCCGGCCGCACCGCACTGCATCGCGTGGATGCCAATCTGGCAGCGCTCGTCGGAGAGGTATGCGAAGAATCGCAGATGATCGATGCCGCGCACACGTATCGGCTGGCCTTTGACGCTGCGCTTGCCAGCGACCCGCGCTGCGACGCACCCGTTGACGTGGCGCTCGTGAAGCAAGCTCTGCGTGTGATCGTGCAAAACGCCGCCAAGTACTCGGACGCGGGAACAACCGTCACGTTTGGCATAACGCCCGATGCGGGCATGGGCACGATCGACATAAGTGTTGAGGACGAGGGCATCGGCATGAATCAGGAATCCGCAGCTCACGCGTTTGAACGGTTCTACCGAGCCGATAACGCACGCGATGCCGGCGCGCAGGGCTCGGGTCTGGGGCTCGCCATTGCCAAGTGGATCGTCGATAGCCATGGCGGTGTCATTGGCGTGACCTCAGTCGAGGGCGTCGGCAGCCGCTTTACGATTCGCCTGCCGCGGTAGGGATGCCCCTCGGCATAAAAAAGGGATAGGGCCAGGCGGCTCTATCCCTTTTTGCTAGTTAAACAGCTTGTGCGCTACTCGCGGCACAGATGCACGGCGAAGCCGGCGAACTCGCGCTTAAAGTACACGAGCTTGGTGCTACCGTCGGGCAGCAGCGCGCGCGACTCCTCGTTGACCTCGAGCCCGCGCTCGGCAAACCACTTCTCAGCCGCATCGATGTCGTTGACGGCAAAGCCGATGTGGCCCTTGGCGCCGCGACCGTTCTGCTTCATGATCTCGACCAGCGAATCATTGAAGTACGAAACCGGAGTCTCGATGACGGGCAGGCCCATCATCGTCGAGAACAGTTCCGCGATCTCCAGGGCGTCTGCCGGGTCGGTGGCGTTAATGCCCACATGGGCAACGCGCATGCCAAAGAGCTCGACCGGATTGGCGTTCTGCTCATTCATACAGGTAGCGCCTACTGAGCCATGACGTCGAGAACGGCCTTCTCGGCAGCGACGCGGTTCATGCCGGTCATGAAGGGTACGCCGCTCACGTACGGGCAGGTGAGGCCCTCGGGGGCAACGGTGGTGGCGATCAGCAGGTCGGCGCCCTCGTCGCAGTAGTCCTTAGCCTCGGAGATGGCGCACTGCACGATCTCGTACTTGCCGGCGTAACCGTTGGCGTCGAGCAAGGTGGCGACCTTCTGGGCAACGAGCGTGGAAGTAGCAGCGCCAGCACCGCAAGCCAAAACGATCTTCTTCATAGGTAATGTCTCCCTTCATGGTTTACTTTAGGTAAGTGTACCGCAGCGAGCGATGGCGCTCGGCCTCGATGCACTTTTGTGCCAGTTTGCTTGCACGCTGCGTATAATACATCTAGCACGCATTGTCATACCGCTTGTTTTATGAGCGACCGAGGAGCTCAATATGCCCGATTCCCGCACACTCTGGACCGCCGTCGTCATTATTTGTATCGCCATATCGGTGTTCTTGAGCGTAAAAAAACGCACTACGTTTAAACGCCTGCAGCAGCTTATGGCCGCTAAGCAGTGGGACGAGTTCGATCGTTTGCTCGACGGCAAACTCACCAGCATGCTGTACCCGCGCTACAACCGCGACTACCTGCGCCTGAACTCCTATCTGCTGCGCGAGGACCACAAGCGCGCCGACGAGATGTTCGATTTGCTGCTGGGGCTTAACCTGCCCAAAATGCAGCGCGTCGACCTGGTGATCAAAGCTTTTAACTACTACGTTGGCCAGGAGGACCGCAAAAAGTCTAAGGAGCTGCTGCACGAAATCAAGGGCTTTGAGGGCGGCCAGGCCGAGTCAGTCGCGCACGAATGCCAACTGATGTACGACACGATGATCCTGAAGCGCCACAACGATATTCCCGAGCTGGAGCGCATGCTCGAGGAGGCCGGCGACGATAAGGTTAAGGGTTGCCGCTTGGAGTACCTGTTGGCCCTACAGTACAAGAACAAGGGCGACGAGGCCAAGTTTGCCGAGTACTTGGAAAAGTCGG
>CAUHIY010000160.1:0-3171 GCA_959606405.1 uncultured Collinsella sp. | reverse complement strand
CTGCAAGTCCGAGAAAGCCTACGCCGACGAGTGCGATCTGGGTCACCAGTTTGAGCCCGAGGAGCTCATCGCGCCCAAGAGCCAGCTCACCGGCGAGGTGCCCGAGCTGCGCCCGGTCGACAATCTCTACTTTGACCTGCCGGCCTACCTCGACTTTATGAAGACCTATACCGCCAAGCTCGCCCAGAACCCGCAGGTTCGTTCCGTGGTCTCCAAGACCATGGAGGAGTGGCTGCTGCCGGCTCAGCTCTACATCCAGAACAAGTTCCGCGAGGCCTTCGATGCCGTTGAGGATCAGCTTCCCGAGCACACCGTCCTGGAGCCCGAGGGCAACAAGAGCAGCTTTACCGTCACCTTCCCCAGCTGGAAGGAGCGCGACGATGCCCACGCGGTGCTCGCCAACGGTGGCGTGCGTTTCCGCAGCGGCAAGGCGCTCGTGCCCTTCCGCATCACCGGCAACATCGACTGGGGCGTTCCGGTGCCCGAGGTCGATGGCGTCTCCGACGTCACCTGCTGGTGCTGGCCCGAGAGCCTGTGGGCGCCCATCAGCTATACGCGTACCGTGCTCGCACGCGATGCCAAGGCCGCCGGCGTGACCGAGGGCGTCGCCGCCCAGGATGCCGCCCTCATGGGCGAGCCCGCTGCCGATTCCACGCAGGTACCCGCTCCCACCTACCAGCACAGCTCGCTCGACTGGCGCGACTGGTGGTGCTCTGACGACGCTCAGATCTACCAGTTCATCGGTCAGGACAACATCTACTTCTACTGCATAGCTCAGACCGCCATGTGGGAGGCCCTGGGTTGGGATCTTACGCAGAGCACCGTCAGCGCCTGCTATCACCTGCTCTACATGGGCAAAAAAGCCAGCTCGTCCTCGCAGACGCCTCCCCCGCCGGCAGACGACCTGCTCAACCACTACACCTGCGAGCAGATGCGCGCGCACTGGCTGTCGCTCGGCCTGTCCGAGAAGCCGGTGAGCTTTAGTCCCAAGGCATACGACACGCGCGTAACCGGCAAGGACAAGGACGGCAACGAGGTGCGCGCCTGCGACGACAAGCGCGTCATCGACCCCGCCCTTAAGGAGAGCGCGCTGCTGACCGGCGTGTTCAACCGTCTGGCCCGCAGCTGCTTCTACGGCGTCGCCGTCAAGGAGGGCGACGAGAGTCCCTATCGCAACGGTTGCATTCCCGCCGGCGCCGCTTCTGGCACCGTAATCGAAGCCGCCCAGCAGGCAGCCCTCGCCTTTGAACAGGCCATGTACAAGTTCGAGACGCACCGCGCGCTTGCCGTGTGCGACGACTACCTACGCGCCGCCAACAAGCGCTGGAGCGACGCCTCCAAGGCCGCCAACAAGCTCGAGGGTAATGAGGCAAACGCCGCGATGGCGCAGGCCCTCGTCGACGCCTTTAGCGAGCTGCGCGTGGCGACCGTGCTCATGCACGGCATCGTCCCGGCCGGCTGTGAGCTCATCTGCGAGTACTTCGACGTCGACCCGGTCGCCTTCTTTAGCTGGGATAACATCTTTGCCTCCACGGATGAGTTTGTGGAGAGCCTGGGCGAGAAGCCCGGCGAGCACCGCGTGAAGCCGCTGCCCCCGCGCTTCGACTTCTTTAGCAAGCACGAGAGCCAGTACTAAAGCACGCCAGCAGCGGCGTGCCCGGAAAGTAGTCAATTTGGAACGGGAAGGAAAGACGGATGTCCAAGCCGCGTCGTCGTAAGCAGAAAAAGCAGGTTAAGCCCGAGCTCAAGCTTAGGCAGTTTGCCTCCACCGAGCTTTCCGACCAGCTTGCCGCCCTTCCCTGCGCCGCCGACCTGCCGCGCTTTATGGTCGACACGGTCGCCGGCGCCTATGCGCCCGCCGATGCCGAGCTCATGATCGAGGGCTTTGGTGCCGCGGCCACACGCCCGGTCACACTGCGCGCCAACACGCTCAAGGCGACCGCCGAGGACATCGCTGCGGCGCTCGATGCAGCCGGCATCGCCCACAACCCCGTCGTCTGGTACCCAGACGCCTTTATCCTGCCCGAGGCCCAGGTTTCCGATCTGTGGGATCTCGACATCTACCGCGACGGCAAAATCTATCTGCAGAGCCTGTCGTCCATGATGCCGCCGTTGGCCCTGGGCGTTCAGGCCGGCGAGGACATCCTGGACATGTGCGCAGCCCCCGGCGGCAAGACAACGCAGATCGCCGCCCTCACCCAGGGCCAGGCACACCTCACGGCCTGCGAGATGAGCATTCCCCGCGCCGAAAAGCTTGAGTCCAACCTCCACCGCCAAGGTGCCAAAAACGTGCCCGTCATGCGCATCGACGCACGCGAGCTCGACGAGTTCTTCCGCTTTGACCGCATCCTGCTCGACGCTCCCTGCACCGGCACGGGCACCGTCATCAACGGCAACGAGAAAAGCCTGCGCGGCCTCACCGAGCAGTTGCTGAGCAAGTGCGCCCGCTCGCAGCGAGCACTTCTGGACCGCGCCATGGGTGCCCTCAAACCGGGCGGCACGCTCGTCTATTCGACTTGTTCGATCTTGCCGCAGGAAAACGAGGACGCCCTGCAAGAGGCCCTCGACAAGCATATGGACTGCGAGCTCATTCCCCTCGACGGCACGCCGAGCGAAAGCGAATCGCGTCGCGCCCAGGATGCCGGTGAAGAGCCGCGCATCGAGTCCAACGCCCTAACCGAGGCCATTGCCGCGGGTCAGGTATCGGCCATCGCCAACGGCCTGTCCGGCACGCTCACCATTCCGCCTAGCCGCGACTTTGAGGGCTTCTACATTGCCCTGATCCGAAAACGCAGCTAGCGCACGGATCCAAAACTCAACAAGCTATCTCCGTGCGCGTTTGCCCTGCTGGTCGCGATGCTGTTTAAGCATCGCGCGCTCCTTGCGTTCGGCCCTTTTGCCCTTAATGGCCGTGACCACAAAGTAGATGACCGCGGCGGCAACGATTGCGGCCACACACAGGCCGATCGAGCCAAACATTGCTGTCAATTCCATACCGCGTCACCTCTCTTTTAAACGGGGCTTTCAAGATAGCACCTCGATACCCGCCACCACAGCTCCTTCACGTTCGCCGGCCCTTCGGTCTAACGGATGGCGCGGCGGGGAAAAATCAACTCGTCAAACGATTTAGCATTCGCAATTCCGGCTGCATCGCGCCGGCCATCATCACAT
>CAUHIY010000159.1:0-3232 GCA_959606405.1 uncultured Collinsella sp. | reverse complement strand
CGTGGGCCTGTCACTCGTGGGCTACGTGGTCTTTGCGAGCACCTTTGGCCTGACCGCGTCGTTTGGCCTTGCCAACTATGACCTGCCCACCATCAACACCGCCTTTATCGCCACCGCTGCCATCACCTTTGTCTTTGGCGCCTTGGGCGTGACGTTCCCCAAGTTTTTCCAGCGCGTATATGGCATCGGCTTTGGCATTCTGCTCGCCACGATTCTGGTTGAGGTCGTGCTGATGTTCATGGGCGTTTCGCAGTCCATCACCGACCTGATCGTGATCGTGGTGTTCGCCGGGTTTATTGGCTATGACACCTATGTTGCCACGACGGTGCCGCCCACACTGCCCAACGCCGTGCTTATGGCCTCTAACCTGTTCGTGGATATTATCAACGTGTTCCTGCGCATTTTGAACATCCTCGGCCGTCGCGATTAAAGCGCGGCATTGCGACGCTTCCTGCCGGACACGGTAAAACGATGCGAAAGGCGGTCCTTCGGGGCCGTCTTTTTTGTACGCGGCGGGGTATCATGGATGGGAAAAGCCGATGGCGGCAGAGACCGAGAAAGGTGACCACTTATGGCAGACGTCGACAACAGGAACCGTAACCGCAGGTCCAACCGAGCGGGTCAGCCCAATCCCAAGCGCGAGGCCCGTGCCAAGGCCGCCGAGCGTCACGTGGCAACTGTGTCCGAAGCGTGCGCCAAGGATATCGAGCGTTCGCTTGCCGGTGTGTGCGAGTTCGATGGTATGCCTGCCGGTTTTGTCGCGGCGATGAAGGCCAAGGCCCAAGCGGCCGACGCTGTCGAGGAACAGGTTGCCGAGGAGTCTGAGGCCGCCGAGGCCGAGACCGCTGAGGTTGCGTCCGCCGAGACCGAGGTTACGGCCGAGCCTGCACCCGCAGAGGAGGCCACGGAGACCGAGTCCGCGCCTGCCGCCGAGGAGCCCGCTCCGGTCCTGCCCGAGGTCACCGTGCTCGACGCCTCTGCCACGCAGGCCATTCTGGATAACGGCCGAGGCTACGCGCAATTCTGCGACATGGCCGTGCTCGCCTTTGCCTCGTTCACCAACCCGGGCGGCGGCTACATCCAGGGCTATCTGGGTCAGGAGGCCACGCTCTGTGCCGATTCGTACCTGTACAACGTCCTCGATAAGCAGCGCAAATGGTACGGCGAAAACCGCCGTCGCAACATCAACTGCGAGCTTTACCGCAACCGTGCGCTGGTGGTGCCTGCGGTACGCTTCGACCGCAACCACGTGCATGCGTATGCTGACGTGATCGTGGCCGCCGCGCCCAACGCCAAGCGCGCTCGCCAGGAGTATCGCGTGGGTGACGATGCCCTGCTGGACGCCCTGCGCGATCGAATCCGCTTTGTGCTTGCCATCTGCGACGAGCTGGGTCGCGAGAAGCTCGTGCTGGGCGCTTGGGGCTGCGACAACAACGGCTTTGACGCCGAGACCGTGGCCGAGCTCTTCCGCAATGAGCTTGCGTCGGGCGACTTTAAGGTCAAGCAGGTATTCTTTGCCGTGCCCTCTACGCGCTGGGACGAGGATTTTGCCAAGTTCGAGCACGTGCTGGCAAACTTCCCCGAGCGCAACGAGGAGTCCTATGCCCAGGTTGCCGCCCGCGCCGCAGCCGCCCGCGCCGCCGAGCAGGCCCAGGCTGCCGCCGAGGACGATGAGGACGATGACGATTGGCGCAAGTACCTGTAATCGGTACGTGCCGACAGATAGGTCGAGCCGGCGGGAGGGCTGCTCCCGTCGGCTTTTTACTAAAGGAAGGGCTTACGATGAAAAACGTTCTGTGCTTTGGCGACAGCAATACCTATGGCTACGATCCGGCGGGTATGCGCGACGGCACCGCGGTGCGCTATGCGCACGATGTGCGCTGGTGCGGCGTGGCCCAGCGCGACCTGGGCGAGGGCTGGCACGTGATTGAGGAAGGCTTAAACGGCCGCACGACGGTGCGCGACGATATGTGCCATCTGGACACCAATCTCAACGGCATTCGCGCGTTGCCGATGCTGCTCGAGGCCCATAAGCCGCTGGACGCCATTGTGATCATGCTGGGCACCAACGACTGTAAGACGGTCTTTGGCGTGGGGGCTGCCGATATCTCCCGCGGTGCCATGGCGCTGATCCGCGCTGTCCGTGCGTTTCCCTGGACCGAAGCCGCGCCCCGCCCGCGCATTCTGCTGATGGCGCCTATCAAGATTAAGCCGCAGATCGCCGATGTGTACATGACCGACTTTGACGAACACTCCGTCGAGGCTTCGGAGCATTTTGCCGAATACTATGCGCACGTGGCCGAGCAGTTTGGCTGTGACTTTTTGAATGCCGCTGATTTTGCCGAGCCGGGCGATATCGATTATCTGCACATGATGCCCGAAAGCCACGAGAGCTTGGGCCACGCCGTGGCAGCCAAGCTCCAAGAGATGCTCGGAGAATAGCGCGACCCAAAGCGGTACAAAAGTTTCCCTTGCGGCGGCTTGTTTCGTTAGTTTGTCTTGATCTGTAACAGTTGTAAGGCCGAAAACGGGCTAGATGTTACAGACCGAGATTATTTAGGTCGATATCGGTCGTTTGTCTCGATCTGTAACATCTAGGGTCGATTTAGCCGAGTTACTGTTACAGATCGAGATTATCTTCTCAGCGGAATTTGAATGTCTCAATCTGTAACAGGTGGGCCGAAAAATGGACTCTAACTGTTACGGATCGAGATGTTTGTGGGAACCACCACAAAGGTGCCTGTCCCCTTTGCGGTGGCTTGGGACGGGGTTTAGTACTGCCACAACTAACTGCGTGCCATCTACCTGCGCTTTTGCGGGGGAATATCCTAACTTATCCCAAGCGCGTCGAAGGCGGCGCGGACGACCTGCTCGGCGGTGGGGCGGATATAGTGCCGTCCCGACACGCCGGGGAGAGCGTGGCCCATCAGCATCTCGATGAGGTCCCACGGCAGGCGAAGCTCGACCTCCGCTATCGTACGCCACGAGTTGCGCAGGTTCGACCACGGGATGTGCTCGATGCCGCGGGCGGCGCAGAGTTTCCGCCAGCGGTCGTTGCAAATGCTCCGGTTCATTGGCAGCCCGTCGCCCCGGTCGCTCAGCCACTCGCGGCCTTCGGCGGCCCGCGCCGCCGCTATCTCGACGAGGCGGTCGGCGGCCTGCGGCAAGATCACGACGGTGCGGGCGGACTTGGCGGTCTTGAGGGCACCCACCGGCTCGGTGCCGGACTGCT
>CAUHIY010000158.1:0-3270 GCA_959606405.1 uncultured Collinsella sp. | reverse complement strand
ATCGAGAAGTTGCGGATGTGGGAAATGTCAATTGAAGTATTCATGCGGACTATCTTACCCGAGCGATACAAAAAATGGAGCCTGTTCCATAAAACAGGCTCCATTTATGCGCGTAATCTGTGTGGTGTGAAATTTACAACTTAGGCGTTGATGCTGTTCACGAGCTTGGCAAGACCGGACTTGCGGTTGGAAGCCTGGTTCTTGTGGATAACATGCTTGGCGGCAGCCATGTCGAGACGCTTGGTGACGGTCTTGAGGGCAGCCTGGGCCTTCTCGGCGTCGCCCTCGGCGACGGCGGACTGGACGTGCTTGGTCAGCGTCTTGAGCTCGGACTTGACAGCCTTGTTACGCATGCGAGCTGCCTCATTGGTGCGGATACGCTTCTTCTGAGACTTGATGTTTGCCACTTCTGGAGTTCCTTTCGAGTTCCTTGCAAAAAATGTATGACACCTCTGAGACACGGTGAGGTCATGCAAGCGCCTACTATAGCACGCTCCCCCTCAAAGGGATAGAACGAATTTGTCAAATAGGCAGGTATCATCACGATTTTCTCAAGATGTTCGTAATCCAGAGCAAAAGCGCGGTCTGAGAATCGGCCGAACCCTTCAGCGCGAGCTCCACATCGACCGCGCCCTCGAGCGCGGCAACGAGCTCTGCCATCGAAAAGCGACGTGCCCAGGTCAGGTGATTCTTGACCTGCCAGGACTGGAGCTTGAGCGTTGCGGCCAGCTCACGACCCTGTCCACGCGCATCGAGCGCCTTGGCGACGATTAGCTCGCGGATGCGGCCGCACAGCAATGTGTAAGTCCACACGTAGCTCTTGGCGGGCAATAGATTGAAGAGCTCGAGCGAACGGCGCATGTCACGGGCCGAGACCGCATTGAGAAAGTCCCAGGGCTGGACTTCGGCCGTGCGCACGATCCAGCGTTCCACATCGGCAAGCTCAATCTGAGGCGCCTCAACCATTTGGGCAAGCTTAGCCAAGTCGTTATCGAGCATGCGAGTGTTTTCACCCGAACGCGAGACAAGTTCCTCGGCGGCCGCCGTCGAGATCGACTTGCCATGCTGCGTCGCCATCTGCTGCACGCGGCGCGGAAGCTCCCAGCGCTTGGTGCCGGAGCAATCGATCACGGCCTTCTTGTCGATCTTGGCGATCGCCTTATACAGGCGTGTGTTCTTGGCAAGCGAGTCAGCAATGATGAGGCAGACCGTTGTGGGGCTGGGACTCGCCAGATAGTCAACAAGCGGCTCGGAGATCGCTTTGGCGAGTTTTGAGCAGCCGTCAAGGATTACCAGGCGAAACTCGCTGCCCATGGGAAAGGTGTTGAGCGATCCGATAATCGACTCGATATCGGGGTCTTTGGTCATATCGCGCTCGTCGAGGTTGAACTCGACCATGCCCGACTTTTCCAGACGTGCCTTCATGCGCGAGACGGCGTGATCGCGCTTGACTCCATCGGTACCGACGATCAGATATGCCGGCAACAGCCCGGTTTCGGACATCGCGCTCCCCTCTCGCAAGCTCCCATATTCGTACCGTGTCATTTTAGCCCAGGGTCCCACCTCGCGCCAACGATGTCATCACGACCGTTGGCAACGCATCGTAAAGCCCTTCGCGGTCGGCGTGATGGTGATATCACCGCGTTCGATAGTGCATGCGAACGCACCACCAGACTGCTTCACGGCATCGATACACTCGTCGGACGGATGGCCATAGCGGTTGCCCTCGCCCGCGCTCGCAAGGGAAAGCTCGGGTCTCAGGACGTCCAGCAACTCACCATCAACTGAAACCTTGGAGCCGTGATGCCCAAGTTTAAGTACATCGATATCCCCCACCTCCTGCACGAATTCCCGTTCTTGGTCGAGCTCGGCATCACCGGTGAGGAGCATACGCAGGCCCTTGTCTTCCTGAACATAAAAGAGCAGCAGGACAAGCGAGTCCTCATTTCCCTCGCCATCCACGGACTCGAATGGCCACATCACGCGGGCGCAAAATGAGCCGATATCGACCGTATCCCCACGGCGCACCTGCCGATACTCCACGCCAGGTCGGTTCAATACCTCGGCAGGAGCATCCTCCAGCGCATCCGCCGCCACGGCAATCGTTCCGACCGAAAACTGCTCGAGCACGGCAGGCAGACCACCCCAGTGGTCCTCATCCCAATGCGTCACAAAGACGGCATCGATATGGTGCACGTTATTGCGAACCAACGCCGCTACCACGCGCTCGTCGAGCCCGCAGTCGACGAGTGCTACTGCGTCGCCCTGGCGGATAAGAATCGCATCCGCCTGGCCCACATCGAGCACCGTCACCGAAGGCGGAGCGAATCGATCCCAGTAGGCGTACGGAATCGCAGCCAAGAGCACCAGGCATGCAAGCCCCACCGCCATAGGACGTGCACGGGGACGCGGCCACCAGACCAGCAGAACCGCCAGCAAACACGGCACTAGGTAAATCCACATGCTATCGGGCGGCACACTCACGGATGCACCCGGCACGGCGGCAAACAGCTGCTCGAAAAACAGCGCGCAACGGGCGGCAATCATGGGCACAACGAGCGCCCAAGTCCGCAACGGTGCCACGAGCGAAAAGGGAACCAGCACGATGGACACAGCAAGCAGTACGCTCACCACCGGACCGATGACCGCATTTGCCAACGGAGCAATGAGCGAGAATGTACCGAAGGCAGGAATGGTAATGGGAAGTGTCGCCAGTTGCGAGCACAGCGTGACGGAAAGCACGCTGGCAACGCCCGATGGCACACTCAGCTCACCCAAAGTGTAGGTCGCATAGGGGCAAAAGCACAGAATGGCAAAGACGCTGGCACACGAGAGCTGAAAGCCCATCTCGAACAGCACCGTCGGCCGCAGTAGCACAAAGATGGACATGGTTACGAAGAGTGCCGATGCGCCGTGCCGGCGACGCCCCGCGCCGTTTACGACAAGCGTCGCGAACACCATGCAGCACGCGCGCACGGCCGAGGGAGACGCGCCCGTAAAGGCAGTGTAGCCCACAAGCGCCATCGCCAATATCGCCCGCTGAACACCACGTGAGCAGCGAGTCTTTTGCAATACACCCTCGATTACAAATCCCACGATAGCCAAATGGCTGCCGGAGACGGCTATAAGATGCGCCGTTCCCGTCACCGAAAACCAGTCGCCCGCCGGCTGGGCGCGCAGTTCGGCCGAACGACCGCAGACGACACCGGCTATGAGTGCACGCGCCGGGTCGGTCGCAGGCGCGATGGACGCAAGCAGCCCATATCGCAG
>CAUHIY010000157.1:0-3318 GCA_959606405.1 uncultured Collinsella sp. | reverse complement strand
AGGTTACAGAGTGCTCCCATTAGCTGCGATTCCAAGGTATTTAGCGCTTTTGGACTCAAATCGTCATACTGAACAAGAATTTGACTTGAGTTTTCAGGGACAGATGCGCCATCGGCACACCAATAACAGTCACTGATATCGACAAAAGGGATACTCGAGCGCGTGAGGGCCCGCACAAAAGAGCTTCCGCCCGCTCCACGCTCCGCAACCACGGTGCAGTAAAGGCCCGCGTCTGCATGCTCGATCGAGACCTCTCCTGCCGGAAATACCTTCCGCACAAGCGCCATCAGGCCATCACGCGCCTCGCGGGCACGAACGCGCACGCGGTTCACATGTCGCTCGTAATCACCCGATTCCAGCAAACGCGCCAAAGCGACCTGATCGACAGAGCTCACCGACGAGGCGTAGAAACCAAGGTTGCGCCTAAACCGCTCCATTAGCTCATCGGGCAACACCATGTACGCCAAACGCAACGCCGATGAAAGGCTCTTCGAAAACGTGTTGGTGTAGATAACCGACTGGGCGGCATCGATCGACGCGAGCGCGGGAATCGGCTTCCCGGCAAGGCGAAACTCACAATCAAAGTCATCTTCGATGAGATACCGACCTGGTCGCTCGGCGGCCCAGCTCAGAAGCGCATAGCGACGCGCAATGCTCGTCACAAGGCCGGTCGGATACTGATGGGACGGCATCAGGTGAAGGACATCGGTCCCGCTTTTCTGCAGAGTGCTCAAGTCCACGCCCTCATCATCCAACGGGATATGTCGAACTTTGCAGCCCATAGCCTGATAGATGCGCGTCAGACGCAAATAGCCCGGATCCTCAACGGCATACACCTTGTCAGCGCCAAGCAACTGAACCAACATGGTATCGAGCAGCTGGGCGCCTGCACCGATAACAATGTTGTTGGGGTCGACATTCATACCCCTTGTCCCACGCAGATGGTGAGCAATTGCGCGTCGCAGCCGAGCGGTGCCCTGCGCCGGTGCGGGCGAAAAGATTTCGCGCTCGTCTTCGGATGCCAGCGTCGCCCGTAGCGCACTTTGCCAAAGCCGCGCCGCCTCCAAAGCGGAAGGAGAAAGTGCATCGAACAGCTCGACCTGTCCGTTGACATCATGCGCGCTGAGGCCCACAGAGACGGTATCTCGGTCGATGCCCTGCGAAGCCAAAGGCAAAACCGGTGCATCCGGAAGCTTGCAAGCGTAGTAGCCACGCCGCGGCTTTGAGCAAATATAACCCTCGGCAAGTAACTGGCTATATGCATTCTCGATAGTAATGACGCTGATTCCCAGATGACTGGCAAAGGTGCGCTTAGACGGCAGATGCTCCCCCGCCGCAATACGTCCAGCAACAATATCATCTCGAATTTGCTGGTAAACATACTCATAAAGCGATGCTTCGCCGCGTTTTTCCAAATTGTAGTCAAGCATGAGTTTACCACCTGACCTTATCGAGCTGTTCAATCTGGTATTAAGTTGACCTTATTATTATCTCGAAAACTGAGTATTTTGCCATACCCAGCTCCCCGATAGGATGTTCCGTCAAGCAATGCACATGCCAACCAAGGGAGCAACCATGGCAGAACAGACCAGCAAGGCTGATCGCGTCAAACTCAATCGCGAACTCGCGCAGATGCTCAAGGGCGGCGTCATCATGGACGTCACCACGCCTGAGCAGGCACGCATCGCCGAGGAGGCAGGCGCCTGCGCCGTCATGGCTCTCGAGCGCATCCCGGCCGACATCCGTGCCGCAGGCGGCGTCTCGCGCATGAGCGACCCCAAGATGATCAAGGGCATCCAGGAGGCCGTCTCCATCCCCGTCATGGCCAAGTGCCGCATCGGTCACATCGTCGAGGCGCTGGTCCTGCAGGCCATCGAGATCGATTACATCGACGAGTCCGAGGTTCTCTCCCCTGCCGATGACGTCTATCACATCGACAAGACCCAGTTTGTCGTGCCGTTTGTCTGCGGCGCCCGTGATCTGGGCGAGGCGCTGCGCCGTGTTGCCGAAGGCGCCACGATGATTCGCACCAAGGGTGAGCCGGGTACGGGCGACGTCGTTCAGGCCGTGCGTCACATGCGCAAAATCCAAAAGCAGATCCGCGACGTAGCTGCCCTGCGCGACGACGAGCTCTTTGAGGCAGCCAAGCAACTGCAGGTTCCGGTCGAGCTGGTGCGCGAGGTCCATGCCACGGGTAAGCTTCCCGTCGTGAACTTTGCCGCTGGCGGCGTAGCGACCCCCGCCGACGCCGCGCTGATGATGCAGCTGGGTGCCGAGGGCGTCTTTGTCGGCTCGGGCATCTTTAAGAGCGGCGACCCCGCCAAGCGCGCCGCCGCCATCGTCAAGGCCGTGGCAAACTTCACCGATGCCAAGCTCATCGCCGAGCTTTCGGAGGACCTGGGCGAGGCCATGGTGGGCATCAACGCCGACGAGATCGAGATTATCATGGAAGAGCGCGGGCGCTAGTCCAGCAGAAAGGATCGCACATGAGCGATTATGCAGACCAAACGGTCGCCGTGCTGGCGGTCCAAGGCGCTTTTGCCGAGCACGAGGCAAGACTATCCGGGCTTGGCGCACACTGTATTGAGCTGAGGCAGGCGGCTGATTTGAAGCAGGACTTTGACCGTCTGGTACTTCCCGGCGGCGAGTCCACCGTTCAAGGAAAGCTGCTTGCCGAGCTCGGCATGCTCGAGGAGCTTCGTGCCCGTATCGCTGAAGGCATGCCCGTCCTGGGCACCTGCGCCGGCTTGATTCTGCTGGCGCGCGACCTTGCCGCCCACGACGATAAGGGGACGCCGCGCCTGGCAACCATGGATGTGCTCGTCGAGCGCAATGCCTACGGCAGGCAGCTCGGCAGCTTTCGAACCAAGGGGCAGGTAACCGGCATCGACGGTGAAGTGCCGCTGACGTTTATCCGCGCCCCCCGCATCGTTGAGGTGCACGGCGATGCCGAGGCCCTGGCCGAAGTCGATGGCCGCATCGTCGCCGCCCGCCAAGACAACCAGCTCGGCGTAACCTTCCACCCCGAACTCGACGAAGACACCCGCCTCCACGAACTGTTCCTACAAATGTAGGCATCGAAATCAACAAACAAAATGAGAGTGGATAATCTCCCTCTTTAAGCTTGGATGCAGGCTCAAACCGGGAGATTATCCACTCTCATGCTATGTAGTCGTTGGGTGTTCTTAAACGACTAGTCAAACAAGAACGTCCCCAACGACCACCAAAATAAACCTGTCCCTTTTTGGCAGGCTTTGATCAGGACAACGCCGATGTTTTGGCGCGGACAGACACTATGACCCAATCCGAGGGCACTAA
>CAUHIY010000156.1:0-3327 GCA_959606405.1 uncultured Collinsella sp. | reverse complement strand
CGACGGAAGCGCTCCTGCTGGGCGCGGCGCTGCGCATCGCGCTTGCCACCCCCGCCAAAACCGCCGCGTCCCGCCTTGGCCGTAAAGGCACGCACGACGTTCTCATCGAGCAACTCATCGGTATCGACATGCTCACGCGGAGCAGCTTCTTCCACAGCAGGCACGTCAGCGGAATCCTCGACGACAAAATCTTCGACGGACTCGGCAGGCTGCTCCTGGGCATCGCGGATCTCGACATTGATGGTATAGAACGCCGGGCGCCCGTTAATGCCGCTACCCTCGATCTTGGTCACAATATTTGCCGCGATAAGCTCATCGCGCATCGCCTTGGTGTCACATTCCTTATCGACGGAGCGAAAAATTTGCGCCAGCGCACTCGACTTAATCTTGAGCGCCTTGCGGCAGAGCAGGTCGTAGGCAACCAGCTTGGCACGCTCGGCAGAAAGCGACGTCTGGCTGCTCAGACGCTCAGCCAGGGCATCGACATTATTTTGGTTATCGGAATATACCGTCTTGGCCACGGGGCCCCTTTCATATGTACACATATACGTCTATATGGTACAACGCGCGCCCTTATCCACGCAAAACATCTGCGAGAACACTCGAGCGTCACCCGCTTTTGCATGAAAAAAGGACCGAGCCCGCGAAGTCGCGGACCCGGTCTTTCCGAGTCATATAGATGTGACGTTCAACTCGTCAGGTCGACTAAGCCTTGGCGGCCTCGGCGTCGGCAGGAGCCTCAGCGGCAGCGGCGCGGCCGTACTCGGCCTTGCCCATCTCGGACCACTCGGGCTCCTCGTCGGGCATGGAACCGGCCTCCTTGCCGAAGAGCTCCTTGAGGCAGTTGACGGCGACGATGAGGCCCAGGACCATCAGCAGGACGGCGAAGACAAGCTGCAGGCCCTTGGTGGCGGCGACGGAGACGGCGGCCGTGGTGGCGGTAGCCGGGATGGTGCCGAAGAAGCCGTAAGCCTGGACAGCGGCCATACAGCCCATGGCGCTCTGGACCAGCGAGGTGAAGGTGCAGCAGAGCAGGAAGACGACGGGCACGTAGAGCATCCAGCCCTTGCGGCCGGTGCACTTGCAGAACACGGCGAGGGTGATCATGGTCATGCCGCCGAGCAGCTGGTTGGAAGCACCAAAGAGCGGCCAGATGTTGGCATAGCCACCAAAAGCGAGGGCGAGACCGGGAAGCAGGGTGACGACCGTGGCGAACCAGGGGTTGCCGAGGACCTTCATGTAGCCGGCCTTGGACTCGATGGCCAGGGCGTCGTTGGTCTGGGCAAAGAACTCGGAGAACGAGGTGCGGGCGATGCGGGCGACGGCGTCGAGCGAGGTCAGGGCCAGAGCGGAAACGTTCATGGTCATAAAGACGGTAGCGAGCGTGCCGTCAACACCGAAGGCCTGCATACCGCGGGAGATGCCAGCGGCGAAGATCTGGAACGGGGTGGAAGCGACGCCGGCGTTGAGGGCGCCGGTACCGGCGGTGTTCATGTCGGAGAACATGATGCCGGCGACGATGATGGCAAGGATGCCGACGAAGGACTCGACGATCATGGCACCATAACCGACCTTGACGGCGTCCTGCTCCTTCTCGACCTGCTTAGAAGAGGTGCCGGAAGAAACGAGGCTGTGGAAACCGGAGAGAGCACCGCAAGCGACGGAGACGAACAGGACCGGGAACATCATGCCGGAGGCAGTGGAGAAGCCGGTGAAGACCGGAGCGGTGATAGTGGCCTGACCGTTGACGCCCAGGACGACGATGCCGAGGACAGCGCAGACGATCATGACGATCATCATGATGGAAGTGAGGTAGTCACGCGGGGTCTTGAGCATCTGGATGGGCATAGCGCCAGCGAAGACAAGGTAGACCATGACGACGGCGAACCACTGGAACTTATCCAGGTAGACTGGGAACTGCATACCGACGGCGAACATGAGAACCATGAGGACAACGCCGGTGACGAACTCGGCAGCGCCGGTGAGGTTGAACTTCTTCTGGGCCCAACCAAAGGCGATAGCGACGAAGGTGAACAGGATGGAGATGGTGCCAGCGCAGCCAGCGGCATAGGACTTGGTGAAGTCGATGGCACCGGTAGCGGCGCCAGAAGCGTCAACGGCCGGGGTGAACATGAACGTCTTGCAGACCATGTCGGTGAAGGCGGCGATGACGATGATGCAGAACAGCCAGCAGAACAGCAGGAACAGGCGACGGCCGGTCTTGCCGATGTACTTCTCGATGAGCTGAGCGAGCGACTTGCCGTTGTTCTTCATCGAAGCGTACAGAGCACCAAAGTCGTGGACGGCGCCAAAGAAGATGCCGCCGACGAGGACCCAGAGCACGACGGGCAGCCAGCCAAAGGCCATGGCGACGATCGTACCCGTGACAGGGCCAGCACCGCAGATCGAGCTGAACTGGTGCGAGAACGCGGTAAAGGCGGAGACGGGTGAGAAGCTCTTGCCGTCCTTCATGCGCTTGGCCGGCGTGAGGGCCTCTTTGTCAACGCCCCACTTGTTGGCCAGCCAGCGGCCGTAGCCCAGATAGCCGCAGGCGAGCACCGCCGCGGCCACAACCATGAGCAAAACTCCGTTCATTATATTTCCTCCTCTAAAAAGAACTTCCTAGACATAAAAAATGAGGGCCGTCGGTTGCGCTCGACGGCCCTCATCTTCATCAGCCGCCCGTTATCGTACGGGCTAGCTGTATGTGCTAACCCGCATCAGATAATTACTACGCTGATAATGTTTAGCTGATGCGTGAACATGTCTAAGAAATCCTCTTCAATCATGATGCGAACGATCCGTGCGTGTTCACATCCCCCAGTGGATGAAAAGCAGTATGAAACTTTAGTTACCTAAAGTCAACGCAAATTTGTAATGAATTTTCAACTTTTTTGAAATTCTCGGTATAAAACGCCACTGACCTCGGACTTTACCCAACAAAAGTTTTTGCATGAGAGATGCCCCTCGGGAGCGAGCGGGCGTATACAAGGTTTCCTGCTCTACAGTCCTGCTCGCACGGAGAGCACATTAAGTGCTCTCCGGCTCGTGCGGAACTCGCGATAAACCTTGTATACGCCCGCTCGCTCCCGAGGGGCTCCCATCCCAAATGCGGAGCAAAGCTCCGCATGCCATCTTTTCTTTCAGCTAAAGCACGCCGGAAATTCGACGCTGGCTTGTTAACCTTGCTGGACGTTGTCGACGCCGATCCAGCCCAGAAGCCATATCGATACAGAAAGGTCCCCGACCGGAGGGGCCGGATATAAGGTTTATCGCGAGTTCCGCACGCAAAGAAGGCCACTTAATGTGGCCTTCGTCTTGCGCAGG
>CAUHIY010000155.1:0-3377 GCA_959606405.1 uncultured Collinsella sp. | reverse complement strand
ACTCGTCGTAGTTGACCTCTTCGATGGTCACCGTGGCGCCCTCGGCGGCGATGTTATCAAAGCGGGGCTTGGTGGAACCCTTGGGCATGTGCACGACGGCCTTCTGGCCCAGCTTGTTGGCAGCCCATGCCACGCCGCGGCCATGGTTGCCGTCGGTGGCGGTAAAGAAGGTGGCCTGGCCAAAGTCCTTGGCAAGCTGATCGGAGGTCAGGTAATCGAAGGTGCACTCGGCAACGTCCTTGCCGGTCTCGTCGGCAATGTAGTTGGCCATGGCAAACGAACCGCCCAGAACCTTAAAGGCGTTGAGGCCAAAGCGATAGCTCTCGTCCTTAACGCACAGGTTGGACAGGCCCAGGCGCGCGGCCTGGCCATCCAGGCGGGCAAGCGGAGTGACGGTGTACTGGGGGAACGACTGGTGGAAGGCGCGGGCCTTCTTCACGTGGTCGAGGCTCATGATTCCCAAGTGCTTGTCATCGCTCTTGGGCATCGTATTGCCCGCCCACTGGATCTTATCGGCCATACGGTGAACTCCTTAAGTTCTCTCTTGCCGGCCCCCGCATACGCGTTTCAGCCCGATCCCATTCACACGGCTGAACTTTTATGTGGATGCCAAACAAAAAGTTTGTTAGTAATGTTCTATCACACTTTTTGATTGGTATATCTAACGAATTGTTTGTTGCCGTAATCGGTACTTTTTCGCCGCCGAACGGTCATGAATTGCCTTGTTGATGGATTTGTTTGCGGTCATGTGTGGTTTATGGCACAGTGAGCCCAAACTAATTTTTAGGAAGGTACCCATGACCCCCGCACAGATTGAGTTTTACAAGCGCCTCGCACACGGTCTGGCGCTCCAATTTGGCCCCAACTGCGAAGTCGTCGTCCACGATCTGGAGACCGAGGACGTGGACCATTCCATCGTAGTGATCGAAAACGGCCACGTCAGCGGGCGCAAACTGGGTGACGGCCCCAGCCATATCGTGTTTGAGTCCATGCACGAGGGCGCCACCGATGTACACGACCGCGAGCCGTACCTCACTAAAACCACCGACGGTAAGCTGCTCAAATCGTCGACGATCTTTATCCGCAACGATGAGGGCAAACCCGTCGGCATTTTGGGCATCAACTTTGACATTACGCTCATGAAGGCTTTTGAGCGCTCGCTCGACGCTTTTACCGGCACCGGCGGCACGGGCTATACCGAGCCCGAGCCCATTACCAAGAACATCGGCGACCTGCTCGAGGACCTGCTGCACGAGTGCGAGCAGTTTGTGGGCAAGCCCGCGGCACTCATGACCAAAGACGAGCGCATTCGTGCCATTGGCTACCTCGACCGTCGCGGCGCCTTCCTCATTTCCAAGTCGAGCGAGCGCGCCTGCGAGTTCTTTGGCATCTCCAAGTACAGCTTCTATAGCTACCTCAATGAGGCCAAGGCTGCTGCCGGCGACAAGTAGGCACTCGCCTGGATTGCCCCTCCCCTTTTGGGCGCGAGTTCTGGAAAGCGCGAATCCAAGACCGAGCCGCTTGGGAAGTTCCATATAATCGATGTCATTAGTATTTCGAAAGGATGGAACAGAATGGCGTTGAGCAAGGCATCATGCACCGGTCGCGGATTGATTCCGGCAATTGGTGGACATGTGCACCGCATGTTCGATGAGGGTGAAGACGACCTGTTTTCGCTGAGCCTTGACGACGTGATGGATGATCGCCCGTGGACCACCGACGAACTCATGGGCGGCGGCGGGGCTCGCCCGTCAAGCCCCAATCCCGCACTTGCGCCTAAGTCCGCACCTGCGCCGACTCCTGCGCAGTCGCCTGTTTCGACGCCCGCGCCTACGCCCGCACCCACTTCGGCGCCCACGACCGCTCCCCGCCCCGCAAGCGACCCGTCCGAGACCGCGGCATTTCTCGCTGCAGCGACGCAGGGCAAATCGGCCGACAGCACCGTTATGTACAGCGCCCAGCAGTTGCCTGTTCCTGCGGCACGCAAGCCTCCGATCGCAAGGCTCGACGAGCCCGTTGCCCATCAGGTTGCCTACGATTCCTGGGCCACAGCCGATCTGGATGAGACCTCTACCGGCATGCCGGCGCTCGACGTTCCAGTTAACCCGCTTTTTGCCACCAACACGAGCGCCGTGGACTATGAGGGCGGTGCAGCATATTCCGATTATTCCGATGACTATGCTGGCAATGGTCGCATCGAGACCGAGGGTTATGGCACCGCATCAAGCGATTATCTCAACGATCCGTACGCCGCCACGCCTGCGCCGGAATATGACCCGGAGGCCGCGTCCGCGCCGGCGTATACCAAAAGCACGGGCGAAGAGCGCTTCGCCGATTATTACGCCGAGGAAAAGGAGCTGCGTTTCTCGGAATTTCCGCAGGCAGTCAAGGTTGCCTTTATCGCCATTATCATTGCCCTGCTCGGCGTCATTGCGTTTGAGGGATTCCAGCTGTTCCGCGGCCCCACCCAAGCGGAGTCGGAGACCCAGCAAAAAGAGGACGAAAACCAGTACCTGGACATCAACACCCTCAAGGGCGACCCCAACGACGGGGATGATGAGTAGCGAGGGTTAAGGGAGGGCCGGAAGAGCCGGCGGCATGTTACGGCTCCAAAAGCCCTGCCATAAAGATGGGCAGATACAGCACGTCACCATCGCGGTGAAGATTACATTCCGCAAGTACCAGGGCGCGATCGATTCCGTAGCCCTTCGTCGCGAGCGCGTTGTCGAGCGCCGCATGGGACTTAAAGCTCTTGCCCGACTTGACCTCGATGGCAAGGACCTCCCCATCGAGCGTCTCCTCCACAAAATCGAGCTCGCCGACTTTTTTAGACGTAAAGTAGCGCAATCTGAATCCGTGGGCTTTGAGCTCTTGGGCAACGAAGCCCTCAAACGCCGCCCCCATGTTCATGCCAAAGGGGCCTTCTGCCTCCCCATCAAAAACGCCTTGGGCGACCCTTTTGGAATACGACGACATGAGCATTCCGGTGTCCAAGTAAAACAGCTTGAACAGATTTCGTTGCTCCCCCAATAAAAGGGGTGCCACGGGCGCCGTTACGTTATACACGGGAAGCGCGACACCCGCCTCCGATAGCCAGAGAAAATGATCTGTCACCTGCGAAAAACGTTTGACACCGTTAATCGATGACAGCTTGAATCGCTTGTTTTTGGAGCCGGCCTCGCTGGGAATCAGATCATAGATATCGCGAATAACCAAGCGTAGCTCAGGCGGAGCGTACTTTGCGATGTCATCGCGATACAGAGCGTGAAGATCGCGGTGGATGTTTCGAACCTCGTCGACATTGCGCGTCGCCAAGAAGGAATTGACCGCGTCGGGCATGCCCCCCACCACCACATACTGATGGAACAGATTGAGCA
>CAUHIY010000154.1:0-3512 GCA_959606405.1 uncultured Collinsella sp. | reverse complement strand
AGCCCAAAACCTCGGCGATACTGCTCAGAATCTGGGCGGCATGGCGACGGATGCCTGGAACGCCCTGCAAAACGGCATCTCGGGCGCGCAGGGAAACTAGCTGTTAAGTGGGCTACAGCTGCTCGGCCGGACGGTCGGGCGAGCTAAAGCCCGAATCAAACGTGACGACGCACGAGACATCGGGCCGGCGCTCGTGCACGATGCGCGTGACGAGCTCCAGCAGCTCCTCGTCGGATATGTCAAAGTCGTCGGGACGCACCAGGTCAAACGAAACGAACCCGTCGTGCTCGTGCAGGTCGTGGATGGAGAGCGCGGGATCGATCTGCATGACGCCGCGCTTGACCCAGCCGCGCAGGTCGTCGCCGGTGGTGGCGATGGGGTCGCAGTGCAGCGTGATACCAATGCCCATCTGGCGCTTGATGTCGTGCTCGATGGTGTCCAGAATCTCGTGGTGCTCAAACGCGTCGCCCTCGCCGGGCATCTCCACGTGGGCGCTGGCAAACTGACGACCGGGGCCGTAGTCGTGCACCATCAGGTCGTGTGTGCCCAAGACCTGCGGATAGGACATGATCTTGTCGCGGATTGCTTGGACGAGCTTGGGGTCGGGCGCTTGCCCCAGCAACGGGCTGATGGCGTCGCGCACTAGGCTCATGCCGCTGATGCAGATGAAGATGCCCACACCCAGGCCTGCCCAGCCATCGAGGTCAAAGCCGGTCGTCTGCGAAATAAGCGCCGCCACCAAGACCGAGCCCGAGGTGATGACGTCGTTTTTGGAGTCCTGCGCCGTGGCGATGAGCGTTTCGGAATCGATGCGGTTACCCAGCGTGCGGTTGAACGCGGCCATCCAGAGCTTTACGAGCATGGACGTAGCCAGTGCCGCAAGGGAAATGAACGTGTAAGCGGTGGGGGAAGGCTTGATGATCTTGGTGACCGACTCGAGGATCAGATTGATGCCGACGGCGCAAACCAGGACGGCGACGAACAGGCCGGCTAGGTACTCATAGCGACCGTGGCCATAGGGGTGGCCTTCGTCTGCCGGGCGGCTGGCAAGGCGGAACCCGAGCAGACTCACGATGTTGCTCGAGGCATCGGAGAGGTTGTTGAAAGCGTCGGCGATGAGGGAGACGGAGCCGGCGAGCAGGCCCGCGATGCCCTTGGCCAGGCACAGGGTGATGTTGAGGCCAATGCAGACGAGGCTTGCGGAAAAGCCCGCGTTGGTGCGGCAAGATGCATCGACCGGCTCGCTCTCGCTGCCGGGAACAAGCGTATGTACCAGCCGATTTACAAATAGCATAGCGGTCGTCCTCACAATCATGTTTAAGGGGATAGTGTAGCTTGCGCGGGGGCGCCGTGCACCGATGCTCAGAAAATGCAGCAATAGTCTGCCGGTGCTAACGAGCGAGCCTTCTCGTCTGCCTGGGTGGTCCATTTTGGGCCACATGGGTATGGGCATGTGCCTGCTTGCTCGACATACTTAATGTCGACAGCCCCTGTGCAAAGGAGGACGTTTCCATGGACGAGATGTTTGCCATTAAATGTCAAAACTGCGGCGGCCCTATGTACTCGCACCAGGCTAAGCGCAGCTTTGAGTGCGCCTATTGCGGCACGGTCGTTCCGTGGCAGGCTGATGCGGGGGAGCCCAAGAGCGCCCTGGGCATTCGCCATACGCCGCTGACGGTGGTGAATGGACTGCTCAAGCTCACGCATGTGTCGCAACTCGAGCGCCCGGAGGACCCGGACTGGTATTTCTTCAATTCGCACTGGCGCAATCAGTCGGTCCTGGAACATCTGCTGTGGGAGGATCGCGGCACGGCGCAGGAGTTCCAAGAGGCCACGCATGTGAGCATTCCTTGCCCCTTCTGTGGTGCGTCCTTTGAGGGCGAGTCGACCCAGCGCGTGTTTGAGTGCCCGTCCTGCGGCAACAAGATCGGCATTGCCGACCTGCTCAAGCCGGGGACGTTTAGCAAGCGTCTGACCATGGGCGTGGGTGCGGAGTATGTGCCGGATCAGGGTATTCCCTGCGAAATCTCGCCGCAGCAGGCACGTGCCAACGCGCTGCAGCTGGTGCGCCAGTATCCGGATGCCTTTGCCGGGCACGACGTGGAAGATGCGATCCAAAACGACATGATGCTCTTCTATTTCCCCATGGCGCTGGCGGACCTGCGCATGATGGCGAGCTTCCCGGGCAAGGGCCTGAGCAAGGAAACCCTGGTGTACTACGAGGTGCTCGACTGGGCATACCCCAGAGCAAACTACCTGGACGTTCGCCTCATGGGCATTTTGGAGCCGTGGGACTTTGCCAAGGTCGGTCCGTTCGATCCCGCCATGCAGGAAGGCGACTTCCGCGTCGTCTCCGTCGATGCATCTACCAAGGACCAGGTGGTCATTGATAAGTTGGCGCTCGACGTTGCGGGCAACGACGCCGAGGCTGTACTGGGGCTCAATAAAAAGAGCATCCGCACCTGGGCGCGCAAGGCCCGCAAGCATAAGGACGGCCTGGTGATGGTGCCGGTCTACTTTGTCGATCGTCCGGCGACAGACGGCCGCGATGGCGAGCAGGTGCGCATTGCCGTAAACGGCCAGACGGGCCGCGCGGCCGCGGTGGTGTTTAGCGACAAGCGCGAAACGCATATCGTGGCGCCGCTTAGCCCGAGCCTGCATCTGTCCAGTGAAAGCACCGTGCACGCCACGCCCGTCGAGGTCAAATACGTTAAATCGCCGTTCCTCTACCAGATTGTGCGCCGTGGAGACGGCGAGCAGCCGCGTCAGGTGGCAGCCGCCGTCGAGGGTTCTTACCGAGAGGAAAAGCCCAAACGCAAGGGCTTGTTCGCTGCGATCTTTGGGAAGTAGGGGAGTAGCGCCGGTTGTTGCCGTAACGTGATGGCCGGGGGTGCGGGGCGGCTCTCAGGAGTGCGGGCTGCTGTCTGATTGTTTGAGGGTGCCAGATGTAAATAAACAGTGGAGCGGCTGCAAAAGAGCTGCCTCACTGGGTAAAATCAGGTTGTGCCGCGGAACCCGCTCCTCAGCGCTTAAACTTCGGAGACGCGGGCAACGCAGGTATTATCGTCTAGGGCCGGCTGCAACCGGCCCTTTTCTATGACTCCCTTCGCTATCCGTTACTGCTTATATTCCCGCCAGATCGCGTAGAGGTTCCGGGCAATGCCGGTCGCGTACATCGAGAGGCGCAGGATTTCAAGAAACAAGTTCATAGGCTTCACCCCAATCGGAGATCGGAGCGTTGCCCGCAGGCGGATTCCGCGGCAGACAAGATTTTACCTCACAGGCCGCGGTGGGAGACATCCTATCCACCCCCTGGTTTGGAGCAGTGTCGATCTGACGGGCAATCAAGCCTTTAGCTCTCTTTGAATTGAGCAAGCATCTGCCCGAAGAAGCTGAGCCCGGATGGCTCATAAATGAGTGAGCCGCCATCTTCGGTCCGGTAGACCCCGCAGGGGAGGTAGCGCCCGTCGGGAAGGACGTAAAGGTTTTCTTCCTCCATCAGTCCCGTTGGG
>CAUHIY010000153.1:0-3584 GCA_959606405.1 uncultured Collinsella sp. | reverse complement strand
CGGCAATATAGACGAGGCGCACCGCGAGCGGCGCAAAAAAGCCCCGCGGCGTCGGCGCGAGGCGCTGCGATACCGCGGGGCTTGTGCGGGGCTTGGTCTTTCGGCCGTCTGGCGGCTACTCGGCCATCTGGGCCTGAACCGCCGTGATGGCCACGACGCCCACGATGTCCTCGGCGGAGCAGCCGCGGGACAGGTCGTTCACCGGCTTGGCGATGCCCTGCAGGATGGGGCCGTACGCCTCGGCGCCCGCGAAGCGCTGCACCAGCTTGTAGCCGATGTTGCCGGCCTCGAGGTCGGGGAACACGAGCACGTTGGCCTTACCGGCAACGGAGGAACCAGGAGCCTTGAGCTGGGCGACGGTGGGAACGATGGCGGCGTCGAGCTGCAGGTCGCCATCGATGGCGAGCTCGGGAGCCTTCTCCTTGCAGAACTTCACGGCCTCTTGGACCTTCTTGGCGACCTCGCCGCCGGCGGAGCCCATGGTGGAGTAGGAGAGCATGGCCACGTGCGGCTCAACGTTGCCCATGAAGGTGGACCAGGAGTGAGCGGAGGCGATGGCGATCTCAGAGAGCTCGTCGGAGGACGGGTTGATGTTGAGGCCGCAGTCGGCGAAGATCAGCGTGCCGTCGGTGCCGAACTGCGGGGTGTCGGTGCACATCACGAAGAAGGCAGAGACCAGCTTGGTGCCCGGGGCGGTCTTGAGGATCTGAAGCGCAGGGCGCAGGGTGTCGGCGGTGGAGTGGCAGGCGCCGGAGACCAGGCCGTCGGCGTCGCCCATCTTGACCATCATGGTGCCAAAGTAGGTGGCATCCATCACCTGGGCGCGAGCCTGCTCGATGGTAACGCCCTTCTTGGCGCGGAGCTCGGCAAACTTCTGCGCGTACTCCTCGTGCTTCTCGGCATTACGCGGGTCGATGACGGTAGCGCCGGGAACGTTGATCTCGTCGGGGTTGCCCAGGATGACGATTTTTGCCAGGCCCTCCTCGATGATCTTGGTGGCCGCGACGATGGTGCGCGGATCCTCGCCCTCGGGCAGGACGATTGTCTTAAGGTCGGCCTTGGCGGCAGACTTCATACGGTTTAGGAAATCGCTCATGTTACTCCTTACAAGCGTTTCGCTAAGCTCCAGGCGCCCGGCTGTTCACGAATAAACCCGCTGCTAGCGGGTTTACCTTTCAATTATGTACGCCGCGGTGCTTGAGCTTTCCTTGTGTGGCAAGCTCATTATAGGACGCATTAGCGCTATAATCGCTCTGATAAATATGTCTCGAAGAATGTTCGAGAAAAGCCCAGCTAACGAGCCCGTGGCTTTTGACAAGGAGTATCGATGCAGATTACCTCAGGCCTGCCTGAAGGCTTTAACGCCGGCGTATACGACATGATTGTCGTCGGTGCTGGATATGCCGGTGCCGTTTGCGCCCGTCGTCTCGCCGAGACTATCGGCTATCGCGTTGCCGTTCTGGAACGCCGTAGCCACATTGCGGGTAACGCCTACGACTGCGCTGATGAGGCCGGAATCCTGGTCCACGAGTATGGTCCGCACATCTACCATACCTTTAATGAGCGCGTCCACAATTTCCTGTCGCGCTTTACCAAGTGGACGGACTACCAGCACAAGGTGCTCGCCAACATCAACGGCACCCTTATGCCTGTGCCCTTTAACCACGCGAGCCTCAAGCTCGCCTTTGGCGATGAGCGCGGCGAGGAGCTGTATCAGAAGCTCGTGGAGACCTTTGGCAAGGACGTCAAGGTGCCCATCATGGAGCTGCGCAAGAAGAACGACCCGGATCTTGCCGAGGTCGCCGATTACGTCTACGAGAACGTCTTTTTGCATTACACCATGAAGCAGTGGGGCCAGACGCCCGACCAGATCGATCCCTCGATCACCGGCCGCGTTCCCGTCTTTGTGGGCGACGATGACCGCTACTTCCCGCAGGCTCCCTTCCAGGGCATGCCGCAGGACGGCTATACCGCGCTGTTCGAGCGCATGCTCGACCACGATCTGATTGATGTGTTCTGCGACGTGGACGCCCGCGACCTCTTCGAGATCGACGAGACCACCGTCAAGATCGACGGTAAGGTCTATGGCGGCGAGATCGTCTACACCGGTCCGCTTGACGAGCTGTTCAACCTCGACCTGGGCGCTCTGCCGTACCGTACGCTCGACATGAAGTTCGAGACGCTCGATATGGACCAGTTCCAGCCCGTGGGCACCGTCAACTACACCACGAGCGAGGATTACACGCGCATCACCGAGTTCAAGAACATGACTGGTCAGGTCCTGCCCGGCAAGACCACCATCATGAAGGAGTATTCCAAGGCCTATACGCCCGGCTCGGGCGAGACGCCCTATTACGCCATTCTGGAGCCCGAGAACCGCGAGCTCTATGAGCGCTATCTTGAGCGCGTCCAGAACCTGACGAACTTCCACCCGGTGGGTCGTCTGGCCGAGTATCGTTACTACGATATGGATGCCGTGACCAACTCTGCCCTCGATCTTTCGGATGAGATTATCGCCTGCCATGCATAAAGTCATATCATTCGGTATTCCCTCGTATAACGCCGCCAAGGACATGGACCATTGCATCACCTCCATTCTGGAGGGGAGCAATTACGCCACCGATATCGAGATCATCATCGTCGATGACGGTTCCAAGGACGAGACGGCAGCCAAGGCCGACGAGTGGGAGACACGTTATCCCGGCATCATCCGCGCGGTGCATCAGGAGAACGGCGGCCACGGCATTGCCGTCCTCTCGGGCTTGCGCGAGGCGCAGGGTACCTACTACAAGGTCGTCGACTCGGACGACTGGCTCGATGGCGCAGCCCTGTCGACTATGCTTTCGATCCTGCGCGGTTTTGAGGAGCGCGACCAGCGCGTCGACCTCTTTATCTCGAACTATGTGTACGAGAAGGTTTACGAGGGTACGCACACCGCTATTGGCTACAAGTTTGCCCTGCCGCGAAAAAAGATCTTTACCTGGGACCAGATTGGTCATTTCCGTCTGGACCAGAATCTGCTTATGCACAGCCTGTGCTATCGCACGGATGTGCTGCGCGCGTCCAATCTGCCTATGCCGCCGCACACGTTCTATGTAGACAACATCTACGCCTACGTGCCGCTGCCGCGTTGTAAGACCATGTACTACGCCGATATCGACCTCTATCGCTACTTTATCGGCCGTGAGGGTCAAAGCGTCAACGAGGCCACGATGGTCAAGCGTCTGGACCAGCAGTTCCGCGTGACGCGCATCATGATGGAGTCGTTCCATCTGTACGGCGATGTCGAGTCATCGCGTCTGCGCTCGTACATGATGGGCTATTTCACCATGATGATGGCAATCTGCTCGGTGCTTACTAAGCTTTCCGACGAGGATTGTGCCGACGAGCGCCTGAAGACGTTGTGGAGTGATCTGAAAGCCTATGACGAGCGTATGTATCGCCGTGCACGCTACGGTGTGGTCGGCTTCTTCACCAACCTGCGCGGTCGTGCCGGAGACAAAACCACACTCGGCCTATACCGTCTTGCCTCAAAGATCTTCAAATTCAACTAGCTGCTGAGTAATCGCTGCTGATGGGTTGAC
>CAUHIY010000152.1:0-3607 GCA_959606405.1 uncultured Collinsella sp. | reverse complement strand
ACCGCACGCAGCTCGCTCACCTAGAGGAAGCCGTGGCACAAGTTGATATCTCGCAACGCGTAAAGTTGAACAAGCAGATCAAGAAGCTCAACGATCAGCTCGCTGAGACTATAACCTTTGGGGAGAAGATTCACCATTTAGCAGAACAAATGATTGCGATCGGACTGAGGGATAAGCGTGATCGATTTCGGCATCTTTACCATTGACGGGGTGAAGAGGTTCTTGTTCGACGCCCTGCGCATCGATGGGTGCGAGTTCGGAGATATGCAGCTGCGTTTTCGCAGCGACGAGGTTGGGACGTACGCCGATGTCCGGGAGAGGCTGGGGGAGTCCCTCGCCCGCGACGACCTGCTGCTGCACCTCAGGCACGTCACGGCCAACACGGATGGCTGCGCGTCCATTCGCGAGAGCGGGATTCTCGGAATCGGGGACGTGCTCTCGCGTCCTAGTGCGCTTACGCGTCTTTTCGAGGGCTGCGGGGTTCATTTCGACAAGGCGAGCCGAACCGTGTCTGTCGACGGGAGAAGGCTCAGCCTGGACCTGGTCGATGATGCCTTCCTCGGACGGGAGTCCTCGGAGCCGATAGATGGACTTCTGTACATTCTGGCGGAAGACTCCCTCGTGAACTCCTTCATCCACAAGTCGTGCATCCGGGAGTACTCCACGCTTTCGCGGTATCCCGAGGCCATATGGGCTCTGGAAGAGGTCGTCGGGCATGGGAACGAGGCGGTTTGGAGATGGAAGGACGCCGCGCGCCCATATGTTGTCGAGTTCACCGCGACTTTGAAGGAGCTCGATCTGTGTCGACTCCAGCCGGACGATGGGATGGGTTTTTGCAGGGCGGCGGTTTGAAGGAGTCCGTATTCAATAATCTGGTTTACCAGGCGCTCGGGGTCTGCGTGCGGGGTGCCCGCGAGGTTATCGCCTCCCTGCCTGCTGGCGGCGGGGTGCCCCGTCGTCGATCGTTCGGATAACCCCTCTGGATGAGTTCTGCGGCGACCCCGAAGCTGGCTTGGATTCCATGTGCGATAGGGAGGGGCGTTGTCGGATTTGCGACGAAGACGCTGTGGAGTCCCTGTCGGCGTTCCTTATCGCTAATGGGTATCTAGGGGAGGGCTTCTCGGGATAAAACGGGTTTCGCTTGGTCTAATGCGTAGGATGACCAGTTTCGTGTTGTCCCAGCAGGGAATCGCCCGACGGATCAGATTGCGGAAACATGGGGTTCCGATGCATGGGGTAGGCGAGGGGTCGTCGCCCTGATGTGCGAATGAGCTTCACCCTGCTGTCGCATTCTGTCCGTATGGATAATGGCCGGCTTAAGGTGCCGGCCTCCTACCGGAGGAGGTTGCGACGTGCGCGCGATGATCGAGATTGAGTGGATGGACGGGCTTGTGACGAAGGTGCCGGAGTTCGCTCTGGGCGACGTATTCGGTGAAAGCGTTCAGGTAGAGCTCGATTTCAAGTTCGACGACGTGTCGGAGGGCCTCTGGGTCGAGGTGCGCCATCATAAACCGGACGAGGGCTCGGATGGCGACCCGCGCGAAAGGGCCTGTACGCTGCATGCGGACTGTCACTACGGTTTGGTCGACGCGGTCGACCTCGACCGTATCTTCTGCGTTCTCTTTGAGGGGCAGCCGAGGATCTGCCGCATCGCGGGGGAGCTCGTGAACCTCTCAAGGGCCTGTGCTATGGCTCAAGGTTGACGCGCTACTGAACGTTGTCGGTGCGCAGCCTCGCGTGGCGCTCGTAGGGGAAGTCCAGGTAGGTCAGCGCGTCGGCCTCTGCCTCCTGTTACCGTTCATGGGAAATCGGTCAATTGGGAGCGCGGTGGAAATCCTGGACCGTGTTCCTACGCTACAAGACCTAGGCTTCTTCGGTACTGCATCGGGCTCATATAGCCCAGGTCGCTCTTGCAGCGCTTGTCGCGATACCAGACCAGATAGGCGTACAGCATCTTCATGAATTCCCCCATGCCAACATCGTCCCAGCCCCTTCCGTAGAAGAGCTCCACCTTCAGCCTGCCGAAGCCCTCCGTCCTTGAATTGTCGGGTGAGCACCCCTTTCTCGACATCGAGCGCGCGAGGTCCTGGGCGGCGCATAGCCGATCCGGCCCTGCCACCGCTAGTGGCCGCCGCGGTCGCTGGCTTACGCCTTGAGGAAGCGCGCCCGGGACCTCGGCCCCTACGAGGCATCGGCATTGTGCCAGCTTCGATCGGAGGCGGGCTGCTCGAGCCTCATGACCGCATACGACCTCAAAGAGGACTTCTTCGACATCTACGACGAGCACCCGCTCTCGCGGGAGGATGCCGAGGATGCATTCGATGCGTGGAAGGCATCCATCCCCGATGACAAGGCCTACGATCCCTTCCGGGGGCTTGCGAAGGCCGTGGAGAACCACCGCGAGTTCATATTTAACTACCGGGATTGTCCGAGCCGCATCTCGAACGGTTACACGGAATGCGCGAACCGCCTCATCAACGAGACTAACATGATGGGGCGTGGCCACTCCTTCGAGACGCTGCGCGCGCGTACGCTCTATCGCAGTTTGTCCCGTCACAGAGGTATGGCCCTACGCCTGTCATCTCGGCTGTCGGAACAGGAGTGGGTGCGGTTACCCCAAGTGTCGCTACGACGCTGCCTATCGCACCCGCCTGTCCGCGGCCCGTGAAGGGTTATGTCTCACCGCTGACGAGCTCGCCGCCATGGTCGCGATTGCGGTCCCTTTGTTTAGGCGGGGCAGAGTTACGAGACCATATGGGCCACACATGCTGACGAGCTTCCTGTGTGCGTGCGCAGTGCCTGCTCCTATCAGGAGAGGGACAGGCGCGCCTTACCTGCTTCTCCCGCGAAAGGACCGTATGAGGAAGCGTAAGCGCAGGGATGTCGAAGGTGCTGGGCGCGACGGGGTTGACCGCACTGGCCGTACCTACGCCGAATTCGAGGCGCTCTCGCTTGCCGACAGGTCGCGCGTGGTCCAATGTGACTCCGTTGAGGGCTACGAGCGCAACACCTACGACATCCTGAGCGCACACATCGTGGCCCGGGCGTTCCAAATCTATTTGCGCAAGCGTCATGCCAGCTCCGGCAGCCATCGTTGCCTGCCTCGACCATATAGAGAGTCTCATAGGCTCTGTTGCTGCCTTCGAGGCTATCTTCGGCATCCTGCTAGTCGATTGAGGAGTCGAGTTCGATGATTGGAAGGGCCTGGAGCGCTGGTGTCTCGAAAGCGGAGCTCGGCGCTGCCGCGTGTTCTGCTGCGACGCGATGAGATCCAACCAGTAGTCGGCATGTGAGCGCAACCACGAGCAGCTCAGGCGCATTCTGCCCAAAAGCCGTAGTGGCGGTGCTCTGAGCCCCTACGACGTTGTAGTATGCTGCAGCCACGTAAACTCTTGCCCGCTTGCTGGACTCGCTGGCAGGTGTCCATTCGAGCTCCTCGGAGACCTGTTGCTGTGCGGCATCGGATGATCGCTTCGGGCTGTCCCTCGACAGCGAGCTCGCCGTCTCGCCCGATAAGGGGTCATCCCCGACGGGGTGGTACCAGGCCTACGAGCGGGGCGAAGGCTCTTGGGCCGCCGGGTGTCAGTGGTAGCGTGAAACTGAACAC
>CAUHIY010000151.1:0-3677 GCA_959606405.1 uncultured Collinsella sp. | reverse complement strand
AGATACGTCAGGGCGTTGCGCATCTGCTCCAGGGAAAGCGGGTTGGTGTCGCGAGACATATCCTGATCGACGTACTGGTCATACCATTCGGCTTTGTCATCGGTACCGGTCAGCATCGATACGGCGTCCTGGGCGTTCTTCTTCTGCGTGGCGGTGAAATCGCTGCTGTTGCTGATGTAGGCCATAAAGCCGAGCATGCCCTTATTGATAACTTCCTGGTCAACGGTCATGTTGGACTTTAGGTCTGCAATCTGCTGCTCAAGAGCCTCAACCTGGGCATTAGCAGCGTCATAAGCCTTTTCCGCGGCGTTCGAAGCGGCGCAGGCTGCCTCCCACTCGCTGCGCTTCTGCTTGCGAACTTCGACAAGCTTATCGTACTCAGCCTTCTTGTCGGCCTCGGTCTGCTGGGCCTGCTCGTATGCCGTCTTCGCGGCGTCACGCTTACTGGCCGCGTCCTTGTACTCCTTGTTTGCCGCATCGTATGCAGACTGGGCAGATGCCACGGCAGCGTTGGCGGCGTTGGCCTTCTGCTGGGCGGCGTCGACGGTATTCTGGGCCGCCTGCAGGTTCGCCTGTGCGGTGGCGTCTGCAGTCGTCGCGGCTTCGAGCGCGGCCTGCGCGGTCTTGAGCTCACCAGCAGCAGCGTTCTTGGCGGCCTCAAGCGCACTGAGGTCGACACCCGTACCCGAGACGGCAGCATCGAGCGCGGCCTGCGCCTGGTTGAACTTCTGCTGGGCGTTATCGCGCGCGGTGGTTGCGGCTGCGAGAGCAGCGGCAGTCTCCTGCTTCTTGGCCTGGGCGGAAGTCAGAGCGGCCTCAGTGTCCTTCTTTTCCCGCTGAGCGTTGGCCTCGGTAGCCTTGGCCTGGTCCAGATTGGCCTGTGCAGTAGTAACGGCCTTATTGGCGTCATCGAGCTTTGCCTGCGCGTCCTCGACGGCCTTCTTGGCGGCCTCGTACTCGTCCATACCCATGGCCTCGAGCTTGGCCTGCGCATCGTCGAGGGCCTTCTTGGCCTCATCCTGCTTTGCCTTGGCGTCCTTGAGCGCCTGGGTCTTATCCTCGACACTCTTGTTGGCCTGTTCAAGCTGATCGTTCAGGTCGCCCAGCTTCTTCTGCTGCTGCTCGGTCTTTTCGACGGCGGCTTTGAGCTCGTCAATCTTCTCCTGGAGCGCGGCGACTTCTGCTGCGTTCTGCTCGATTTCGTTGTCGCTCACAGCCTGCGAGGCCTGATTCTTTTGCTGCTGCGCCTGCTTTTGAGACTGGCCCGCCGCGTCGGCCTTCTTCTGGGCGGCATCGTAGGCGGCCTGAGCGTCCTTGAGCTGCTTTGCCGACTCCTCGGCCAGCTGGGCAGCCGTCTTTACGACCGCTTGGTTACCGGCGGCAACGGTATTCTCTACAGAACTACCCCCCCCCTGAACAGAATCGCCGTTATCGGTTGACGGTGCAGCGATTGCCGCCAGCGGCGACATGAGCGGCTGAGCGATGAGGCCCGCCGTCAAAACGGTTGCGACGGCGCGGTTGGCAACGCCCTTGACGTTGACGGCCTTGGCCCGAGGCTCAAAGTGTTGTGGGCTGTAGTTTGCCATGGCTTTCTCCCTTTGACACGGATGTATCCATACGTATCAAACGGTAGCTGTCGATTTTTGAATTCTGTTGCGCAACATTGGCGACCAGCGTATTTTTTGAAATTCACGCTCTCGTGCTTCACAGTTTCGTCACATTTGAAGGAGCTGGTGCATCATATTCTCGCGGGATGGAATTGAGCCTGTGATTTGCATTTGCTCCCGCGTCATCCGCCCTATCGGATTCCGCATCCAACAGACACCCCGCCCGCCACGGTGTAGAGTTATGACAACGGGCGCGTTGCGCGGACCGCGCTGGAACGAGGTGGACATGGAACTCGATAAGCAACAGATCGAACGACTGCGCGAGCGTCATCATCGGCGTCACGGCATCCGCCCCGCTCATAGCGAAGCCATGGAAAACATCACCCGCTTCCTCAAGCGCGCATTCAACATTCGCGAGGGTCGCGCGCCCTACCACGTAATTCGCAAGCGTTTTGTAAACGGAGCGCGTCTGACTGGCTCCCACCTATGCATCCTCATCATCGCCATGCTCATCGCAAGCATCGGCCTCGATATCGACTCGGATATCGCCATTGTAGGCGCCATGCTCATCTGCCCGCTCATGGGCTCGGTTCTTGCCATGGCATACGGCATTGCCACGCTCGACCGCGAGATTACCGTCGAAGCTGTCGCCGGCCTTGCGCTGCAAATGGCCTTTTGCCTGGTCACGTCCACGTTGTACTTTAAGCTCTCGCCCCTTGGCACCACCACGGCCGCCATCATCGACAATTCGACACCGACTGTGTGGGACCTTGCCGTCGCGCTCGCGGGCGGCTTTGCGGGTGGCCTGGGCAACTCGCGCGACCAGGAACCCGCCACGCTCATCGCCGGCGTGGCCGTGGCGACTGCGCTCATGCCGCCCCTGTGCGCGGCGGGCTATGGCATCGCCATCGCAAGCGGGTCATTGTTTCTCTCGGCGCTTTATGAGTTTGGCATCAACGTGGTCTTTATCGCGCTGGCTGCCGAAGCCGTTCTGCTTCTTTTGCGCGTGCCGCTCAAGCGCGACCTGAACGGCGACGGCATTGTAACTGCCGAGGAAAATGCCGAGGTCGACGAGCTATCGCGCAAGGTGCGCCGCCGCATCATTGTGGGCACGGTAGTCTTTGCCATCCCCTGCATCGTTATGACGGCGGGATCTATTGGCTCGGCGCAGGCCGGCGTGCAGGACGGCTACGGCGTCACCGAGACCACACGCGAGCTTGCCGCGGTGCTGCCGGGCTTTAAGGATTACACCGTCGCCGTCGAGACCTCGGCCACCGAAGGCGACGAGGAGGGCATCGTCGAGCGCGAGGTTGTCGCCCACGTGGCGACAAGCGAGGCGCTCGGGGCGCACGACCGCCGTGTTGCCCGCAAACTCATCGACCTCAATGTGCCCGAGCTCGATCGCGTTGAGTTCGATGTGAAGTGATGCCGGCGCAGGATGAATGCTCGCACGGACGCAAGTTACGACGAGGCGCAGACGCGATACGGACACGAGCAAATGGCGGGGCGCAGTTCGCACCCGCGCCATACTCGCCGTTTTATTGCCGTGAATCAACTGTCCAGATCGACATCGCCAGACTCCACCGTAAACGCCGGATCGGTGCTCACAAGATAAAATCGGGTCACTTTGCTATCTCCAAATAGATAGAGCTGGCCCTGCTCGCGTCGGCGTGACATATACGCCACGTGGACCGTACCGAATTCTTCGCCGTTTTCCTTCTTTAATATCAGGATGTTGGGGTCATCCGTACGCTTAAACTGCCCGTCTGTGCAGATTCCGTCTTGGTCGACCAGCTGCCATCGACAGTTGTCCTCCTCAAGAAAAGCCAGGGTTTCCCGACTCGTTTTGTCATCCCGATAGTAACCGTCAATGGCGAAGCCTTCGGAAGCACATTCCTGCATATAGGATGTTTCTCGACTTATAGCGAACTGCCCCATAGCGCCCAGGAGCACAGCTAGGCAAACCACTGCAAGGGTTATCGAGATAGTACGGCGGCCCATATTAACCAGCCCGATACTTGTTTAACGGAGCGTGAAACATACTTGGTACCTCAGATATCAGAGCAAACG
>CAUHIY010000150.1:0-3730 GCA_959606405.1 uncultured Collinsella sp. | reverse complement strand
GCGGCGTTACCTCAGCTGGATAGAGGGTCTGACTACGAATCAGAACGTCATAGGTTCGAATCCTATACGCCGCACCAATTGAAATCGAAAGCCTCCGGCAACGGGGGCTTTTCTTTTACGTCGGCACTGCATGGATTCGAACCTCGGTCGAGGCGCGGGCGTAAAGAAAACGCGGAGCGTTTTTAGCCCGCGGGCGAGCACGCCGGAAGGCGGGCGGAGCCGGTGCGGATCCGCGCAGCGGATGCGCGGAATCCTATACGCCGCACCAATCGAACTTAAAGCCTCCGGCAACGGGGGCTTTTCTTTTATGGCAACACCGCATGGATCCGAACCTCGGTCGAGGCGCGTGCGTCTTAATCATCACTTCGTAAAATTTTTCCAAATTGTCGCTTGACCCATCGAGGGGTCACGTGCATAATAATCCGTGCGTTGCGGCGTTACCTCAGCTGGATAGAGGGTCTGACTACGAATCAGAACGTCATAGGTTCGAATCCTATACGCCGCACCAATTGAATTTAAAGCTCCCGGCAACGGGAGCTTTTCTTATATCGCGATGCGTCGAAGATCGCATCAAGTGGTCTAAATGAGTAAAAATCAAATTCAATAACTTTTTTTGAAAAACGCTTGACCTTTATTCAGTCCATGTGCATAATAATCAACAAGTCGCGGCGTTACCTCAGCTGGATAGAGGGTCTGACTACGAATCAGAACGTCATAGGTTCGAATCCTATACGCCGCACCAATTGAGTTTTAAGCCTCCGGAAACGGGGGCTTTTCTTTTACGTAAACACCGCATGGATTCGAACCTCGGTCAAAGGGGACTATTTCTCATCGACTCGTGTAAGATTTCGAGTATGCGCCTCGGTGAGCCCGTGGCGCGCTCTTTCTTTAGACGACCGATCAGGGTGATATTTCGTGGCAGAGCGTCCGACATACAAGCTCAGGTTTCTTGATCCCAAAAAGCGCTTTCCGGCCATGCCCGAGCAGCCTGCGGGACGCTCGTATGGCGTGGTTTGGAAGCTCTTTGGCGAGGACCCGCATGAATCATGCTATGTCGTCGAATTCGTCGGCAAAAGCCATGTGTCGCTTTTGGGCTACGTGAGCGTTTCGGGTGAGGTCTATAAGGTGGACCGTCCCGTTAACGAAGTATCGCTGCCCGACGATCCCGACATGCAGCTGATTCTTGACGAGTCCGATTCCAACATCGGTGAGATTGCAGTCAGGGGTACCGATGGGACGATGCGCTCCCGGGCGCGAGTCATCGGCTCTCCCGAAGGAACCATGCGCGAACAATCCGATCGCGAGACGTGGAATTCGACGCGCAGCCTTCGCTACGGCGAGTTCATGGCCTCGATGTTCTTGCGTTACGTGATATTCGCCGATTCTGAAAACTCCATCTCAAGCACGGCAAACGGTGACGGCCTCGACGAGGGCATGAAAAATGCCGTCGACAAGATCAAACTTGTAAAACTCCCCGAGCCGGTTGAGGTACTGCTGGGTTTTGATTCCACGCCGCTGCCCGATGCAATTGAAACGTTGCTCTACCGCATTGACCATACAGATAATCCAAGTGGCATTGAGCGCTATGCCGCCGCTTTGATGGGCGAAGTTAATCTGCCACGCCTGCGCACCATAGCGGCTAAAACCGAAATGAGCCTGGCGCGCATCGATCGCTCGAGGCTCTTCTATCTCAATTTTGACCGTAGCCTGCTGGACCAGGACGAGATCGATACCCTGCTTGCCGTCGAGTGCCGCCTGAACCGCCTATCGGGCATCCTTGAGCGTATTGGAGCAGGGTTGGGCCCCGTTGCCTCGTCGCCAAGCTTTGAGGGCTGCTCGCTCTTCGACCTATGGCATATCAGCAAGACGACAAACGACGTTCCTCGCTTGCTCGAAACGCTGTCGAATGACAACCCGTGGGCCAAGCCGGGGACGGTTGCGTGCCAGCCGGGTGGAGAGTGGGACGTTCGCACCCGCTTTGCACGTATCGTAGAAGCGCTCAACGTGGTCACGCGGCTCGATTACACCTATCGAGCGAACGTCGCCGAGGGCATCATGCTGGTGCGATTTGGCCGCACGGTTGTCGATGCTATGCCGCGGCGCGAATACGATGCTCAAGATGACGCCTGGCGCGAGGTAGATGAGCCTAAGCGCGCAGCATGGGCCACCGAGCACGATGCGCGTATTGCGCTTACACTCGCGGCGGCTTGCTTTGCTTCGGGTGCTTGCATCACGCGCTGCTACGTGCAGATTGCGGCTCCCGACGGCGAGCAGGGCGAGCGCGTTGTTAAAACGTACTCCTTTGGCCGTGCGGCTTATCTGGCCGATTGCGTTTCTGTCGCCAAGGATCTTGAGAGCATGGATATGGACGACATGCCCTGCAAGCATTTGCTCGAGGCATATGAGGCAGATGCGCCGGACATGATTGAGCCTGCAGAGGTTCACGCCCGACCACGCGATGACCATCGTCCATTGCCGCCTGCGCTTCGCGATCTGCTGCTCGCTGATACGGCTGACGAGCTTGAGGTCATGGAGGAGGACAACGATCCGTATGTCGCCCGTGTCGTCGAGCTGCGCGAGCAATCCAAAGTTGACCGAGCCGGTGCTTTCGAGGGCTTTTCTCGCCTTGTCGAGGAGCTGGAAGCCAAGTGTACTGTTGCTGAGCTTTTGGCGACGGGCCCAGTGCAGACCCAGTTCTGCGACAACCAGCTGGTGCGCATGGTGCTGCCGGTGATGGAGGAGGACCGTTCCGTGCGTATCCTTCGCGCTCCCGATGCGCTGTATTTTGCCCAGCACGAGATTTGCAGCTTTTACGCCGAACAAGAGGACTTTGAGCGTGCGCTGCCCGAGGTGCGCCGTCTCTACGACTTGGCGCGCTCGTCCATGCAGTCTCACTTTGCCCTGATTAACGTGCTAGCACGCCTGGAGCGTTATGACGAGATTATCGAGGTAGCGCGTCACGGCCTGCGCATTGCCAGCGACCGGCCTTCGATCGGTTACCTGTTCTATCGCCTGGCATTCGCCTACTGGAACTGCGACCAGCTCGAGCTGGCGCTGGCATGTTATCGCCTGGTGCCGCGCGGCGAGGAGTCGGGCGGCAGTGCGCAGGAGGAAATGCAGGGCCTTATGAACGAGATGGGCGTCATCAAACCGCCCACGTTTGAGGAGGCTGTCGAGACCATCCGCAAGGCAGGTCTTGAGCTGCCGCCGGTGCCCGCCGTGACCAATCAACTCGCGGATGCCGCCGTGCAACTCGTCGACAACGGCTTCTTTTTCTTGGCGCGCGGCTGCATCTATCAAATGTGGCGCACCATGGGTAACGATGAGCTCGGCTCCCTCAACCGCTCGCTGGGGTAGGGGCAGCATAGAAGGGCTGGACCGCGCTTGTCATCCCATTTGCTCACCATGCCGACAAAACGAAGGGGCTACTGCTGCCGGCGTACCGGGAACATTTGCGTATAGATAAGGTATAACGAATTAAGTCGTAGCGAATTAAAGTACGAATTACTGTATCGAGCAGGTTGCCGACAAATTGAATGGAGCCATTTGTATTTGCTCAAGTGGGTGGCTCCAGCAGGACCGGTAAGGTCAAAAGCGGCTAGGTCTGCTAAACCTGTTAAACTCTGCTAAAGTTGCTAAACTTTGTTAAAGTTGTTAAAACTAGCAGAGGAGGGTCGAATGTCGAAAGCCATTAATCCCTTTAAGCCAACGGCGGGCATGAATCCGCCTG
>CAUHIY010000149.1:0-3789 GCA_959606405.1 uncultured Collinsella sp. | reverse complement strand
AAACAGGGAATCCGTTGATGCCAGATGCCCGGCGCGCCGCTCGGAAGTAAAACTAAAGAAATTTTATATAATCTAAATGAGCCAATCGATTCGCTTTTGAACGGCTATTATTCCAAAGATGAATTGAAGCTACCGTTTGTTTAATATATCTTGACAAAGTCATCGGCATCATGTTTGCCTTCAACTTCTGATCTACCAAGCGGCCCTGCGCCTCACGAGAGGCGCAGGGCCGCTTTGCATTGCAGTAAAGCTAACGGCTACGAACGGCGCGGCTCGGGAACCACGAGCCTATCGGGGCTCGCGCCCTCGGCATCCATCAGGCTCACGTAACGAATCGACGGATCCCCATACATCGCGTAGTAATAATTGCCCGTGCGCGCGCTAAAGCATCCGGTATAGATAGTCTTCTCGAACTTGCCATCGCCCATCCTGGACGCCCCCTCAATCATCACCACGCCCTCGAGCGAGCGGAACATGCGAACGACGTTTTCGGTCTCGCTCTCCTTTTGCGGGTAATTGGCATTGAGGTACGCCGCCTTTACAAAACGGCTCGGCGAATAGCAATCGCCCGGAATGCCGCGCATGCCGGCACCGGCTCCATAGGGCTTAAGCTCGGCGCCACGCCATGTCGCCGTCTGCGGAAAATCGCTTGTGGCGGTGATATAGGTGCGCAGGTTTTCCATGTGCCACGGGAAGGTCGGCTGGTTGGCAAGGGTGTCGACCGGATCGTCGTATACATGCAGGCCGTCAGCCATCATCTCGACCACGATGCTGCGCTGGCTGTCGCCGATAATCCAATGGAGCAGCGACACGCCCAGCCCCTCTCCGGCAGATTTGGCGACAATCACCGTGTCGCGCAGCGCGGCCTCGACCTCATCGACCGTCGAGAACGTCGCTGCCACCCACAGGGGAAACTCATAGGCCGCGATATTGTTCTTGCCGTCGACAGGGCCCTCGGCATACTCGGCATAGCCGGGAAAGTTGAGCCCCGCCACAGCCAGACCCGCATCGTTACCACAGTCGAAAAACATGGGATAGTTCTTGTAATCGATGCACATGCCGATTACCGCGTGTGCCGCCGACGCATCGTCGATAAACGAATACGGAATGTGGAACCCGCGCGGCATCACGCGAACCTGTTGGCCGTAGTCAAAGCTCCAGTCGAGGTTGCGGCCCAGATACATGTGGCCAGAATTATCGGTAAATCGAATGCTCGTGCACATAGCGCCTCCTAGCTTTACGGTCCTGCTAAGGTTATTGTCACCAAACAAAAAGGCGCTAAACACAAAAGCCCGGACATGACAACAATGTCACGCCCGGACCAAAAGAGACGAAGTGCGGTGCTTTGGTCCCCTTAGACCAACTTTCCAAGACAGTGGTCGATCATATGCTGGACCATCTGCGCCTCGAAGCCCACAAAGTCCTGCTTGCGCTCGCGCATCTTGCCATCGACGATCTGGTCAAAGGCAACCTTGCACTTGATATAGCGCGTGGACTTGGTGACCTCCTCGTGCGTCAGGCAGCTCTCCTCCATCTTGCTGGCGCCCAGGCCAAACACCAGACGGGGGTTGTAGAGCACGTGGGGCTCGCCGGCGTCGTCCAGGTAGACGCAGACCTTCTTGGTAACGCCGATCTGGTTGGCGGCCAAGCAGCCGGCATCATCGAGCGACTTGATGGTATCGATCAGGTCCTGAGCAACCGACTCGTCCTCGACGGTCGCAACCTCGCAACGCTGGGACAGGATAGCCTCGTCGTGGCAAAGCTCTTTAATCATACGTTCCTCCATAGGGGTCGTTGTAACCGCTTAAGTATACGGTACCCACACATTTTCATGCGATAAATACCGTCCGTCTGTTACAAAGCGCCGAACATCAACATGCGAGGAACAGCAAGGTTGTAAAGGCGATATAGTAAATGAGTTCGTGTCAATCGGCCTAAACTCGGGGCCGAACAAGGAAAGGGTATGCATGGACGAACTTTTTCACGTCAGTGAGCGCAAGTCCACAATCGGGACCGAACTTCGCGCTGGACTGACAACATTCCTGGCGATGGCCTACATCATCGCCGTCAACCCCGCAGTGCTCTCGGGCGCTGGCATTGATGCGGGAGCGCTCGCCTGCGCCACCTGCCTGGGCGCCGGCATCATGACCATCTGCATGGGCATCTTCGCAAACCGCCCGCTCGCCTGCGCTTCAGGCCTGGGCATCAACGCCATGATCGCGGGCATCACCACCACCATGTGCGGCGGTGACTGGCACGTCGCCATGAGCGTTATCTTCCTCGAGGGTATCGTCATCTTGCTGCTCGTCCTTTGCGGCCTGCGCGAGGCCATCATGGACGCCATCCCCGTGGTCCTGCGCCACGCCATCTCGGTGGGTCTGGGCCTGTTTATCGCCATGATCGGCCTGTGCGACGCCGGCATCATCACCGCTGGCGCCGGTACGCTCGTCGGCCTGGGCGACATCGCCTCCCCCACCTTTATCGTCGGCATCATCTCCATCGTCGTGACGGTTGCCCTGGCTTCCCGCAACGTGCCGGGCTCGCTGCTCATCGGCATCATCGTCGCCGTTATCGCCGGAATCCCGCTGGGCGTCACCCATGCGCCCGAGGGCCTCATCGCACCGCTCGACTTCTCGACCTTCGGCGCCCCGTTTGCCAGCACTGCCGACGGCAACCTTGCCATCGTGAAGGTCCTGACCGACCCGATGCTGCTCGTCGTTGCCTTCTCGCTGCTCATGAGCGACTTCTTCGACACCATGGGCACCGCGATGGCCGTCGCCAAGCAGGGCGAGTTCTTGACCGAGGACGGCAATGTCGAGGACATCCGTCCCATCCTGGTCGTCGACTCCGTGGCCGCTGCTGCCGGTGGCTTTATGGGCGTCTCCTCCATCACCACCTTCGTCGAGTCCACCTCTGGCGCTGCCGACGGTGGCCGCACGGGCCTCACCTCCGTCACCACCGGCGTGCTGTTCATTCTCGCCGCGTTCTTCTCCCCCATCGTCACCATCGTTTCCAGCGCCGCCACCTGCGGTGCTCTGGTCTACGTCGGCTACCTCATGATGAGCGAGGCCTCCGAGATCGACTGGTCCGACGTGTCGCAGGGCTTCCCGGCGTTCATGATTGTCGCCGGCGTGCCCTTCACCTACTCCATCTCTGCCGGCATTGGTCTGGGCTTTATCGCCTACGTGGTCGTCGCGCTCTTTAAGGGCGAGGCATCCAAGATCAAGCCGCTCATGTGGATCGCAGCCCTTGCCTTCCTCGTCTACTTCTTTGTAGCGTAAGGGCAAGGCTGCAAAAGCTGAACAATAAAGCGCGGAGTCGCCATGCGGCCCCGCGCTTTTCTTTTAGCGTCGGTCCCTGCGCCGGCGTGCGGCCTATTTCTCCCCCATTTTGGCCATTTTGCCCTCCAAACGGCACTACCGCCGGCTACATCCTGCAGATATGCTGGGCGTAATCGCATAGGCCCTATGAGGATGGGAGTAACCATGGCCGCCTTGTTCACGACCCCCAAGCGCAATGACAAAACCTCTGGAGCCCATTTTGTCGAGCCCGACGTGCGCCGTCGCACGCTGCTCGCACACGGCAGCTGGCGCCGCGTGACACGCCGCATCGTCGTAGGCGCCGTATGCGCGCTCACGGTAAGTTCGCTGCTCATGCCGAGCGTCTCGCTCGCGGCCGAGTGGGTGGACGTCGGCGGCACCCAATACAACGCCGGCACCGCGGCGGGCGACGCCGCCGGCACCTGGAGCTGGGACGGCGCCGACGACATGAAGCTCAACGGCTATAACG
>CAUHIY010000148.1:0-3800 GCA_959606405.1 uncultured Collinsella sp. | reverse complement strand
CTCATGCCCATTCCCGTCCCCGCTGTCGTCAACCTGTGCCAGGCGGGCAATATCGCCCTCAGGCCTGCACCGGTCGCCGGCGAGCTCGTGACGCCCACGGGTGCCGCCATCGTCACCGCGCTGCGCACGTCCGACCAACTGCCCTCACGCTATCGTATCGAAGCCGTCGGCTACGGCGCCGGTAAGCGCCCCTACGAGGGCTGCTCCGGCACGCTCCGTTGCCTGCTCGTTCACGTGGATGCATAGCCATGGATGCCCGCAAAGAAAAAAGCCGCGCTGCCATCGTTGCGGCGTTCTCCGAGCTGCTACGCGAAGAGGATTACGGCAAGATTACCGTCGGCGACATCATCGCGCGCGCTCACGTAGGCCGCGCGACATTCTACGGCCTCTTCAAGAGCAAAGACGACCTACTGTCCGAGCTCGTGAACGACATCTGCACCCACGCCCTCGACGACGATGGTACGCCGCTCGACGACCCACTCGTGCAAGTCGAGCATATCCTCAACAACCTCTGGGAACGCCGTCAGGGCGTTCGAGCCCTCGTAGCCGGCGCCGGATCCCGCGTCTTCGCCGACTGCTTACGCAAGACCATCATGTCACGAGCAGCCGAAACCGTCCCTACCGACCCAAACGGCCCCGCCGGCACCATGGACCGCAGCTTCCTACTACACCACATAGCCTCAAGCTTCGTAGGAATGGTCCAATGGTGGGCCTGGCACAATTTCCAAGCAGATAAAGCCGACGTAGCCAAAGACTACCTCTCAGCCATAAAGCCCCTCTTCACCTAAGTAAGAAGCTCATCCCAAAGCAACGCCTCAACCCAGAGCGCCACGCATCCCAAAGTGCCACTCGCGCTTCAATGCCCCCCCAACAGCAACAAGCCCCTCCCATCCAAATCCAAATTAAGATTTATATGTTGGATTGCTTGCTCGAGCGCAGCAAAGACCCCGCAGCTGGCCGTATGGGGTGACTTCCCAGCGCATTCCGCAGGACGAAAGAACCCCCGCCGCACGAAGTGCGCAGCGGGGGTTCTTTCATGTCCGAGGACGCGCTGGGAAGTTACCCCATGCGGCCAGCGGACAACTATGTAGCCTTGGACTAGAACATACCCAAGAAACCGTGCACAAACAGCGCGGCCAGAGCGGCACCGACAAACGGAGCGATGCCAGGAACAAGCAGGCCGTACTTCCAGTTGTTGTCAGCCTTGTTCTTAATCGGCAGCACCTGATAGGCCATGCGAGGACCAAGGTCACGGGCCTGGTTCATGGCGAAGCCAGTGATACCTCCCATGCCCATGCCAACAGCCCAAACGATCAGACCGACGCAGATAGCGAGCATCAGGACGTTCTCGCCAGCACGGTTAGCAGCAGCAAGGATGGCGCTGATGAACACAAAGGTGCAGATAGCCTCGCAGAAGAAATTACGGGCATAGTTCGTACCCTCGGTGGTGGGGTTGGTCGAGAAGATGTTGCGCTGAGCAATGGGATCGATGACACCATCGGAAGCCTTGAACTCATCGGCATACATCAACCATGCGATCACGGCACCCGCAAAGCCGCCGAGCATATCGGCAATCATGAAGGGGATGCAGCTGCTCCACGGCACCAGACCGACGATGCACTGGGCAAGCACCATAGCCGGGTTCATGCACACGGCGCCACCAAAGACAAACAGGCAGACCGAGATGCCAAAAGACCAAGTGGTGATGGCAAACATATGGCCGGAGCCCTGATACTTGGTACCCTTAAGCACGGTATCGCAGTGCACGCCCACGCCAAAGATGATCATGAGGGCCGTTGCGCCGAATTCGCAGAGGAGTTTGGTAAGCATAAAACCTTATCTTTCTTGTCGGTTATAAACGATTCGTTTAGGCCGCGTACTAGTGCTGTGCGACGACAACGCCCAGGCCATCGGGAATGACGGCCACCTTGGCATCGGCACCCTTCATCTCAAAGGCGAGCTTGAGCGCCTCATCGAGGGTGTTGACCGGCGTCATGTGCATATCCTTGATCATCTGGTGATCGCACAGGTCGGTGACCATGATCACAGGGTGATGCGCCAGGATGCGGGCAAAGATCTGGCTCGTCCACTGGTCGGGCAGGGTCTCGTCCTTAGGACGGTCGATGCAGGCACGCTCAAACTCCGCCGGATCGTTGTCGGCGATGTTGTGATAGAAGCCCTCGCCACCGTGACCGTCGGCACAGCCGGCGACGTCGATGATCACGCCGCCCTCGGGAAGCGTAGCCTCGGCAGAGCACATGCCCTTCACGGCCTGATAGATGTTCTGGTCGAGCGGGTAGCCGCCGTTGGTGGTAATGGCAATCTCGCACTCGACGGGCTCAACGCCGGCAAGGCTCTTCACGAACTCGCAGCCAGCCTCGTGCGCCTTGTGGATGTCGCCGGCAAAGGAGCCGATGACCTCGTGCTTGCCGTTGAGCACCACGTTGAGCACAAAGGCAAGGTGAGCCATCTCGGCAGCGGCAAACATGTCCTCGCTCACGTGGTTGTGGCACAGGTTGCCGGCACGCGAATGGGAATCGTTCACAAACTGACCGTTGTGGTTGTACATGATGGTCTTGTAGCTGGCGATGCCAGGCAGGACGGACTTGCGGCTACCAGAGAAACCGGCAAAGAAGTGCGGCTCAATAAAGCCCTCGGCAAGCAGCAGATCGCAATCGGCAGCAATCTTGTTGATGATGCACTCGCCGCCAGAAGGCAGGGTGCCGATCTTTTTCATCATGCTGTCATCGGTCGCGACGTGCATAACGATTTCCTCGTTGGCAACGATCTCCTCGCCGTACTTGTTGACGAGTTCCTCATGCGTCGACGGACGATGCATACCCGTAGCAACCAAAATGCGCACGCGAGCCTCGGGCGCAGCGGAATGGATGTGATGCAGCAGAATAGGCATCGTCACACGCGAGGGAACGGGACGCGTATGGTCGGAGCTAATGATGACGATATCCTTCTTGCCAGCACAAAGCTCCTCGAGCGACGGCGAGCCATAAGGGTTGGCAAGCGACTCCCCTACCAGCTCTTCCTGCGATTTCGTGGTCTTAAACTCGTTTTGATGACCTTCCATCACACCCGCGAAGTTCTTATCCTCGAGCTCCAGATGCAACGTCTTGTGGTCAAACGGCAGTTCACATTCAAACAATGACGAGCGCCCTCTTCCTTTTCAACTGACACACTAGATAAACCGTTGGAAGGATACGCCGCTCACCGAAAAACACCACCGTCCACCGACTCATTAACACAACGTTCATATTTGACCCACAACAAAACGGCCGCGACCCCAAACGGGACCGCAGCCGCCTGTCAAAGACACTATAGACAGGATGATTTACGCAGCGCCGAGGCAAACATCTAGTCCGAGACGTACGCACGTAAGCCATTTTGCATAAATTCGTTAATTAATTGCATAAGATGGCGCATGGATTTCTGGCCATAACTGGGTAGTACCCTCCGGAGCGTGCATTTTTGCGAGTATTCAGCATCGCGGGATAAGATTTTGGTGCCAAAAATCTTTCAAAAGGTAGATAGTCCTCATGACTCGACCCATCTGGATAGCATGCGGCGAGAAACCAGCCATATATGATCGTCGCCAAAGCCCAATCGTCGTGCAAAAGCATCAACAAAGGCAGCGAAAGCCGGCTATGGCCTTATGCATCAATCTTTGGCTGCTGAAAACTCCGTTTTTTGCACGTCGCCCCAAGCACCACCCTCACCCAGCGGCTGATCCGCCGAAGACCGGACATCGCAGGGCCCGCCATTAGTTTACTTTTAGGCACACTCCGCAC
>CAUHIY010000147.1:0-3822 GCA_959606405.1 uncultured Collinsella sp. | reverse complement strand
CGTCATGAGATACGACCCGGCATTAAAGGCAAAGTGCAGCAGGATCGTGTAGCGAAGCTTTCCGGTCGTCACGAGCACCCAACCAAAAATGAGGCCGGCAGCGCCCGCATAGCAACCCTGCACCCAGTTCATGTGCATAAAGCCGAAGATCGCCGCCTGCAGCACAATCGCCGCGGCGATACCACAGTTACTCGGGGCCGCCCAGGGCACCATGGCGCCGTCTTGCGGTCGCACGAGACGTCGGCGCTTCCAAAGTGGGCGGCACTGCGGGTTAAACGCTCGGAGCGAAAACTCAAAAATAATGCCGCGCACCAGCAACTCCTCGCAAAACGGAGCGCCGAGCACCGTGGTCAGGACGGCGAGATAGCTGGTGTCGCCCATGCCTGTTTCCTCGACAAGTTCACTGTAATCGGCCGCGACCTCGGGCAACAATGACAGTACGGCGTCGGTCACGTAGCCAACGACCACCTGCAGTGCCAAGCCGATCACGATAACGCAGGCAATGCGCTTCCACGCGCTACGCACTCCCCCGCCAAGCGGACGCTCACCTTGCCAGCGCGCGATAAACGACCGCGGCCACAAATAACGCCACCATAGCAGCGCCATCAAAAACGACGCCGTCTGAGCGACGGCTTGAAACCATTGAATATCGAGGTTGTCGATCGGGAAACCCGTCAGCGCCCACACGATGTCCAGCACGGAGAACAAAACCATGCTCAGGACAATATCGGCAGCGACGACGCCAAAACAGGCAAGCGCCCAAACCAGCGCATTGAGCATGCCGACCTCCTCCCAACGACTAGTCATTGGGGACGTTCTTCAACGACTAGCTGTTGGGGACAGTCTTTGCCAAAGGCCCCGCTGGGCGAAATGTCGAACGGAAAGGTGCCGCAGCGATTAAACGCGGCGATAAACATGCGGATGGCGTTGGACGGCGTGGTGCCTACGAGCTGGGTTGCCGCCGCGAAGGCCGCCTTTTCCTCGGGCAAGACCTTCGCGACAACCGGGGTCATGTGTTCTGCCATGGCGCTTCCTTTTTGAAACGACGGTGGTGCGGATAGATGAGGGCCACGCGGCTGGGCGACGGGCTGTGAAGGCAGCCCGATTGGCCCGCATCTGGAGTTTGTTTCTACGGCGTTGGTATTACTTGGTAATCCTAAGTATTACCCCGCAGATAGAATAGCACACCTGATCCCTTGGGGACGGAGGAAAACGGATCATTTTGTTGCTGAATAAGTATTTAGAGCGTGATGATGTCCGAGATATTGAGGGCCTGAGCGTCGACGGCATCGTGCGTGGCAAGCAACAGCATGCGACCGTCGAGCAAGTCGAGCACGACTTCGGCGCATGCGTCGCGCGCAGCGGTATCTAGTCCGGTAAAGGGCTCGTCCAGAATCACCGCGTCGCCTGGGCACAGCAGGGCTCGGGCAATCTCGACGCGACGGCGCTGCCCGCCCGAGAGCTCGGCCACACGAGCATGTACATCGACCCCCGGCACCAGCAGGCGCAACAGGGCTGCGGCACTCGAGGCGTCCACGCGCGCGTCGGCGCACACTAGCACGTTATCCAGGGCAGAAGCGTCCTCGGCCAGGCGCACATCCTGAAACACCACGGAGCACGGCACGCACTCCCCCGCCGCCAGCGCAAGCAACGTCGACTTGCCCACACCTGAGGCGCCCATCACGCAGGTACGCCCACCGGCGGGCACGCGAAGTGCCAGTCCGTCGAGCGCCGGCGCCCAAGGCGCACGATCGCCCACGGCGAGCACAAGCACCGCTGCAGCTCCGCCGCCAGCAGAGCCGCCCTCACGCCCGCGGCCACTGCGCCCATGTGCCCGCACGGCAACACGCCATGCCACGGAACCCGAAGCCCGCAGCAGCCACACCAGCACGCGCTCGCATGCCCACGATGCCGCCACGACCAACACGGTCCACGCCAGCAGGTCAGCCGTCTCAATGAGCAGCTTCGCCTGATAGATGCGCTCGCCCACGGTACCAGCCGCCATGCCAATCAACTCCGCCGCCACGCCGGCCTTCCAGCTCATGCCGATCACGGCGCGGGCGCACGAAAGCACAAACGGCAGGACTTCGCGCCAGGTATGGGCGAAGAACAGTCGCCAACCCCGCACACCATGCAGACGAAACATCTGCTCCAGCGGCTTATCCACTTGTGCCAAACCCTCGACCAGCGAAAAATACACGCCCGGTAGCGCCATCAAAAAGACCGCTGCAATGCTCACGCGCGCCGACCCCAGCCAAATGAGCAGCAGAACCACCACGCAGGCGACCGGCGTCGCCTTTACAAACGAAAGCGCCGGCGCCACCAGACGGGCAAACGTCCGCGACCGCACCGAGACTCCCGCCAGCACACCGCCGCAGATCGCGGCAAGCGCCAGTCCGCCCAAGATTCGTGCGCCTGAGCCCACCAGAATCGCCCACGTGGTGGCATCGCACACCAGCCGCAGCAACGCCACCACAACAGCGCCCGGCCCCGGCAAAATCAGCGGCTGCGCCACCAGCGCCGCCGCGAAGACCCACACGGCAAGCCAAAAGGCGGCAACGGCACCTGCTGCCGCCACCGCCTTCATACGCTTTGTCATGTGTCGAGCAAACGCACACACGGGCTACTCCATGTAGTAGAAATCGTCAGCCGGGAGCTTGCCGCCCACGGCGCTCGGGTCTGCATCGGCCAGCACCTGCAGGTACCCACCGAGCGCCGCCTTCATATCCTCCCCCGTCTGGCACACGAGCATGCACCCGGGAATCGCCTTTTCGGCAATCGTGGCGTTATCCACGATGCCCGCATCGACCACGGTCTGAGCCCAGTCCGCCGGCGCCGCGTTCACGGCCTTCACGCTCGCCGCATGGCAGCTCAGGAATTCCGCCACGGCCTCGGGATGTTCCTCGGCAAAGGCACGGCGCACCACGGTCACGCCCGTCAGCAAGCGCGAGCCCGTGTCACCTGCCAGCTCGCCCCACACATCGGTCAGGCTCACCGGTGCCGACAGCTTGCCCTCGCTCTTGGCGATGGCAGCGGTCTTGAACGGCTCGGGCAGCACGCCCACGGCGGACGGGTCGGCAAGCAGGGCCGACAGCACCTCGGTGGGCTCGCTCTTAAACTCGAGCGTCACCTGGCCGGTCAGGCCCGCGCGCTCCAGCAGGTAGTTCATGACGTACTCCGGCGTGGTGCCCTTGCCCGTCATATAGACGGTATGGCCCGCCAAATCGCCAAACGAGGCCACACTCGCGTCGCCCGTCACCACGTTCAGCACGCCCAGCGTGTTGATGTCGATGACCTGCACCGCGCCCTCGGTCTTGTTGTAGAGCACGCTCGCCACGTTGGCGGGCACCAGGGCAATGTCGACATCGCTCTGAATCACCTTGGGCACGATCTCATCGGCTGCGGCGCTGATCGCAAAGTCGAACTCGTTATCCGTGGCACCCTCGTCCGCCTGGTCCATAAACTGCACCAGACCGATCGAGGTCGGCCCCTTGAGCGAGGCGACGTGCACCTCGACCGGCTCTGCGGCAGCACCGGCGCCGTCCGTGGCAGCCGAGCCCGCAGCAGACCCCGCCCCCGCAGCTCCGCCACCACAGCCCGCGAGCGCAAGCGACAGGGCGCCCGCGGCGAGCACCGAGGCAAACCCCCGGCGCGACATCTCAACATCAAAAGCGCGCATCGCTAGCACGCCCCCTCATTGGGCATCGACCAGGCGTGATGGTCGGTATGCAGCAGGTCCTCGGCCAGCGGCGAGAGCGGCGCGCCCAAGAACTCGCGATAGCACGCCTGGACATCGGGATTCTCGTGCGAGAAGCGAATGTC
>CAUHIY010000146.1:0-3855 GCA_959606405.1 uncultured Collinsella sp. | reverse complement strand
GTGGCGCCTTGTCCGCGGCTCCGAAGGAGCAGGACAAGGCGCCACACATGGTCGAGGACGTTCTGAAAACTAAGCCCGGCCCCCGCCGGACAGGTCACACTACTCGCAGAGCAGCTTAGCGATCTGGACGGCGTTGGTTGCCGCGCCCTTACGGATTTGGTCGCCGCAGCACCAGAAGGTGATGCCACGCGCAGCCTCGGGGTTCGAGATGTCGCGACGCACGCGGCCGACCCAAATCAGGTCCTGGTCGGAGGTGTCCATCGGCATGGGGAAGCGATCGTGCGCATCCTCGGCAGCCATATCGTCAACCAGCTTGACGCCGGGAGCGGCAGCCAGCGCAGCACGGGCCTCCTCAACCGTTATATCGCGCTCAAACTCGAGCGTAATGCTCTCGGAGTGCGAACGCAGCACAGGAACGCGCACGCAGGTGCAGTTCACGCGCAGCTCGGGCAGGTGCATAATCTTGCGGCCCTCGTTTTGCAGCTTCATCTCCTCGGAGGTAAAGCCCTCCTCCTTGACGCCGCCAATCTGCGGAATCAGGTTGCTCGCCAGCTGGGCGGCAAAAGCGCGCGGCTCGGGAATCTCCTCGCCACGGCCCAGGGCGGCCAGCTGGGCCTCGAGCTCGGCCATACCGGGAGCGCCAGCGCCCGAAGCCGCCTGGTACGTCGAGACGATCATGCGCTTCACGCCGGCGAGCTGATGCAGCGGCCAGGTGGGAACCAGGCCGATAATGGTCGCGCAGTTGGGGTTGGCGATAAGGCCGTGATGCCACTTGATATCGTCGGCATTGATCTCGGGTACGACCAGCGGCACCTCGGGATCCATGCGGAAGGCATGGCTGTTGTCGACCACGACAGCGCCGCGCTTGACGGCCTCGGGCAGCAGCTCCTTCGCGATATCGTCGCCGGCGGCTCCGAGCACAATATCGCAGCCCTCAAAGGCCTCGGGGCAAGCCTCTTCGATCACGATTTGCTCGCCGCGGAACTCAACGGTCTTGCCCGCAGAGCGCGCGCTCGCCAGCAGCTTGAGCTTACCGACCGGAAACTCCTGCTCGTTGAGGCACTCGAGCATCTGGGTGCCTACAGCTCCCGTCGCGCCCAAAATAGCAACCGTGTACTGTTTCATGCTTCCCCCTTTAAAGGTTGTGGCTTTTGCCCGCACGCCGAGCAGGCCGATTATTGTTGCCAGTGTATACAAGAACGGGGCGGGCACGAAACCCGCCCCGTCGAAACGAAACCGAAACGAAACGCCCCGCCGTAGATTTTTGAGACATGTCCCAAAAAATCAACGGGATGGCAGCTACTTGTGGAGCGCGACCAGGGCGGGATCGACCGGCGCGGGAGCCTCCAGGTCGGAGACCTTCACAATGCCGTTTTCGTCGGAGAAGGCACGGTAAATGGTCTGAATCGCTAGGTCGAAGTCCTTCTCCTCGACACCGATAATGATGTTGATCTCGTCACAGCTCTGCGAAATCATACGCACGCTCACGCCGGCCTGGCCAAGCATGCCAAACAGGTGACCCGAAATACCTGCGCGCCCGCGCAGGTTACGGCCGACGGTCGCGATAAGCGCCAGGCCCTCGACGACCTCGATCTCGAGCGGCTCGACCTCCTGCTGAATGTCGCCCACGAGCGAGTACAGCGAGTCGTGCACATCCTGCTCCTGCACCACGGCGCCAAAGCGGTCGACACCGGTGGGCATGTGCTCGACGGAGACGTCATAGCGTTCGAACACCGAAAGCGCACGGCGCATAAAGCCAACACGGGGCTTGGTGCGGTCGCGGGCGACGTTGATGGCGACAAAGCCGCGCTTGCCGGTCACGCCGGTAATGATGGGCTCCGCCTCGCCCTCATCAGCCGTCTCGCTAATGATGGTGCCGGGGTCCTGCGGCGCATTGGTGTTCTTGATGACCAGCGGAATTCCCGCCTCACGCACAGGGAACACGGCCTCCTCGTGCAGGACGCTTGCGCCCATGTACGAAAGCTCGCGCAGCTCCTCGTAGGTAACGCGCGCAATGGGCTGAGCCTCGGGCACAATGCGAGGATCGGCAGAATAGAAGCCCGAAACGTCGGTCCAGTTCTCGTACAGGTCGGCGCCTAGGCACTTGGCCAGGATCGAGCCGGAAATGTCGCCGCCGCCACGGTCGAGCAGCTTGATCTGGCCCTCGCGCGTCGCGCCGTAGAAGCCAGGCATAACGAAGCCGCCCTGCTGACCGTACTCTTGCACCAGCTCGGAGGTGCGGTTCATGTTGAGCGTACCGTCGTGATGGAACGCCACAACCGTCGCGGCGTCCAGGAACGGTAGGCCCAGGTACTCAGCCATCAGGCGAGCGGTGAAGTACTCGCCGCGGCTCACGAGCTCCTCGGTGGAGTAACCGCCCGAGCGGGCGCGCTCGGCAAAAGCCGCGAACTCCTCACGGATGGGATAGGTGAGCTCCAGCTCGTCAGCGATATCAAAATAGCGCTGGCCGATGTCCTCGAGCAGCTCCTCGCACGACACGTGGTACTTAACGTGCGCGTTAACCAGGTAGAGCAGGTCGGTCACCTTGGTGTCGCCCTTAAAGCGGCGACCACAGGCGGAAACCACCACAAAACGGCGAGCCGGGTCGGCATCGACGATGGCCTTGATCTTCTTAAAGTGTTCGGCGTCGGCGACCGACGAGCCGCCAAACTTGGCAATCTTAATCATGGGCTGGAGGTTACCTTTCTAAAAAGCCTCTGCGAACCTATTTTGCGCGCTCTGATACCATGGTTTCACCGATTGGGACCAAGGCATCCGAGGAGCAGTGTTATATGGGAACTTATCATAGTACACGAGGACGCACTTTATCGTGCTCAAGTAAGGTGGCAATCCGCACCGGCATCGCTCCCGACGGGGGTTTGTTTGTCTCGGACGAGCTTGGCACCCAGCAGGTCGATATCAGCTCGCTTGCAGATAAATCGTACTTTGAAATCGCTCAAGATGTGTTGGGAATGTTACTGAATGATTACACGGCCGAAGAAATTTCGGCGTGTGTCGACGAGGCATACCGCGGCACGTTCGCGAGTGAAGAGGTTACGCCGCTCGTCAAACTCGACGCAGCGCCGGGTGCTGACGCCCCTCAGACCTATGTGATGGAGCTCTTTGGCGGCCCCACAAGCGCCTTCAAGGACGTCGCCCTACAGATGCTCCCCCGCCTCATGGCCCGCACTTCCGCCAAGGACGGCGGCGCTGAGCGCATCATGATCGTCACCGCCACGTCGGGCGACACGGGCAAGGCCGCACTCGCCGGTTTTGCCGACGCTCCGGGCACGGGCATCACCGTCTTTTATCCCGAGGGCAAGGTCAGCCACGTCCAGAACCTGCAGATGTCCACGCAGGAGGGCGACAACGTCGCCGTCTGCGGCATCCGCGGCAACTTTGACGACGCCCAGAGCGCCGTCAAGCGCATCTTTGCCGATAAGGAGCTTGCCGAGCGTCTGGAAGCCGCCGGCACGGTGCTTTCGAGCGCCAACTCTATCAATGTCGGCCGTCTGGTACCGCAGGTTGTCTACTACTTTGCCGCCTATGCGCAGCTGCTGCGCGCCGGCGCTATCGAGGCTGGCGACGCCGTAGAGTTCTGTGTGCCCACCGGCAACTTTGGCGATATCTTGGCCGGCTACTACGCCAAGCGCATGGGCCTGCCCGTCGCCAAGCTCATCGTCGCGAGCGACAAGAACAACGTGCTTGCCGACTTCCTGACCACCGGCGTCTACGACCGCAACCGCCCGTTCTTCACGACCATTTCGCCGTCGATGGACATCCTCATCAGCTCCAACCTCGAGCGCATGCTCTACTTCCTGTCCGACGGCGACTGCGAGCTCGTTGCCGGCCTTA
>CAUHIY010000145.1:0-3904 GCA_959606405.1 uncultured Collinsella sp. | reverse complement strand
AGCCCCTGTCCCTTTTTGCAGTGGGTCGATCAGTTTATGCCGCTGGCGCTCACGGGTCTGTTAACCAATCTGGGACTCTTTGCACACCTGGTGATTATTTGGGCTGGTCCCATTGGCGTGCGGGTCAAGGGCTTGTTTTATGGTGCGCCCTACTACGATGTGCCGGCGCTCATCGCGTTTTTGACGATCCTGGTCACGACCGTCAACTTTGTGGTCTCGGTCGAGGTCAACTTCTATCCGCGCTACCGCGACTACTACAGCCTGTTCAATGACGGCGGCGTGGTAGGCGACATTGTGGTGGCCGAGGAGGAGATGCTCTCCACGCTTAACAGCGAGCTGCGCTTTTGTGCGCTCAAGCAGCTGTTTGTGACCGCGGCGGTCATTTCGCTCGAGACCACGGTGCTGTCGGCCCTACCGTTGGGCTTTAACAACCTTATGCACGGGTATTTTCGCACGCTGTGCGTGGGCTATGGCCTGTATGCCGTGGGTAATACGGTGATGCTTATCTTGCTGTACTTTACCGACTATAAGGGGGCCGTGCTGGCTTCGGGCCTGTTTGCCGGTGTGGCCGGGCTGGCGACTGCCGTTTCGTTGCTTTTGCCGCAGCAGTTTTTCGGCTTTGGTTTTTTGTTGGGTGCGGCGGTGTTTTTTATCGTGGCGCTGCTGCGGCTCGATACCTATACCGCCAACTTGCCGTATCGTATCCTGAGCCAGCAGCCCATTGTGGCGACCGACAAGACGGGTCGCTTTACACAGCTGGGCCGCTTGCTCGACCGTGCCGAACAGCGCTATGAGGAAGGCCGACATAAGGGCGTGCCGCACGGCGCGTTTGAGCGCGCAGTAGCTCGCGTGTATCGCAAGCATTGGGGAGGTTCTGATGACCGATAGGATGATGTCTCGCCGCTGCCTGATCGAGGCGGCTGCCGGCGCGCTGTTGCTTTCGGGCTGTTCGTCTCAGGACGAATCCTCGACTAAAAAGGTCAAAAAGCAGGACAAGATTAAAAAGGCCGATTCCTCGGACGGTACCAAGCATCTGCGCGATAAGGATGAGCTGTACGAGGTCTACGACGACTCGGGCATTGTGACCATGTACCTGACGGTCTCGCGTGGCAACAGCTCCGAGAACACTGATCATAGCTGGGCCGAGATCAACACGTACTCGGTGTATGACTATGCCGACATGGGCGTGACGCGCTATCAGGTTATGGGCCTGCTGCAGCCGGGCGACGAAGACGGCCCGGTGGCCGGCGAGGTTGGCTATGGCGAGGAAGCGCCCAATGCCACCGTGCAGGTGCGCGGTCAGACATCGAGCATGAACTCGCAAAAGAATTACAAGGTGGAGCTCAAAAAGGGCAAGGGTACTTGGCACCAACAGCGCGCGATTGCGCTCAACAAGCACATGGGCGAGGGTATGCGTTTTCGCAACAAGATGGCCTATGACCTTATCCGTGGGATTCCCCAGATGATGGGTCTGCGCACGCAGTTTGTGCATCTGTGGGTGTGCGACCAGACCGAAAAGACCAACGACACCTTTGAGGACTACGGCCTATTTACGCAGGTGGAGCAGCTCAACAAGACGGCGCTTAAGGCACATGGCCTGGATAAGAGCGGGCACCTGTACAAGGTGAACAGCTTTGATTTCCATCGCTACGAGGACACCATTAAGCTCGCCGACGATCCCGACTACAACCAGGCTAAATTTGAGGGCATGCTCGAGATTAAGGGCGATTCGGACCACACCAAGCTCATCGAGATGCTCGATGCGCTCAACGACGAATCGCAAAAGATCGACGACGTGCTCGGCACCTACTTTGATACCGAAAATCTGGTCTATTGGCTGGCGTTTCAGATCCTGACGGGCAACTGCGATACGCAGAACCGTAACTGCTATCTGTACAGCCCGCTCAACTCAAATACCTGGTACTTTTTAGATTGGGATAACGACGGCATGCTGCGTAAGCTGGAGCTTTCTCTTACCGGGTTTTCGGACTACGCGAGCTGGGAGCGCGGCGCAAGTAACTACTGGGGCAACGTGCTGTTTAACCGCGCGTTGCGCAGCAAGTCGTTCCGCAGCGAACTCGACCGTGCCGTCAAGGACTTGCGCTCGTATATGACCGAGGCACGCTTGAGCAAGATGATCAAGCACTACCGCGATGTGACTGAATCCCTGGTCTTTGCTTCGCCCGATATCGACAATCTGCCTGTCACTAAGGACCAATACGAGCAGATCGCCGCGGCGATTCCCTCCGAGATCGAGGAGAACTACAAGAGCTTTCGTGAGAGTTTTAAAAAGCCCATGCCGTTCTACATCGGCGTGCCGCAGATCGATAACGGTAAGCTGCGTATTAATTGGGATGCGTCCTACGACTTTGAGGCGCGCGACATTCGCTACACCGTAGAGCTTGCGCGCGACTATGCCATAAGCGACGTGGTCTTTAAGGCCGAGGACGTGCTGCTTCCCGAGGTGACCTGCGATGCGCCCGATACCGGCCAGTATTTTGTTCGCGTGCGTGCCACCAACTCCGACGGCCATACGCAAGATGCGTTTGACTACTATGTAACCGACGACGGCAAGCACTACGGCATGAAGTGTTTTTACGTGCAAGGCGGCGGTAAGGTCGTGGAGGACACGTATGAGGAGGGCTAGCGCGCTGCTTGAGCGCTTGGCGGCCCCGCCTATGCGTGTCACGCAGGAGCGTTGCCGCCACGAGCTCAAATATCTCATTAACGAGGGCGAGCACGCCGCGCTTGCCTGTCGCATGGCGCCGGTGTTTAAGCTGGACAAGCATGCGCGGGCAGGCGGTTACACCATTCGCAGCCTGTACTTTGACGACTACTGCAACTCGGCCTACGAGGAAAAAGGCGCCGGTATTCTCATGCGCAAAAAGTATCGCGTGCGCATCTATAACGGCAGCGACAAGGTGATTAAGCTCGAGCGCAAAAAGAAGTACGGCAGCTGGATCTACAAGGAGGACGCGCCGCTCACGCGCTGCGAGTTTGAGCAGATTCTGGCCGGCGACTACGGCTTTTTGCTGAGGAGCCCCTATCCGCTCTGCCGCGAGTTCTACATCGAGTGCATCTGCAACATGATGCGCCCGCGGACCATCGTGGACTACGAGCGCGAGCCGTGGGTGATGGACGAGGGCACCGTGCGCGTTACGTTTGACATGAACGTGCGTGCCGCGGTGGGAAGCTTCGATATCTTTGACGCGACGCTGCCCGCGCTGCCGGTCCTGGAGCCCGGCAAGCTGGTGATGGAGGTCAAGTTTACGGAGTTTTGCCCGCAGCTGGTGCGCGATATGGTGCCGCCGGGAGCGGCCGAGCTTACGGCGGTCTCCAAGTACTGCCTGTGTTACGAAAAGACCGCCTACCTGCGCGGTTTTAACTATTGGGAATCGGATTTTGAGAACCGAGGGGATATTTAGACCATGAGCACCAGGGACTTTTTTAAGAACTCCGTCTTGGAGGCGTTTGGCCAGGTCGACCCTGCCAAGATTGGCCTTTCGCTGCTCGTGGCGCTCGCCATGGGCATCCTGATCTATTACGTGTACAAGCGCTTTTTTACCGGTGTGGTGTATTCGCGCAGCTTTGCCGTGACACTCGTGGGCATGTGCGTGCTTACCTGCATGGTCACGCTCGCGATTTCGACCAACGTGGTCATCTCGCTCGGTATGGTCGGTGCTCTGTCAATCGTCCGCTATCGTACGGCGGTTAAGGACCCGCTCGACCTGCTGTATCTTTTTTGGGCCATTACCACAGGCATTACGGCAGGCGCCGGCATGTACGCGCTCGTGGGGCTTACGGCAGTGGTGATTGTGGTGATGATTGCCGGCTTTGCGAGCCACCAGGACAAGGCGCGCGTGTACATGATGGTCATTCACTACACGGGCCAGACCACCGGCGA
>CAUHIY010000144.1:0-3934 GCA_959606405.1 uncultured Collinsella sp. | reverse complement strand
GTTCAAGACCGACGAGGAGGCCCGTCAGGCACTCCAGCAGGGTCGCGTTGACGCCTATGTCATCGATAACAACATGCAGCAGAGCGCCCTGGTCCGCGAGCCCGGCAAGTACAAGATTGCCGGCAAGCCCTTCGGCAGCAAGGAGCCCTATGGCATCGGTCTGCCGCTCGATTCCGACGGCGTCGCCTTTGTCAACGACTTCCTTAAGAAGATCGAGGACGACGGCACCTGGACCGAGCTGTGGCAGATCTGCATCGGCGACCGTACGGGCGACACTAATGTTCCCGAGCTGCCCGAAATCGGCGCCTAGGCAGCGAGCCTGGTAACGACCGCAACGAAACCATACGGAAACGCATGATGCGCTTTATTGCGGTAAACTGTTTCCTCACTGAGTTGTCGGGGCTTCCGTACACACGGGAGCCCCTTTCCTTATCGGCGGGAGGTCCGCATGAGTCTCTCCGAGCTCTGGTCGCTCTATGGCCAGAACTATATCGACGCCCTGCTAGCAACCTGGGGCATGACACTTGAGTCGTTTGCCATCGCCATGGTGCTGGCCGTTGCCGTCACTGTGATGCGCGTGTCGCCGCTCAAGCCGCTGCGCGTCTTTGGCGACCTGTATGTCCAGGTCTTCCGTAACATCCCAGGCATCGCACTGCTCATCATCGTCGTCTATGCGCTGCCGCCGCTCAAGGTCGTCCTGCCCTACCGTACCTGCGTTATCGTCGCCACGGTCCTTTTGGGCTCGGCCTTTGGCTCCGAGAACTTTATGAGCGGCATCAACACCGTTGGCGTCGGCCAGGTGGAAGCCGCCCGCTCGCTCGGCATGAGCTTCAGCCGTATCCTCGCCAAGATCGTGATTCCGCAGGCACTGCGCTCAAGCGTGCTGCCCATGACGAACCTCTTTATCGCCGTCATGCTCACCACCGCGCTCGGCAGCCAGGTGCCGCTTAAACCGCAGGAGCTCACCGGCGTGGTGAGCTATATCAACACGCGCTCACTTGGCGGCGTCGCCGCGTTCTTTATCTCGGCGCTCGGCTACCTGGGCACGGCCTTTGTGGTGAGCCACATTGGCAACTACATCGATAAGAAGGTGAGGATCCTCCGATGAGCAAGCATTCCTCCCCTGCACTTACCATGCGCGATGCGCTCTACGAGGCTCCCGGCCCCAAGATGCGCGCCAAGATCCGCATCGGCACCGCCATTTCGCTCGTTGCCGTGGCCGCGCTCATCGCTCTGGTCCTGCAGCGCTTTTATGTGACCGGTCAGCTTTCAGTCCACTACTGGTATTTCTTTACGCACCTCACCACCTGGAAGTTCCTGCTTGCCGGCTTTGAGGGCACCGTTAAAGTTGCACTCACCGCCGGCGTCATTGCACTGGTACTGGGCTTAGCCCTTATGCTCGGCCGTACCAGCGGCATCAAGCCGTTACAGCTGGTCTGCCGTGTGCTCACCGATTTCTTCCGCGGCGTGCCGAGCCTGCTGTTCATATACTTCTTCTTTTTGGTGCTGCCCCAGTACAAGATCGCGCTACCGTCATTTTGGATGCTCACACTGCCTGTCGCGCTCGCTGCGGCCGGCGTGCTGGCCGAGATTTTCCGCGCCGGCGTCAATGCCGTGCCGCGCGGTCAGGTCGAGGCAGCCCAGGCGCTCGGTCTCTCCAAGGCCAAAATCACCTTTAAAATCGTGTTGCCGCAGGCTATTCGGTTCATCATTCCGTCGTTGATTTCGCAGCTTGTGGTCGTAGTCAAAGACACCACCGTCGCCTATGTGGTGAGCTACCCCGACCTCATGCAAAATGCCCGTGTGCTCATTACCAACTACGACGCCCTCGTGTCGGTCTACCTGGTAATCGCGGTCATCTACATCCTCATCAACGTCGCGATCAACAAGGCCGCCATCTACGTTTCGCACAAGACCGGCGCGACCATCATCCGCTAACGCTTTACCATTTCGAGTCATAAGGAGCCGAGCACCATGGCACAGAGCACCTCTTCCACCGGCAATCAGCCGCTGATCGAGCTCAGGCACGTCGATAAGCACTACGGAGATCTGCACGTCCTCAATGACATCAATCTCTCAGTCGACCGCGGCGAGGTCGTTGTTGTGATTGGTCCCTCGGGCTCGGGCAAGTCGACCATGTGCCGAACCATCAACCGCCTGGAAACCATCGACTCGGGCGAAATCCTCATCGAGGGCGAGCCCCTGCCGCAGGAGGGCAAAGATCTTGCCCGCATGCGTGCCGAGCTGGGCATGGTGTTTCAGCAGTTCAACCTGTTCGCACATATGACCGTACTGCAGAACGTCATGCTGGGACCGGTCGACGTACTGGGTGTCTCCAAGGACGAGGCTCGTAAGCGCGCCATGGACCTGCTGGGCCGCGTGGGCGTTGCCGAGCAGGCCGATAAGGTGCCCGCACAGCTCTCGGGCGGCCAGCAGCAGCGCGTAGCCATCGCCCGCTCGCTTGCCATGCAACCCAAGGCCATGCTTTTTGACGAGCCCACGAGCGCCCTTGACCCCGAAATGATCAACGAGGTGCTCGAGGTCATGGTCCGTCTGGCCCAGCAGGGCATGACGATGATCGTCATCACGCACGAGATGAACTTCGCCCGCCGCGTGGCCGACCGCGTCGTGTTTATGGCCGACGGCCAGATCGTGGAAACCGGCACACCCGACGAGTTCTTCGACCACCCCCAGACCAAGCGCGCCCAGGACTTCCTCAACTCCATTAAGGGCCACTAACCCAATTGCCACGCGGGCAAATTCATCAGTAACGTTTGTCCCGCGCCACCCCTGTGCCATGTCCACCCGGATTCGAAAGCCGCACCCATGATCGGAACCCGCACCTCATCGTCCTACACTCCGCACGTCGACGTCGATCCCGCTGACCGCCCGCTTATCCTGGTAGCACCACGCTGGGAAGAAGCGAAGCCCTATTTGAGCGAGACGCTCTCCCCCAACGAGGAGATTGCGAGCGTATTTGTCGACGCCATTCTTGCCGCCGGCGGTCTGCCGCTGCAGATGTCCATTACCGAAGACGTCGACGTTATCCGTCATTACGTGGAAATCGCTGACGGCATCGCCATTCCCGGCGGCCCGGACGTCAACCCCAAACGCTGGGGCGACGAGCGTCCTTACGACCCCACGCTGTGCTGCGAGATTCGCGACCGTTTTGAGTTTAAGCTGGTTAACGAGGTACTTCGCGCCAAGAAGCCGCTCTTTACCACCTGCCGAGGCACGCAGCTGCTCAATGTCGCCACCGGCGGCACCCTGTGCATGGACGTGCCGAGCCTAGGCGCGCGCGAGGGCCGCACGCAGTGGCGCCATGCCCACGTGCTCAACGACCCTGTGCATCCTGTCGAGGTCGTGCCGGGCTCGCTGCTGGAGCGCGCGGTTGGCGGGCACAGGCTGATCCAGACCAACTCCGCACATCACTGCTGCGTCGATCGTCTGGGTAAGAGCACGCGCTTGGTCGCCAAGGCAACCGACGGCGTTCCCGAGTGCATCGAAGTCGAAGGCCAGCCGTTCTGCCTGGGCGTGCAATGGCACCCTGAGTATACGTGGAAGACGCTCGAGACCGACTTTAACCTGTGGAAGTCGTTTGTCGAGGCGGCGGCAAAGGTTAAGCAGGCACGCTAGCTCGCGAATCACACAGGCTTAAACCTTCCATGCCAGGGGGGGGCGGACACCAGCAACGGTGCCCGCCCCCCCTGTATTTGGTATGCTCGGTATGATTATCCCTCACAAGCAATCAAAGAAATCTCGACCGCAATCGGTCGACGGTAAAGCAAATAGCAAAAACACTTGCTACGTTTATGAGGCAGTCAATTAAAATCGAAACGCATTGACCATCCCCCAACGGGGTCACGCCGCAAATCCACATGAGCATCGAGGACGGAAGCAGAAGCATGGAATTGGCCCCGAGCTGTATGTAGAT
>CAUHIY010000143.1:0-3947 GCA_959606405.1 uncultured Collinsella sp. | reverse complement strand
CCGCAGGGGGAGCGATATTTTGCAGCACGAAGTGCGCAACAAAATATCGCTCATGCCCGAGGACGCGCCGGGAGGCAACACCGATTCGGGGCCGAACATATAGATCTACCAGCGAATTTACAAATTCGTAAACTTTTTTCAAAAAAGTGCTTGCACAGTTCTCGAATCATAGGTTATTATCTTCCTCGTTGAACGCGCGGGTCCGACAAAACGAACCGTGAATCAACAACATAGCATGTCGGAGTGGCGGAATTGGCAGACGCGCTAGCTTGAGGTGCTAGTGACCGCTTTTTGGTCATGCGGGTTCAAGTCCCGCCTCCGACACCATCGCATTTGAGAAGCCTCTTCGGAGGCTTTTTTGTTACCGATAGACGGTGGGGTCCACGATGGAAACGCTTGAACGCAACGAGTGGGCAGACGTTGCCCAACTAGTCGAGATCACGAGCGATGCTGTCATCATCTGCGAGCTCGACGGAACCATTCTGCATGTGAATAATCGCTTACTTGGTTTGATGTGCGAGGAACGCGCCGACGTCATCGGTGGAGATGTTAAAGACGTCCTGTACTCGTCCGCTTTTGAACGTGCAACGGAACATCGTTTGCCATTTGAAACTGATGGCTCCGAGAGCGAACTGATGCTCAAGCTGAGCGATGGCTCCTTTATTCCCGTATTGGTTCGCGCAGGCTCCGTAACGCCTCCACGTATCTTTGGGCGCCGCGCGCCACGTGTCCTGGTGGCGCTTCACAGTATTGAGGAACAGTATTCTCACGACCGGCAACTCAAGCGTGCGTTATCGGAGCTTAGAGTGGCGAACAAGCGTCTCTCTGGCACGCTCTCGGTCATTATGAGCACTGTGGGCTCCGATGAGTTACCCAGCCTGCTTGATACCGTTTTGAACCAGCTTGTAGGAACGCTCGATGCTTCGGGTGCTGCTATCTATTTTTCTGAGAGCGGCGGCTTTAAGCTCCGCGGTGTTTCCAAGGAGCTGCTCGACAGCTACCTGCCCGAGTTTTTGCCGTATGGCGCTGGCATTCCGACGTATGTTCTTCGCGAGTCGCGTGCCTGTCGCTTGTCGATTCAACAGGACCTTGAGGGCGATAAGGCCGCCTCCGGTATGTTCATGGACCTGGATAATCGTTCTAAGCACCTGTTGCGCATGCAGGATATGCCTCCGTACCGCAGTGAAATCTGTCTTCCCGTTTTTTACGGTACGCAGATCCTCGGCGTGCTGGAAGTTGGTTGGAAACGCCCCCAGGCACCGCTCGCTTATGATGTTAATGTACTTGAGGTCATTTGCGATTACCTGTCTATCCAGCTGGTCGGCATGGCATCGAGCCTTCGCTCCCGTCGCACGGCCGAGCTTGGCCGCTCGCTCAATGTCTTGCGGGATGAGTTGTTTACCTTTCTAGACGATTCCGCCGCGGCTACCCAGGCGGTATCGTCCGAGATCTGCAATATGCTCAACTGCCATTTTTGCCCTATTGAGTATGACGCCAGTCTGGATTCCTACGTCATAGATTTTGAAGGCGGCAGTTGCGTTGCTTTGCCGGACGATCCCGAGAAGCTTTTCTTTTCCACGACGGCGCCAGCGGCACGTTTGGGGGCTGCCCCTGATGGCTTTGAGGCATCTGTTTTGGGCGGCACGAGTGCCGAGGACCTTAAACACGTCCGTATAACTCGCGTTGACGAATCGATGCCTATGGGAGGCTGGCTTAGAGCGCATGGCCTGCCTTGCCAGGGTCTCTACGTCGACGCCGGCATCGAGGCGGGGCGCCCACGCCCTGAGGGCGATGGCAAGCACAGTAACGACGCAATCGTTCCTGCTTCTGTTGCGAAGGGGCCGACGACGCGTGCGCTGCTGCTTCGTGATGGTAGCCAAGAGCCGATTGATGATCTTGAATATGACTACTTGGTGCACTTGGCGCATGACTTTGAACTGATCTACGAAGGCGAATCTCAAAAGCGCGAGGAGCGCCATATCGCTCAGACCCTCCAGATTGGCATGAGAAATTCCCTGGGGGATGTTCCGGGAATCGCCGCCGATTCGGTGTACCTGTCGGCCACGAACTCGGCGTTGGTCGGCGGCGATTTCTATACGCTCATCCGTCTTCCCGACGACTGCGCCGTCATGATTCTGGGCGATGTGTCTGGCAAAGGCATTGAGGCTGCATCGATGTCCGCGCTCGTCAAGACGGCCCTGACGGCATATGCCTGGGAGGGCGCTGGACCGGCCCGCATGGCACGCTCCCTTAACAGCATGCTCATGGGCTTCTCGAGGGTCGAGACGTTCGTGACGGCCTTTATCGCCAAGATTGACCTTAAAACCGGACGCGCAACGTATTGTTCGGCGGGCCATCCTCCGACCATGGTCATCAGGCCAGAGTCGATGCCGCTGGGTGGCGGCGAGGCCCGTGGGGGAGAGGTCGAGCTGCTTGGATGCCAATCGGGCGTAATCGGTGCATTTGAGAGCATGGTTTACGAGACGGGCGTGTTTACGTTCGCTCCTGGCGACATGCTCTTCATGTATACGGATGGAACGATTGAGGCCCGCGACCGCACCGGAGCGTTCTTTGGCGAGCAGCGCCTTCGTGATCTTCTGCTCTCTGTCTCGGGTGAGGGCGTATCGGGAATCTGCGGCAAGGTCTTGGGCGAGCTCGACCGATTTACCGAATCGGCGCTGGACGATGACATCGCATTAGTGTCCCTTGAGTTTTTGCGGGGCCGGTCCTAAACAGCGACGCTGGGCGCGCCGAATCCGCACGGTTGCGGAAAGGCATGCATCGAACAAGCTCTTTTGGGGAACCATGGTCGTATGAATGAGTGGAATGACATAGCGGTTTTGACGCCACCAGGCGATATCGACATCGCCACGGTGCCTGCGCTGCGTCGGCGGTTGGATGCTTTGATTGGCCGCGGCGTGCGTCGTGTCGTCATCAACTGTCAGGCTGTTAGCTTTATCGATTCGACGGGCTTGGCATTCCTGCTTACGCGCGCTCGTGAGCTCATGAGGCGAGAAGGCCTGCTTTCGCTCGTCAATGCATCAGGTGAAGTTGTTCGCTTTTTGGAGATTGCTCGTCTTGTCGATATCCTTCATGTCGCGGGGCCGGCACGGGAGTCTATTCCCGCCATTCCGGTGGGGGAGCTGCCTCGCTGGAGTAAGAGCGTCGAGGTCCGTCAGGGTATCGAGAATCTTCCATACTACCGACATCGCATCGCCGAACTCCTTGAATCGCTTCCGTTGCGCCGTGACGAGCGCTACGATGTCGCATTGGCGTCGGGGGAGGCACTGGGTAATGCCTATGACCATGCGGGCGGTATCGGGTGCGTCCTGACGGTTCAGGCCTATGGCGATCGCGTTGTGGTTGAGGTGCTTGATCGAGGTGCTGGCTATTCTATCGATGAAACGAGCGAGCCGGTCGCATCCGAGGAACGCGGCCGCGGTATCAAGCTTATGCGTATGCTCGTCGATAACGTGGAGGTTGCTCGTCGTACGGACGGCGCCGGCACGCGCGTGCAGATGGTGAAGCTGTTTAGCGGAGCGCTGGAATCGTGTGCCTAGCCAATCGCTTTAGCGCGTTTAGCTACTAAGAACATGCGGCAGACAAGTTTTTTGAAAAAAGTACTTGCGTCTTTTGGACAACTCGCGTAAATTAATAACCCGCAAGCGGACATGGCTCAGTTGGTAGAGCACAACCTTGCCAAGGTTGGGGTCGCGGGTTCGAGCCCCGTTGTCCGCTCCATTGCATTTCCGGACCGTTTAGGCGGTCCTTTTTCGGCGAAGTGGCCAAGTGGTAAGGCAGAGGCCTGCAAAGCCTTTACCCCCGGTTCGAATCCGGGCTTCGCCTCCAGGCAACATCCGGGCGCTCCGGCGCCCGTTTTGTTTTTACATATGCGGACATGGCTCAGTTGGTAGAGCACAACCTTGCCAAGGTTGGGGTCGCGGGTT
>CAUHIY010000142.1:0-3969 GCA_959606405.1 uncultured Collinsella sp. | reverse complement strand
AGATCGCCGGCGCCATGTTCAAGATGAGGGAGGACCCCCGCGTCACCAAGATCGGCAGGTTCATCCGCAAGCACTCTATCGACGAGTTCCCGCAGTTCGTCAACGTGTTTCTGGGTCAGATGAGCGTCGTTGGGCCTCGTCCGCCGCTGCCGAATGAGGTTGCGGAGTACACCGACTACGACCTGCAGCGCCTTGCTGTTAAGCCGGGAATCACCGGCTGGTGGCAGGTCACTGAGCGCAACTCGACGGGATTCGACGGGATGGTCCGTCGTGACCTTGAATATATCGCCAAACGAGGCATTTTCTTCGATTTGAAAATAATCCTACTCACTGTGATTGAGGTTATCAGCGGAAATGGCGCTTGCTAAAGAGACTAGATGGAAATACGAAGACGCCAGTTCAAGGGTTGATCTTCCTGGGCGAGTCGAAGTCCTGGGCGCCCCCGTTGACCCCTGGACGATGGAGCAGACCGTCGAGGCGACCGACGCGCTCATCAAGGAGGGGCGCTTCGCCCACCTTATTGGCGTGAACGCCGACAAGCTGCTGCAGATGCGCGACGATCCAGAGATGGACGCATGCGTACGCCGATGCGAAATCGTGAATGCCGATGGCGCGTCCATGGTCATGGCCGCCAAGAAGCTGGGCGTGGACCTGCCCGGACGAGTGGCCGGCATCGACCTCATGTGGGAGCTGTGCGGGCTGGCTGAGCGCGAGGGGCACAGGGTCTACCTGCTGGGTGCCAAGGCTGAGGTGGTCGCAAAGACCGCTGAGGTACTGTCCGAGAGGTATCCCAATATGGTCCTCGCGGGCTACCGTGACGGCTACTTCGGCAACGACGAGTTCGATGCTGTGGTCGCCGAGGTTGAGCACGCCGAGCCCGACATCGTGTTCGTGGGTATCACCTCGCCCAAGAAGGAGCGCCTGATCGAGCGTTTCCGCGAGCTGGGCGCAAAGGGCGCATTCGTGGGCGTGGGCGGCTCGTTCGACGTCGTCTCCGGCAACATCCCGCGAGCCCCGATGTGGATGCAGCGCGCGAACCTGGAGTGGCTCTTCCGCATGATGCAGGAGCCCAAGCGCCTGGTGAGGCGCTATCTAGTCGGTAACACCCGTTTCTATATGCTTCTCCGCAAGGAGTCAAAGGGGAGCAAGGCCAATGTCTAAGAAGAAAGTAATGCTCGTCTTCGGCACCCGCCCGGAGGCCATCAAGATGTGCCCGCTCGTCAACGAGCTGAAGGCGCGTTCAGATGAGTTCGAGACAGTCGTCACCGTGACCGGCCAGCACCGCGAGATGCTCGACCAGGTGCTGCGCGTCTTCGACGTGACGCCCGACCAAGACCTGGCGATCATGAAGCCGGGCCAGACCCTGTTCGACGTGACGTGCGACGTGCTGCTCAAGCTCAAGGCCGTCCTCGAGGACGAGAGGCCCGACGTCGTCCTGGTCCACGGCGACACCACGACCAGCTTCGCGGCGGCCCTCGCGTGCTTCTACCTTCAGATCCCCGTGGGCCACGTCGAGGCGGGCCTGCGCACGCACGACATCTACAGCCCCTGGCCCGAGGAGTTCAACCGCCAGGCGGTCGACATCGTGAGCGAGCACTACTTCGCCCCCACGGAGGCGAGCGAGCAGAACCTGCTCAACGAGGGCAAGCCGGAGTCAAAGATCTGGGTCACCGGCAACACCGGCATCGACGCCCTGCGCACCACCGTGCGCGAGGGGTACTCCCATCCCGAGCTCGAGTGGGCGGATGGCTCCCGTCTCATCCTCATCACGGCCCATCGCCGCGAGAACCTGGGCGAGCCCATGCACCGCATGTTCCGCGCCATCCGCCGTGTGATGGAGGAGCACCCCGACACCAAGGCAATCTACCCCATCCACATGAACCCGCTCGTCCGCAAGGCTGCGCACGAGGAGCTCGACGGCTTCGACAGGCTCCACATCATCGACCCGCTCGAGGTTCTCGACTTCCACAACTTCATGGCGGCGAGCCACCTCATCCTCACCGACTCGGGCGGCATCCAGGAGGAGGCACCGAGCCTGGGCAAGCCCGTGCTTGTCATGCGAGACACCACCGAGCGCCCTGAGGGCGTCGCCGCCGGCACGCTGAAACTCGTGGGCACCGAGGAGGACGTCATCTACCGCGAGTTCAGCCGTTTGCTCAGCGATCAGGCCGAGTATGAGGCCATGAGTCACGCCTCCAACCCTTACGGAGATGGACATGCTAGCGAGCGAATTGCGGACGTGCTGAGAGGATAGCAGCATGAATGAATGCTTCAAACTATACAAAGCTGCTCACGCCTGCACCAAAGGGCCAAAGTTTGTTCGTCCGTTGGCTGGAGTTTTCAGGCATCTGTCGCAGCTTCTCTTTGCATGCCATATCGGAAGCCATGCCGAGATAGGTGAAGGCTGCTTGTTCCAGCACAACGGTGTGGGATGTGTCATCTCCGAGAAAGCCGTGATTGGAAAGAACTGCATGCTCTATCAGCACGTCACCGTCGGAGCTCTCGAGGGGGGGCTCCCATCATTGAGGACGATGTCTTGATTGGCGCCAACGCAGTGCTGCTCGGCAACATCACCGTCCATAAAGGGGCAAAGATTGGCGCGGGAGCCGTTGTCCTCTGCGATGTCCCTGAAGACTCCACGGCCATCGGCGTGCCTGCGAAAGTACTTGTGCCAAAGGCTGGGTAGAAATACCTATACGATTGGTTTTGCGTAATGAGATTAAATGATTATATAAAACGTGCAGGGCAATCTTCTATCCCTTTACACGAGATTACTGGTGAAGAGCTGCAGCGGCTGCATAAAGAAATGACCGATATTGCCGACGACGTTATCTCCCTTGCGGATGAATTGGGTCTTTCAATCACATTGGGCGGCGGTTCAGTTCTAGGGGCTGCGAGGCACCGTGGTTTCGTTCCCTGGGACGATGACATTGATTTAAATATAACGCGCAAAGAATGGGAAGTTTTCGCTCCAGTTTTACAGGAACGATTCGAGGAAAAATACTTTATTTATGCCCCCGATTCATTTAGTGATGCGGTGATTAACGCAATTCGAATATATAAACGCGGTACGAAACTTCGCGAAATCGCACATGCTCCAAACGAGCCGAACGGTATATTTGTTGATATTTTTTTACTTGAAAACGCACCTGATAATGGCGCTATAAGACTTTGTCATGGCGTTTTATGCCAAGGTTTGCGATATATCGCTTCCTGTGTGCGACTCTATGAACAGAGAGCCTACATTGAGAGCGTGTTTGGTAAAAATGCCGAAGCAATGGCTGGATACCGTAAGCGCTTTTTTGTTGGAAGAATCTTCTCGTTTTCAAGCGCGCATTCTTGGTCGCTTCTTTCATATAAGGCAAACGGTCTCTGTAAAAACGAGGCTTCTAGATTCCTGACGATACCTTCAGGCGGTAAGTACTACTTTGGAGAGCTGATCCGTCGAGATTCGTATTTCCCGCCCGAATATCTTCCTTTCGGCGATCATTCTTGGCCCGTCCCTCGCGATTACGACAGATATCTGACCAAATTGTACGGGGATTGGAAAGAAGTGCCTCCTGAGGACAAACGCGAGGTTCATTGTCTCATTGAGCTTGATTTTGGTGATGATGACGATGAGTAAAACGTATGCTGTTATTTTTGCAGGCGGTGTTGGATCGAGAATGAGTGGTGCTGACAAGCCGAAGCAATTCCTCGAACTCGGCGGTGAAGCGATAATCTGTCATGTGATTGACAAGTTCGAGGAAGCACCCTGCGTTGACGGGATAGTCATTGTCTGCGTCGAGGGCTGGCTCGATTACCTCAGGGATCTTTTAGCGCAAAGGGGCTACCACAAAGTGCTCGCCTCGATTCCCGGAGGTGAAACCGGACAGGAGTCTATCTTTAACGGCCTTTCCTATATAAAGAGAAATAAACTTGCCGATGAAGATACTGTCATTCTCATTCACGATGGCGTGAGACCCCTTA
>CAUHIY010000141.1:0-3972 GCA_959606405.1 uncultured Collinsella sp. | reverse complement strand
TTGATCCCGATGTGTTTACCATCACGGATACGATTTTGGACCCGCCGCGGTTTACATTTTTGCCGGCTATCTACCAGGACGCCACGCGCCGCAAGTGGGCCGTGCATCAGCGCGGCGGCGAGCCGAAGATTTTTGACTATGCGGACGTGTTGCAGTGCGAAGTGGCCGAGGCGGGCGATCCGGAGGCCGAAGAAGCGGTCTCTAAACAGGAATTTGCCCAGCGTATCCTGGCAAATCCTGCCAAGGCGGCGAAAATAAACGCTGCCAAGCGTAATATGTGTCTTGGTATGGGCGTTGTTGTGGCGGTTCAGACGGGAAAAGACGAGGTTTCCAAATTAGAGATTCCCGTTATGACCGACGAAGTCAAACGCGATTCAAGTCTATATAAGTCGTATCGGAATGTCGCCGAGAAGATCAAGGCAGAATTTGATGCCATGGGAGGGCTGGTCTAATTTTGGCGGCATACGTTTCTGAATGAGGAGTCTGTGCAATGGCAGGCGAATCTTATGCAATTCCCCCCAAAGATCATGCTGTTGAGGGAATTCTTTGGTATATCCAGCACCATCAGCTTGCCGGCGGCGATCGCCTGCCGGCCGAGCGCGTGCTGTGCGAAGAGATTGGCGTTTCGCGTACGGCGTTGCGTGCCGGTATCACGCGGCTTATCTCGTGTGGAACGCTCGAGAGCCGTCGCGGATCGGGCACGTATGTGTGTCCTCCCAAGCCGCTGAACATCTTCCAGGAAACGTATAACTTTTCCGATGCTGTGCGGACTGCCGGCCTGCACCCCTCTTCTCGTCTGGTTTCCACCGGGACCATCGAGGCGGATGAGGCGCTTGCCGACAAGCTTGGGGTGGCTGTAGGCGCTCCCTTGCTCCGCATGCAGCGCGTTCGACTTATTGAGGGCGAGCCGGCGTCAATCGAGACCGCTCACGTTAACCTGTCCCTGTGCCCATCGCTTCCCGAGCACGATTTTGAGTGTGAGAGCCTTTACGATGTCTTGCTCAAAGAAGGTGGCGTGCGCGTTGAGCATGGACGTGAGCATATCTCCATCTCGCGTTTGAACGTCGAAGAGGCCGAGCTGCTCCAGCAAGAAGAGGGAACGCCGGTGTTCTATGAGAGCTCGATCGAATTTGATAAGGACATGCGTTTTGTGGAGCATTGCAAATCGGTGATTTTGCCCACAAAGTTCCGCTTTGCCGATAACGGCGAAGAGAACGGCATGAGGAGCGTGGCAGGTGAACAATGGCTGAAACAGTAGATGCCACCCCGGTTTATATGCGCATTCGACGCCGCATCGAGGAACGTATCGAGCGCGGTGCATATCCCACGGGTTCCATGATTCCGTCCGAAAAAGACCTCGCCGAGGAATTTGGTACGACACGCTTGACCATCCGAAGCGCTGTCGATGAGCTGGTTCGGCGCGGGCAGATTCGCCGTGTTCGGGGAAAAGGTGCCTTTGTGGCGCAGAAAGTACCTGCTTTTTTTGAACGCACGGTCGGTTTCCGTGAATCGGTCCGTGCTTCGGGCGGCGAGCCGTCCGTCCGTATTCTCGCGCGTTCCAAGCGTTATGCGGGGCCATATTACGCCGACCTGTTTGGCATCGCCGAGGACGACCTGCTCTATTCCGTTCGACGCCTGAACTGCATAAACGGTAGCCCCGTATCGATTGAGACGGCGCTGATTCCCTGCCTGCTGTTCCCAACCATCGAAGATATTGACGTGTCGGTCTTCAGTTTGTACGAGACCTATGAGATGCTGGGCCGAAAGCCAGTCATGGCACAGGAAAAGCTCGATATCGAAGCGCTGGGCGCACGAGATGCCGGCCTCCTTGGACTGGAACAGGGCGATCTTGTTTTGCTTTTGGAATGCGTGAGCTATGACGCGAGCGGTCAGGCTATCGAGTATGTAAAGTCCTTCAATCGTGGCGATACGGGCGGCTACACCTATACGTACTAGCTGGTATTTTGTGAATAACGGCTGGGAAACTAACCAGTTTTGATCGTTGGGTCAGCTGTATATACAACCTTACATGGCTCAAAATCGACCGTTCGCCGAAGGGGATAAATTAATCGACAAAGAGGTGTCAAAAAGCCGTAACCTGTAACTGTGATTGGTATCAAATACTAATGATTTGTTACGAGGTGAGACGATGAAGATGCTCGATTACGTTCAGCTTGCCCATGTGCGTATGGGAGAGAACCTCGAGCGTTCGTCTGAGCTGGTAGCGCAGCTCGTTGATATTTTCCAGTCCGGTTCTTTTGACGCGCTGCGCATCGTTGCTTCGGGTTCGTCGCGCCATGCTGCGGATTGCGCCCGCGATTACCTGCAAGATGCGCTGCAGATGCAGGTGTCCGTTGTGACGCCCGAGGCCTTCGTCGATTTTGAACACACCTATCCACAGCATGCGCTTAACATTGCCGTCTCGCAGAGCGGCTATTCAACCAATACGATTGCGGCGCTCGATTACATGCGCGCACACGATATGGCTGCAGTTGCGCTCACGGCAAACGTCGAGGCACCCATCAAGGAACACGCTGACATCGTTCTTGACTACGGTGTGGGCGTCGAGTCGGTGGACTTTGTGACTCTGGGCGTCGAGGTTCTCGTTGAGTACCTGGTGCTCTTTGGTATTTACGGCGGTCAGGCGCGCGGAACGATTGACGCCAAGGGCGTTGCTCAGCGTCTTGATGACCTGCGCGAGGCTATCCAGGCTAATGCCGTGATGTGCAAGACCGCCGAGGCATATGTCCAAGATCACATGCTCGAGCTTTCTGAGCACATGCCCGCCATGGTCGTCGGCAACGGCCCCAACTATGGTGTTGCCGAGGAGGCAGCGCTCAAGCTGAGCGAGACCATCAAGATTCCTGCCATGCATCACGAAGGCGAGGAGTTCGTCCACGGTCCCGAGATGCAGATCGTTCCGGGCTATCTGGTGTTTATCGTCGACGATCCGCAGGGGTCGGAGCGTCTTGCGAATATCGCCGATGCGCTATCGAACGTTACGGCAAAAACGGTGCTGCTCACGGCCCATCCCAAGGGTAGGGCTCACGAGGTTGCGGTGCCTCAGGTGGCTCCGCTGCTCAGCGCAATTCCCAATCTTGTGTTCTTCCAGACGATTGCGGCCATGATCGCCGAGCGTCTGAAGTCATGGAACGTGCACCCGTATCTCAATGCCGTCTCCAAGCAAATGGAGGTCAAGGCAGAGGGCTACGAAGAGTCAGTCAATGCGCTTAAGGCCAAAGCGGCCGAGTGTTACGGAATGTAAGCGGGTTTTGATGCCCGTTGGCATGGGGGATGTGGAAACAACCCCAGAAAGGAGAGACAAATGAAGGAAACCGAGAAGATCGAGATCATGCATTTCGACCAGGAGGGCTATCTCGAGGACGGCAAGGCGCTCTACGAGACCGGCAAGAAGATGACCGCGCTCGCCGACAAGGTCGCCGACGAGGGCTACGACGCCGTGTTCCTGATGGGCGTCGGCGGCACCTGGGACGAGCTCATGCAGCTCGAGTACCTCATGAACAAGTTCGGCGACCGCGACCTCGAGGTCTACCTGATCCACGCCGCCGAGTGGAACGTCATGGGCCACAAGCGCATGACCGAGAAGTCCGTCGTGCTCACCGCCTCCGAGTCCGGCACCACCCCCGAGGTCCTCGAGGCCGTCAAGAAGATGAAGGGCATGGGCGTGCGCGTCTACGCCATGACCAAGCCCGAGGGCCCCATCGGCCAGGCTGTCGGCGCCGAGAACTGCGTCGCCATGGCTTCTGACCATGGTTCGGGCGGCTGCGAGATGGGCTACTACCTCGCCGACTGCTTCGGCCTGCGCCTGCTCAATCGCCGTGGCTGCTTCCCGCAGTTCGATAAGTTCATCGAGCAGACCAAGGACGTTTGGACCCACCTGGTCGACATCCGCAAGAGCTTCGAGCCGCGCGCCGAGGAGCTCGCCAAGAAGTACGCCCTGGCCCCCTACAC
>CAUHIY010000140.1:0-4029 GCA_959606405.1 uncultured Collinsella sp. | reverse complement strand
TTATTTACAGTCCGGTCAAGTTTACCACGGGGTTTGTTTATATGGGACCACGGCTAGGGGCGGGGCTGGCGCGGACACAAACATCTCAATCTGTAACAGTTAGGAGCGAAATCCGGTCCTAGATGTTACAGAACGAGACACAGGGGTCCCTCCCCGACTTCAATCTCGATCTGTAACATCTTGGGCCCCAAAACCCCTCTTACTGTTACAGATCGAGACGAACGGTTTCCATAGTTGTCGGCAGACGAGGTTGTCGACGTTACCGGGTCTCACCTCGTCTGCCGTTGGCGGGTGTTGCGGGGCTGTTCGCCGCATTGCCGCCGCGCTGTGGATGTATAGACCGTAGGATAGTCTTATTGACAGCCTGTCAACTCGTCTGGGAGGCACTGTGAGCGAAACGTTTGATATCGCGATTGTCGGCGCGGGCATCACCGGATGCGCCATCGCGCGGCAGCTCGCGCGGTTTGACCTGTCCATATGCGTGGTCGAGGCAGCCAACGATATCGCGCTGGGAGCATCGAAAGCCAACGGCGGCCTGGTGCACGCCGGCTACGATCCGACACCGGGCACGGTTAAGGCGCAGGTCAACGCCCGTGGCTGCGAGTTGTACGGTGCGTGGGCGCAGGAGCTGGGCTTTCTGTTCTGCCGCACCGGGTCGATGGTGCTGGGTTTTAACGACGAGGACCGCGCGCGCCTGGAGCAGCTACGGTGCAACGGCCATGCCAACGGCGTGCCCGAGCTGTCGATCATCGGACCCGAGCGCATCCACGAGCTGGAGCCGCGCGCCAGTGCCGATGCAACGTGCGCGTTGTGGTGCCCATCGACTGGGTTTGTCGACCCGTTTGAGGTTGCCATCGCCGCACTGGAGAACGCCGTGGACAACGGGGTGACGTTTATGCGGTCTGCGCCGGTGGAAGCGATTGAAGTCGCGGGCTCGGGCGACGACGCGCGCTTTACGCTGGCGACGCCCGCTGGAGACGTGCACTGCCGTTACCTGATCAACGCCGCAGGCAACGGAGCCGCGGACATCTCGCATATGGCGGGCGCCGAGGAGTTCCAGATGGTCTGGCGCCAGGGCAACATCGTGGTGCTGGACAAAGAACCGCGCGCGCTGATGCCACTCTACCCCGTTCCCACGCCGGTGTCCAAGGGCGTTATCGTCACGGGTACCGTACACGGCAACACCGTGATTACCGCGACCGCCGCCGTGCGCGAGCCGGGCGATACACAGACCTACGCGACCGATATCAACGCGCTCCTGACCGGTGCGCGCAAGCTGGTGCCCGATCTGGACACGCGCCGCGTGGTGCGCGCGTTCGCCGGCGGGCGCCCGGTCATTCAGGGTACAAACGACTTTTTTATTGGGCAGTCGGCCGTGGTGCCGGGGCTATTCCAGGCGGCGGGCATCCAGTCGCCGGGCGTGGCGAGCGCACCGGCCATTGCCGAGCGCATGGAGCTTGTGATGCGTGAGGCGGGCGTGGAGCTGCGCGAGCGGGCGGACTGGAACCCAATTCGCCGCGCGCCGGACGATTTTGACCGCGCACCGCTGGCGCGCAAGGAGGAGCTGATCGAGTCCGATCCCGCGTGGGGACAGATTGTCTGCCGCTGCGAGACGGTGCCCGAGGCCGAGATTGTGGCCGCGATTCGGCGCCGCCCGGGTGCAATTTCGGTCGAAGGTGTCAAGCGCCGCTGTCGTGCCGGCATGGGTCGGTGCCAAAGCGGTTTTTGCCAGAGCCGCGTGGTGGCGATCCTGGCGCGCGAGCTGGGCTGCGACCCCAGCGAAGTGCTGTTGGAGGATGCCGGATCTTGGCTGGTCGAGGGACTGCTGAAGGGGGTGCGCTAGGATGGCGGAATTCAAATCGAGCGCGATTGATTGCGGCGTTGTAGAAGCCGTACAAACGCAAGCCTTCGACGTGGTCGTTATCGGCGGCGGGCCTGCCGGCATGGCGGCCGCGCTGGCCGCTCATAAGGCCGGAGCGCGCGTGGCCATCGTGGAGCGCGAGCAGCACCTGGGCGGAATCCTCCGCCAGTGCATCCACCCTGGCTTTGGCCTGTCGCACTTTAAACAGGAGCTCACCGGTCCCGAGTACGCGCAGCGCTTTATCGACCAGGTGCACGCAACCGACATTGCGCTGTTCCTGAACAGCATGGTGATCGGGATTGATTCAGGCGAGCCTACGGGAGACACCTCGGTCCACACCGTCACGCTCATGAGCACCGCCGGCATGCGGCAGCTCACCGGACGCGCAATCGTCCTTGCCATGGGTTGCCGCGAACGTACCCGCAGCGAGATCAAGATTCCCGGCAGCCGACCCGCCGGCGTGTTTACGGCAGGCCTGGCGCAGCGATACATCAATATCGAGAACCTCAAGCCCGGCTCGCGCGCCGTCATCTTGGGCTCGGGCGACATCGGGCTGATCATGGCACGTCGCTGCACGCTCGAGGGGATTTCGGTCGAGGGCGTGTACGAGCTCATGCCGTACGCCAACGGCCTGCGCCGCAATGTCAAGAACTGCCTGGACGACTTTGGAATTCCGCTGCACTTGTCCACCACCGTCACACGCGTAATCGGGCACGACCGCGTGGAGGCCGTCGAGGTGAGTCAGGTCGACGAGCATCTGGCGCCCATTGCCGGGACGGAGCGCATCGTTCCGTGCGACACGCTGCTGCTTTCGGTGGGCCTGATTCCCGAGAATGAGCTTTCGGTTGTCGCGGGCGTAGAGCTTGACCCACGCACGCGCGGCGCCGTAGTGGACCAGAGCCTGCAGACAGGCGTGCCGGGCATCTTTGCCTGCGGCAACGTGCTGCACGTACACGACCTTGCCGACAACGTAACGACCGAGTCCGAGAGGGCTGGCGCAACTGCAGCGGCGTACGCTCTGGGGACCGACGCGGGCACCGTTCCGAGCTGCGAGCTCACCGTCTCCCCTGCCGGCATCGCGGGCTACGCGCTGCCGGGACGCATTACGGCTGTGGCGCTCACCAAGCTCAACTTCCGCGTGCGCCGGCCAGTCGATGCCGCCTGCGTGAGGATCTTGGCCAACGGCGAGGAGCTGTTCGCCGGCAAGGTCCGCGCGTTTAAGCCGAGCGTTATGGAAAGCTTCCCACTGCCGGCAAAGGTCATCAAACAAGCGCTCGATCTGGGTGCCAGCGAGATTGTCCTTTCCGTCGATCCCGTCGAGGAGGCATAGACTATGAGCGATAACGTGATCGAAACGCTGCAGTTCAACTGCACGACCTGCCCATCCGAGTGCCTCCTGACCATAGAGGTAGAGCGCGACGCCAATGGCGCCGTGGTGGAAGTGCGCTCCGTAACCGGTAACAACTGCCCGCGCGGCGATAAGTTCGCACACCAGGAGCTCACCTGCCCCATGCGCGTGCTCACGACGACCGTGGCCGTCTCCGGCGGCGACGAAGCGCTTCTGCCTGTGCGCACGGCCGAAGCCATCCCGCTGGCACTCCACGCCCAAGCCATGGACCTCATCCGCGGCGTGATCGTCGAGGCCCCCATCCGCATGGGCGACGTCGTGCTAGAGAACCTCCCAGACACCAACATCAACCTTATCGCCAGCATGGACATCGACCTAGTCTAGCTAATTTGGGACGGGGCTCTTTTAGCTACCCCGCCATCCACCCCGCCCCTCCTCAATTGCGGTGAAATAGTTCCTGATTTCCGCCAAAACCCCGGCATCCAGGAACTATTCCACCGCAACTATCCTTGGAATCGGCATTTAGCTTGTGCCTACTTTAGTGCCATTTCAAAACTATGCCGGATTACGGGGCTGATTCGGAGACCCCCATCCATACCGGCATTTATCTATTTTTTATAAGCCGTCTACCTGCGGTTTTAATTTCATGATTTTTCCCATGGTCAAGTAATACAGGTCCAGCCCCGTAATCCGCCATACTTTTGAACCCAGCCCATTTGTGACGGGCCTCTTTTGACTACTTTAGCCCGAACGTTCACTCAAATGATTTTTCTGGGACGGGGATTAAATAATCATTCGGCACCCAATGATTATTTAATCC
>CAUHIY010000139.1:0-4033 GCA_959606405.1 uncultured Collinsella sp. | reverse complement strand
ATTATAGCCATCTTGCAGACCGATTGGGCCGCTATCTAGTATTCAAAACTAGATAGCGGACTGCACTAAAGGCAAAAGAATGGACCCCATGACTCAAAGCCACGAGGTCCATATCCGTTTGCTTTATCTGAATACTTAGTAGCGCACGAAAATGTAGTTGTTGTTCATGCCGGCGGCAACGGAGCTGATGATAACACCCGTGTTGTAGTCAGAAGCATGAATCATCTGACCACCACCGATGTAAATGCCGGTGTGGTACGAGTTGACTACAACGTCACCGGGCTGCGGATCGGACACACGCGTCCAGCCCATAAAGGTGCCCGTGGTGCCCAGGCGGCAATAGCGACCAGTAAGGCAATAGCTTACAAAACCAGAGCAGTCGAAGCTGTTCGGGCCAATTCCGCCCCAGGAATAGGCGCAACCAAGCTTGCTGTATGCACGCGAGACAACAGAACCGCCGTCGACGGACTGGCTCGGAGCAGAAGGCGTCGGAGCCGGAGCAGGCGTGGAGGGCTGCGGCGTCGGAGCAGGTGCCGGCGTAGGAGCCGGAGTGTTGCCGCCCTGGTTGTTGTTATTGCTGGTCTGGCCACCGTTGTTGGTGTTCTCGGTCGTACCGGCAGTCTCGTTGCTCACCGTGGCCTTCTCGGCGGTGCTGGCGTTGATGCCGGCCTGCAGCGCGGCGTTGGCCTCGGCCTCGGCGGCAAGCTCGGCCTGCAGCTGCGAATCCAGGGAGTTTACGACGTTCTGGGCTTCAGCCTGCTGGGCGTTAAGCTCGTCGACCTTCTTTTGCGTGGCGGCGACGTTCTTCTCCTGCTCGGCCTGCTTATCGGTGAGCTGCTGCTTAAGCTCCTTGACCTCTTGAATGGTCTGAGCTTGCTTATCGGAAACTTTGCCGTAGTAGAACAGACGGTTGAGCATATCGCTCAGGTCATCGACACCCGTCAGAACCTGAAGCAGGCTCAGACCGCCGGTTTTGTACTCGCCGGCGACATAGGTTGAGAGCTTAGCCTGACCATCGGCGATCTCCTGCTGCTTTTGCGTGATCTCGCCGGCAGTCTGATCGAGCGCCTGCGTCTGCGTGGCGAGCTCATCGTAAATCTGCTGAGTTTGGGTACCGATCTGCTCGAGCTTCGTACGAGCAGCGGCAAGGTCGGATGCGGTATCGGCGTAGGCAGGAGCCGCGAGGCCCAAGCCCAAAACACAAGCGAGGGTTGCCGTAGCAGCGCAGCGTGCCATGTTTTTGTGCGTGTTTGCTGTGCGCATGTAGCTTCCTTTCCAGTAACTAAGGGTAACGGCTAGTCCACCGTCACCAGGCTAAAGAGCTCCACATCGTCATCAGACGGCGTGAGCTTCTCGCGCGGGTTGAGAAACGCAAGCTCAAGGATACAACCGTAACCGATAAGCTTTGCGCCCATATCTCGCACCAGTTTACCTGTTGCCTCGACGGTTCCGCCCGTCGCGACCAAGTCGTCCAGAATCAACACGGTATCTTTAGAGCTGATAGCGTCGGCATGGATCTCAATGGAATCCGTTCCGTACTCGAGCTCGTAGCTCTGGCTCACAGTCTTGCGCGGTAGCTTGCCCGGTTTACGTGCGGGAACAAAGCCGGCGCCAAGGGCTACAGCTACCGGTACGCCAACCATAAAGCCGCGAGCCTCGGGACCCACGACCTTGGTGATTCCCATGCCGGCAAAGTGCTCGGCGAGGGCATCGGTCATGGCTTTGAGCGCCTCGGGATTGCCAAAGAGCGGCGTGATGTCTTTAAAGATGACTCCGGGCTCGGGATAGTCGGGGATGTCGACGATTTGAGATTCGAAGTCGTACATTGCATGACCTTTCAATGGGTTCCCGAAATTTCAGCAGCGGTTATTTGCCCGCGGTGGCGGTGCCGGATTGCGAAGGGGGGACGACCTTGAGCGGCTTGACGAGAGAATCCTTGTGCGAAGCCGGCGCGGCTATCTCTTCGTTTTTGGCCTTGGTGGACTCGGAGCGAGTGATTTCCTCATCGAGTGCATCGATGTCGGCGTCCTCGACCACGGCGTTGAGCGACTCAAAAACGCGGTTTTTGAGCAGCGCGGTGTGCACGCCCTCCGTCAGGTCGTGAAGCTTCTTAAACGCACGCTCGAGCTTGGCGTCGCGCTCGTCATCGGAGGTATCCATGCCGAGCATGCTCACGAGCACCTGCTCAAACATCGAGGACTCGCGGTTGGCGGAAGACACGTACTGACGCAGGTTGCGCGGCTCGATATGGAAGCGCGACAGCTCGGAGCAGTAGCGGATGATCGGAAAATCGCGACCATCGACAAGCTCGCGATTCTGCGGACTCTTGATGATGCGAATGAGGTCGTTCTCGGCGAGCGAGCGGATAAACGAAATTTCGACGCCCAACATATCGGGAATGGTCTCGATGGGATGCAGCTTTTGCTTAGTCTCCTTGGGCTCCGTCTTGAGCGGAACATCGGATAGCAAGCCCACCTCGTAGGCGAGCGTTGACAGGTCCGTGGCGTTTTCCAAGCGCTGCTTAATCACGTTGAGCGGCATGTAGCGGGTCTTCTGCAAGTGCAGGATGACCTCCAGACGATCAACGTCCTCCTTAGAGTACTGACGGTATCCCTTAGGCGTACGATGAGGGGTAATGAGCCCCTCATCCTCTAGAAATCTAATTTTTGAGTTCGAAAGATCGGGGTATGCGCCTCGAAGTAGGTTGACGACTTGGCCGATACTCAGATAGTTGCGTTCGGCCATGCCCTACTCACCGGTTTCGATGCGCTCCGGCGTGCTCTCGTGGTAGATGAGCGTAAACGTACCGATCTGGACGGATGAACCATCGTGCAGCGGGGCCGCATTGACGATGGCACCGTCGACCCAGGTACCATTGAGCGAGCCCAGGTCCTCGATGCGAGCCTGGAGCCCCTCACGAATTATGCGCGCGTGGCTGCGCGAAACGGTCATGTCATTAAGGAAGATGCCGTTCGCGGGATCGCGGCCGATGGTGGTCACGTCGTCCTCGAGCTCAAAGGCGGCACCAGTCTGCGGACCCTTGACGATGGACAGGACGGGGGCGGTGATGCGCACGTTGGCCATGAGGTCGGGAACGGTGACGTCGCTTGAAGGCACGCGGAATACGCAGGTAGCGTCAGCAGTCTTATCATTCTGAGGCATATTGTTAACCATGTTGTCCATGACAACCCCTAACTTATCGCGGACGTGCCGCAAATAATGAACCGTACGTAATCATACCCCAACGAATCAGTCTTCGATTTCAGGGTTCAGAAAGTCGATGTCCTCGTCCTCGGGATGCGCGAGAGCCTGTTTAATGGCCACTCCGCCCTTAATGGAGTAGATGACAGCCGTGAGCATGGAGAAGATCACGCCGCCGTACACAAAGAAGATGCCGAGGGGCACCGAGCTTCCGTTGAGGCCCGGGAAGGCCGTAAGGGTTGAAGATAAAAGGTGCAGGCCGTCAATAACGGGGAAACCGAGCAGCATGAGTGAGAAGCCGGTCATGAGCAGCGCCGTGGCAATCTTTCCGGGAAAGACCACATCGATGGGGCGACGGTGATAATGACGCACGATAAGCGTGCCGATGCCCAGATAGATGTCGCGGCCAATAATGAGTACGCAGACCCAGATGGGCAGCTCTCCGCGGACCACCAGTCCAAGTACGCCGGTGAACAGCAGCGCACGGTCGCAAATGGGATCCATGACCTTGCCGAGCCACGAGACCGTCTTGGTCATGCGGGCGATCTGACCGTCCATCCAGTCGGTAGAGGCGGCAACGGCGTAGATAACGATGGCGATGACGCGGTTGTTATCCGTCACAAACAGGTACAGAAATACCAGGGTGAGGATCAGGCGCGTAAAGGTGATGAAATTGGAGATCGTAAAGATCTTATTCGACGGGTAATCGGAAGTGCCGATAAGCTCCTTTTTGATCTTCTTTTTGATGCCCACAGGACTCCCCCGCTGGTTAACGACAAAACTTTCGATACTATACCCGTTCCGGCGATGTCTATCCAGCGTAAGCATAGAG
>CAUHIY010000138.1:0-4101 GCA_959606405.1 uncultured Collinsella sp. | reverse complement strand
CCGCTGCCCTGATCGCTGCCCAGCAGACCGCTGAGACCATCGTCAACGATGCCAACGAGAATGCTGAGCGTATCCGCAACGAGGCTGACGCCAAGGCCCGCGAGGTTATCCGCCAGGCTCTGACCGAAAAGCAGGCCGAGCTCGAGGAGATCGATCGTCTCAAGGCTTCCCGTGAGGAGTTCAAGGCCGAGTACCTCAAGCTCATCCAGCACTTCATGGACGATGCCCAGAACTCCTTCCCGGCCGACCTCATGGCCTCCACGCCGGTCGGTTCTGCCGCTTCTCCTGCAGTGACTGTTCCCGCCGAGCCGCTGCCCGTCGCTGACCCGGTTGTCCCCGTGGCCGATCCCTTCGCCCCGATCGACAACTTTGCTGCCGACGACCTGGACTAACATTCGGCCTACAATTTAGTGCCTAGAAAGGACCCGCAGCTTGCGGGTCCTTTTTTATGACTGTGCAGGGGCGCGCAACATAAAAAACCGAGCCCTGCACATTGTGGCGCAGAACTCGGCGAATGGGTGAGCGGTAAAAGGTAGGTTTTAGGGCATGTGCCAAAAAACTACTTGAGGAGGAAGTTGGGGAGGGGAATGGTACGGGCCTCGCGATGCTCGGGGTCGGCGATGTGGTCGGCAGGATAGCCACAGACAAGCATGTGATAGGGATAAGCGCCCTTGGGCAGATTGAACTGCTCCTGTGCCACCTCTGGCTTAAAATGGCATACCCAGCACGTTCCCAGGCCCTGCTCGGTGGCCTCCATCATCATCTGATCGCAAACGATGGATGTATCGATTTCGCTGGAATTCATCTGATCATACGGGCGCACCCAAGCATCATCGGTAACGCTGCAAATAAGGAAGATAAGCGGAGCGCCAAAGATAGACCCATCACGAGCAAACCGAGGCTGACAAGCAGCAGCCTTCTCCAGAAGCTCAGGCGTATCCAACACCATCACACGGGTTGGATGATTATTACAAGCAGAAGGAGCAATCCGCCCAGCCTCAACAATGGCATCCACCACAGCTTGCTCAACAGGACGGTCCTCAAACGAACGACAAGAATACCGACCACGAGCCAGATCCAAATAACTCACAACCAAGACCTCCAAATTCAACGAATCAATCCAAAGTAAAACAAAGGGTACCCAAAGCCCCATCCACCCAAACGTTTAAGGCGGTCCCAAAGTTCCCAATCGGGTCCAAAGGCCCCGCCAACAAAAGCCCCATCGCTTTCAAAGTATCAGCCAAAGTCCCCAATGGTGGTACGTAAGGCGAAGGGCCGGCACCTGTTTACTTTCGAACGACTCTGCCATGCAGCCGGAGTGAGAAAGCAAACAGGTGCCGGCCCTTCGCCGCCGGGACACGTACCCCCAATTAACTGTTCTTCATGACAATCGAATCCACAACATCGGCCACATTCTCACAGCAGTCAGCGCAGTACTCCAGGAAGGCGTACACGTCACGCCAGGCGATGACCTCGAGCGGGTCCTTGCCGTTAACGTGCAGGTTGCGCATGGCGTTGATATAGAGCTCGTCGGCTTCGGACTCGATGGTGTTGATCTGGATGACGAGTTCGCGCAGGGTCTTGGACTTGCGGTAGTTGGGCAGCTCGACCATCAGGTCTTTCATGGCGCGGCAGGCGTCAGTCACCTTGTGGGCGATGACGATGGCGTCGGGATGGATGCTCTGGATGTTGGTGAAGTAGACGCGCTGCACGACGCCCTCGATGCGGTCGAGCACGGTGTCGAGTGAGCAGCTCATCAGATCCAGATCCTCGCGCTCGAGCGGGGTGATAAAGGCGGTGAGCAAGGCGTCCTCAAGCTCATGGTGCTTCTTGTCGGCCGCATGCTCGATCGCGTGCATCTTGTTGAGCATATCGTGAATCTTTGCGGGATCGAAGTTCTCGAAAATCTTGGTGAGCAGCTCGGCGGCCTGGACGGCAAGGTCGGCGCAGGCGACGTAGTTGTCGAAGTAGAACGAATCGGGTTTCTTTGCCATGGGTGGGTCCTTTCGAGGCGAAGACGGGTGGGCGAGGTAATGCAGTCCGGATGGACGTTCGGTTTGACTAGAGGAACATCATGAACAGCTTGGCCATGACAAAGCTGATGAGTCCGCAGGCGGGGAAGGTGAAGAACCAGGTGAACATCATGTCTTTGACGACGCCGAAGTTGATGGCTGAGAGGCGCTTGACGGCACCGACGCCCATGATGGCGCAGGTCTTGATGTGTGTGGAGGACACGGGGATGCCGGTAAGGGTGGCAAGCAGCAGGTTTGCGGCGCCCGCCAGGTCGGCGGAGAAGCCCTGATACTTTTCGAGCTTGACCATGCTCTGGCCGACGGACTTGATGATGCGCTCGCCGCCCACGCTGGTGCCGATACCCATAGTGGCCGAGCACAGCAGCATAATCCAGATGGGGATGCCTGCATCGCCGACGCTCGTCTGGCCGCTGGCAAAGGCCACGCCTAAAAAGAGCACGCCGATGAACTTCTGTCCATCCTGCGCGCCGTGCATAAAGCTCATGGCCGCAGCGCTCGCGATCTGAGCGTATTTAAAGAAGACATTGGCACGTCGCCTGTTGGCGGCGGCGAAAAGAATCGAGACGAGCTTGCACAGGACCCAGCCCATGACAAAGCCCAGGCCGATGGAGAGCGCCAGACCGTAGATGACCTTCATCCACTCGTGGACGTTGACGCTGCTCGCACCGCCGAGGGCGATGGCGGCACCGGTCAGGCCGGCGATAAGGCTGTGGCTTTGCGAGGTGGGGATGCCAAAACGCGACGCTGTGGCGCCGTAGACGACGATGGAGAACAGCGCCGCGCATAGGCAGGCGAGCGCCATGGTGCTGTTTCCGCCAAAGTCGACGATATGTGAGATGGTGTTGGCGACGCTCGCGTTAAAGTGCGTCATGATGAGCACGCCGAGGAAGTTGAATGCGGCGCTCATGAGAATGGCGGCGCGGGCGGGCATGCAACGCGTAGTGACGCAGGTCGCGATGGCGTTGGGCGCGTCGGTCCATCCATTGACGAAGATGGCGCCCAACGCGAGGATCACGGTGACGGCAAGGACTGGGTTCGACACAATTTGGCCGAGGAAGGTTGAGAACGTTACGTCCATATATGGGCTTTCTCGAAGTTTGCAGACACGTTACAAAAACATGATAAATCGTATCACCTCCTGCGGGTCTCTTTACCGAGTTCTGATGGGAGAAGTGAACTTTTTGGCACTAAAATTGAATATTAGCCCTGTTGACCGCGGGTGTTCTTTTTGCTAACACGCCATGCGGACACGTGCGATTACTACGACACCCCAAAACCACAGTCTGTTCGCTTTACAACATGCAAACATGCGTTCGATAATAGGAGGCATGGAATATCGACAGACAGACGGCAAAACTCGGCGCGTGCACAAGCAGTATGTGGACGTCGTGGCCCGCATCCTCGCGGGCGGACAAGTCGTGCCGGTCACCGTCTGCTGGGTCGACGGACGTTGTTTTACAATCGATGAAATTATCTCGACCACCGGGTTTGGCCTGACGGTCCACGGCATCCGTACGGCGACCTATAAGGTGCGTTTTGGCGGGCACGCGACCGAGTTGTATCTGGAGGACCAGACGCGCGAGCGGGCGGACGGCTCGCAGGCACACGTGATGCGTTGGTGGGTCTGGGCCTTTGATCGCACGCTCGAGGGCGAGCGCCGTAGGTAAGGACGTACGGCATTCGGGTACAATGACAGGAATCTTGTCATCTGCTGCGCCGTCTTTCACGGCGCTTTGTGAAAGGACGAAGTATGAACGATATCCAGGGCTATCAGAACGGCCCCATCGAAACTGGCGCAAGCCGTGCCAAGGAGATGTCGCCGCGTGCGTACAATCTTTCCATGTCTGCCCTCATCTTCTTGGGCTTTTGTGCCATGGGCGCTGGTGCTTACCTTACGAGCACCATGGCGTTTGCCCGCATGATGATGAGCGGCGCCGCCCTGCCACTGGTCTTTGGCTCGTTTATCCTGACTATTGTCGGCATCGTCATGATGTCGGCTGCTGCCAGCAAACAGTCCGTGGGCCTGTCGCTCGTGGGTTACGTGATCATTGCGAGCACCTTTGGCCTG
>CAUHIY010000137.1:0-4147 GCA_959606405.1 uncultured Collinsella sp. | reverse complement strand
GCAACCACCAACGGCAACCACGCGCTTGCCCGAAGGCGAAGGCGGTAGGCTTTTGCAGGAATTGCACTGACCGTACAGGCGAGTATCAGCGGCCTCGCGCACGCAGCATGTCATGAAGACAACAATATCGGCATGCTCGGGATCGAGTGCCATAAGGCAACCATACGAATCGAGCAGACCGCTCACGCGCTCAGAGTCGTGCTGATTCATCTGGCAGCCAAAGGTGCGGATAAAGTAGGTTTTACCGGCAAGAATATCGCGTACGGAACGCTGGTCCATGTGCATAAGTCCTAACGATGGAAGGGAGGCGAATCGAGGCAAGCAGAAGCTATGCCACAGGCTTAACATCATCCATGACGACGTTATCCATTGCAGCTCGATTGATCTGGTGAACGTAGATAGAAAGGCGGATGGCCGTGCGCGACTCCCCATTAATGAGGATGTCGGAGAACACGGGCGCGCAGGAAATATCAAAACCGGTTGGAATCAAAAAACCGCGCGCGATAGCCACGGCCTTAATGGCCTGGTTAACCGCACCGGCGCCGACACACTGGATGTTGACGGGTACACCATCCTTGACCATGCCGGCGATGGCGCCGGCAACGGACGCGGGCGATGATTTGCTTGATACCTTCAGGCAATCCATGAAGAAACTCCTGCGTTTAAAAGTACGTTTTAACTGCAATAACTTTATCGTACCGAGTGGACTCGGTAAAGGCACTATTCCTCTTTGGCAAGATCGAAGGTCACGGTGATTCGATCACGCGAAACGCGAATCTTTGGGTCGCCGCAAAGGTTGAGATAGTACCGGGCGGCAAGGTCATTAAAGTCGCGCTCCACAGCACGCGAAAACTGTGCCATGTCATCCTTGGCAATACGTAGCCCGCGACGATCCTTCGCGAGATCGACAGGAGCCGGCGCATGCGAGGACGAATCACGCTCGCGCAGCAGACGCGCAGTCACACCGCGAACGGGCTTAATCTGCCCTGCCAAAATGCGATGTGCCGTGCGCTCGGACATCTCAAGACCCAAACCCGAGCAGATACGGATAAAGTCCTCGGCATCAGAGGCAAGGCCTAAACGATCGACAACCGGAAGCTCGCTCTCGTCATCAATAAACAGGAGACGAGACGTATCGAGCCGACTTGACGCCTGAGCATAAAGGGTCGCGGCAATCTCAGACGGAGAACCAAGATAGACATCGCAACCACGCAACTCCTCGAGCGCAAACTCACAAGCAGCGCGAATAATATTATGTGGACCGCGAGCGCAGACATAACGTCCGTCCTCATCCTTGACGGCCTGGGGCCAGCTGGACTGATCGGCACGCTCACTGAGGCGGTCGGCCGCAACGCTCACCTTAAAGGCTGAACCAAGATCGACACCGGACGTGACCACACGGGCCTCGTCGGTGTTCTGCTTGATCGAAAACAATGCCATGCCACGACCGTGAACGCCCCAACGGTCCATCTTCATGCTCTCGAGCTTGGAGGTAACGCGAGCATCGAAGATTCGCTCTTGCATATCCTGCGGAACGCCCGAACCGTTATCCAGAAAGACAAGCGTGCGGACGCCATCTTCCTTGGTCGTAGCGAGATAGACTTTGTCGGCGCCAGCATCGCGAGCATTACGGAGCATTTCGATGACGATATCCTCGACATGCTGAATGTCGTGCTTTGCCTGGCGACGCTCGGCCTCCGAAACGCGGAGGCGGACATACCCCTCGCCAAGGTTCTCCTCGACGCGAAGGTTGCCCTCCCCCGACATCGACGCGATAAATGAGATGAGCTCGTTCGCGTCGCTCATGTTATTTAGCGATATCGACAGCGCGGCTCTCGCGAATCACGACGACGCGCACCTGACCGGGATACTCCATCTCTTCCTCGATCTGATGGGCGATGTCGTGAGCCAGGACCGTGGACTGGGCATCGGAGATCTTGTCCGGCTGAACCATGACGTGGACCTCACGACCAGCCTGCATGGCATAGGTACGCTCGACGCCTTCATGGGAGTTGGCGATCTCCTCGAGCTTCTCAAGACGCTTGATGTAGTTCTCGGCAGACTCGCGACGGGCACCGGGGCGAGAGGCAGAGACAGCATCGGCGGCCTGTACCAGGACATCGAGCACCGTGTTGGGATCGACGTCGGCATGGTGAGCCTCGATAGCGTGAACGATAACGGGCTTCTCGCCATAACGGCGGGCAAGCTCGGCGCCGATGACGGCATGCGGGCCCTCGACGTCATGGTCGATTGCCTTGCCCAGGTCGTGCAGCAGGCCGGCGCGCTTGGCGGTCACAACGTCCAGGCCAAGCTCGGAAGCCATCACGCCGCACAGGTCAGAGACTTCGAGGGAGTGCTGAAGCACGTTCTGACCAAACGAAGTACGGTAGCGCAGGGCACCAAGGGTCTTGACGATCTCGGGGTGCAGGTCGTGAATGCCGGTATCGAAGGCAGCCTGCTCGCCAGCCTCGCGCACGCGCTGTTGAACCAGGTCGGCAGCCTTGTGATACATCTCCTCGATGCGGGCAGGGTGAATGCGGCCGTCGGCGATGAGGTTCTCGAGGGCGACACGGGCGGTCTCGCGACGGACCGGGTCGAAGCTCGAAAGAACGACGGTCTCTGGCGTGTCGTCGATCACGAGGTTGACGCCGGAAACCTGCTCGAAGGTCCGGATGTTGCGACCCTCGCGACCGATGATACGGCCCTTGAGGTCATCAGAGGGAATGTGCACGGAGGTAACGGTGACCTCGGCTGTGTGGTCGGCAGCGCAGCGCTGAATCGCCAGGGACAGAATCTCCTGGGCGGTCTTGTGGCACTCGGCGCGAACCTGCTGCTCGGACTCGCGAATGATCGTGGCAGCCTCGTGGGTGACCTCGCCGCGAACCTTATCGAGGAGCTCCTTGTGGGCGTCCTCGCGGGTAAGGTCGGCGATACGCTCGAGCTCGGAGGTCTGCTTGGCGCAGAGCTCCTCAAGCTCGCGGGAGCGCTTCTCGACCTGACCGGCCTGGCTGGACAGCTGGTGCTCACGCTTGTCGAGGGCATCGTTTCGGCGATCGAGGGACTCCTCGCGCTGCATCACGCGGTTCTCGAGCGTACGAATCTCGCTCTTACGCTGCTTGTCCTCGGCCTCGGCGGCCTGCTTGTTCTTGATGATCTCCTCTTTAGCCTCGAGCAGAGCCTCTTTTTTGAGGGTCTCGGCCTGACGCTTAGCATCACCGATCAGGGACTCAGCCTGTGCGTGTGCCGACTGGATCTTTTCGTCGGCCCCGTGAAGACTACCCTGCTTGGCGGTGCGCATGTAGGCAATGGCGGCGATGGCACCCAAAACGATGCCAACGAGCGCTGCGATGATAGGCATGCTCACTCCTTTTTATGGATTCGTTACACAACAAAGCGAACCGTCCTTACGAACGGCTCGCGACATTTGAGTAATATGGGCGCAGCTTATGCGGGTCGGATACAGATAAACATATAAACAAACTCATCACAGATGAGCACATATCACAAAGCAAATGACAGTGTTTATCGTACGTTGAACCACAACAACTGTCAAATAAATGGCCCCGGCACGGCGGCTAAAACGCGGTGAACGGCAGGGTCACAAAACGCATACGCCTAAACCGCACATTCCTCGCGTTCGGCATCGAGACGTGCCTTAACGGCATCGGCGGCGATGTGATACGAGAAGCCCTTGCCCATCAAAAACCGAACCAGTTTTTCGAATCCGCGCGTCTCTGGAACACGCCGCTTGGCGAGCAGGGCTGACGCACGCGCCAAATCGTCTTCGACGGCAAAATAATCCTCGGGATAACCGGGAATGTCATCGAGCACGACATGACGGCGCTTGAGCTCGGTCTCGATTTTGCGCTGTCCCCAACCGCGCCGCTTGCGCTCCTCGATAAAGTACGAGCAAAAGCGGTTGTCGTCTAAAAAGTGATACTCGGTGGCGCGCTCGACGGCGAAATCGATCGCGGGCTGGTGAAAGCCGTAGCGAGCCAGCTTGTCACGGACCTCACCCGTCGCATGGTCGCGGCGCGATAGCATCTCGGTCACCATGGTAAGTGCACATTTACGCTCGATGAGCTGCACCGCTTCACGAAAGTTATCCCAATCACAGGGAAGATCGGGGCGATTTTTGACATACAAG
>CAUHIY010000136.1:0-4219 GCA_959606405.1 uncultured Collinsella sp. | reverse complement strand
GAGACAAAGTACAGCCAACCGCATACGGTGCCGACCAACGCCAGCGGAATGAGCCAGACAAGTTCCAGGTTGCCCACCTCGGCAGCCTCGAACCTCGGCATGCCCATGCCGCCACCCATAAGCTGGCCGAGCAGCAGATAGGTGCCCAGGCCGCCGGCAATCGCGATGCCGTAGACCACGGTCTTTTGCGCCTTGGGCAGCTTGATGGTGATCTCGTCGGACGCGGAGTCCTCGCCAGCGCCCCGACCATCGGCGCTACCGGCGAGCGGCGCCACAAAGCCAAAGATGGGCGCGGTAAAGAGCGCCGTCAGGGCAGCCTGGGTACCCAGCAGCGTAAGCTCCCTAAACTCGGCGCCAAAGCGACGCATGCGGTCGCCGACCCAGCTGCACAGACCCGCGATAACGCCGGTCAGGCCGGCCTCCGGTCCAATGCTTCCGCCAAACAGCAGCGGCAGCAATGCCGCAAGCGAAAGCTTGCCGAGGTTGTCGTACGGGTAGCGACCGTCTTGCTTAACCTTGGCCATCACCTGGTTGAGGTCATCGGTCTTGGTACCCGTCATCTTTTCGTACAGACCGATCAGCAGGCCGCCCAGCAGGCAGACGAAAAACGGGTACGGCAAAAAACCGAACGGACCGCTCGCGAGCTCGGGCGAAGCGACGCCCAGCATATGAGGGATCTCGGTCCATAGATAGTCGATACCGTGCTCCATCGCAAAGAAAAACAGCCAGACCGCGGCGCCCGCAAACGCACCGGTCACGGCCACGCTCACTAAAAACAGCGCACGGTTTTTGGGTTTTGCAAGGTTATCCATCGGGACCTCCCGTGGTCAAAATCGACAAAGATACGTTTTATTGTAGAGCGAGCGTTGCCCGAACGAGCCAACCATCTGCGCCGCAAACGGCACCATTGGGAGTCATAGTGGGGCAGGCTCAAGACTTATCCGGTAATAATCGAGGCAATCTCGCGCAAATCGTCGGCAAAGTAGATGCCGTGCTGGCGCTGCGGGCTCGATAAGCCCTTATCAATCATGTGTCCGAGCAGCGCCTTGAGGTCGTTGTAGTAACCGTCCAGGTTATACAGGATGCACGGCGCACTCAGATGCCCCAGCGACACGGCCGACATGACCTCGGCAATCTCCTCGAGCGTACCCGTCCCACCGGGAAAGGCGATGAACGCGTCACCGAGCTCAATCATCTCGGCCTTGCGCTCGGCCATGTCGCTCGTCACGATGAGGTCGTCGATGCCATCGTGCTGAAACTCTGCCTCGATAAAAAAGCTCGGCTCAACGCCCGTCACATGCCCGCCAGCATCGAGCACGCTATCGGCAAGCGCGCCCATCAGGCCCGACTTGGAGCCGCCGTATACCAGCGCGTGGCCGTTGGAGCCAATCCACGTGCCGAGCTCTCGCACTGCAGGCAGAAACGCCGGGTCGTTGCCGACGCTCGCGCCCAGGTATACCGTGATATTCATATTCAGTCCCCCTCGTCGTGACGCGCGTCGCCCGTTCTAGCGTTGGCGTCGGCGATATTCGCGCACACGGCGCGACAGGTCGGCGAGCTCGTCACGATCGAGCTCTTCCAAATGCTCGAGATCGTCCATAAAGCGCGCCATGGTGTCCTTTTGACGCATCTTGATGAGCGTGTTGCAGTAGTTCACCGCCACGCCCGTGAGCATGGCGATGTAGAAGATGCTGATGACGCTCAAAACGACGGTGATAGCGCGGGCAACCGGCGTCTCGGCCGGGATATCACCGAAGCCGATCGTCGATACGGTCTCAAAGCTAAACCAGAGGCCGTCGCCAAACGTGAGGGTCGTGGGCTCGGACAGCCAGACGGCCGTCGAGCACAGCAGATAGAAGACGAGAAACAGGCCCGTGATGCGCGCAAAGCCAGCCTGGCGCAACACGTCAGCAAGCGTCCTCAACTTGTTCATCGCGACCTCTTTTCCCAGACGCCCAATCACATTCGCTCGGTATTGTCCCACGCCTCCCCCGCAAACGGAACTAGTCATTGGGGACGTTCTTAAACGACTAGTCAGTTAAGAACGTCCCCAATGACTACCTAACCGTTTAGCGGTGCGGCGGCTGAGTGGGCAGGCTGAGCTGGTATCCTTATGTAATACTGTCTCGACTCGATAGGATTTCATGTGAAACCTTCCGCCGTCCTTCGTTTGACTCTATATCGCACCCTAGCCGTCGCGCTTGCCGCACTCGCCGTACTGAGCGCCGCCATGCCCGCCCCTGCCTTTGCCGCCGACTCCGACCAGCAGGTCAAGACGGTCCGCGTTGGCTGGCTCGTCAACAACAAAGGCTTCCAGGAAGGCACGCCGGGCGAGCGCCTCTCGGGATGGGGCTACGAGTACCTCCAGACCCTCTCGTATTACACAAAGGGCTGGCAATACGAATACGTTAGCGGCACCTTCTCCGAGCTTATGGACATGCTCGAGGCGGGTGAAATCGACCTCATGCCCAACATCTCGTATTCAGCAGAGCGCGAGCAGAAGCTGCTCTTTTCCTCGAACCCCGAGGGCACCGAGCGCTACTACATCTACGCCAGGCCCGATCGCGACGACCTTGCCAAAGGCGACCCCCAGGCGCTCCAAGGCCTTACCATCGGCTGTAACGCCGGCGTTATGCAAACTATCGTCGGCCAGCAGTGGCTCGCCGACGAAGGCGTTACCTGCACCTATAAAGAAATCGACACCGGCAGTGCCCTCTTTGAGGCGCTTGCAGACGGCGAGGTCGACGCCGTCATCATGAACGACACCATTTCGTCGCCCGATGCGTCACCCATGTTCTACGTAGGCTCGAGCGACTACTATTTTGCCGTTCCCAAAAGCCGCCCTGATCTGATGAACGACATCAACGCCGCCATGACGACCATCGCCCGCGATAACCCGCGCTATAACGAGGAAGTCAAATCGAGTTACTCGACCCAAAACAGTGGCTCGTCATCGCTCACCGGCCCCGAGACCACCTGGCTCAAAGAAAACGGCAATACCATCACGCTCGGCTATCTTAAAAACCAACTTCCCTACTGTACGCAAAATGACGACGGCGAGATGGAAGGGTCGCTCGCCTCGCTTGCAACGACGTTGCACGACAAGTTTGGCATTACGGTCAAAACAATCGCACTCTCGAGCAACAAGCAAATGATCAAAGCCCTTTCCAACGGAACCATCGATGTCGCCCTGCCGTTCTTTCGCGACTACTGGCTCGCCGAGCAGACAGGGGTCATCCAGTCAAACTCGATGGGAACGGTTTCGCTGACCGCCATTCACAGTGGCAAAAACCTGAACAGAGACCTTAAGAACATCGCTTGTACAAAGAGCACAATCGTTAACCGTTTTGAGCTCGAAAGTCTCTTTCCGAACGCAACGGTAACCGAGTATTCGAATGACGGCGAGGTGCTCAAAGCCCTCAATGAGGGGAAGGCACGTTGCATCATTGTCCCCAGCACGCGCCTGGAAACTCTCCGCGACATCTACGACATCGAGGATTTCGAAACACAGGAACTCACCAACACGGCGCAACTATCGTGTTTAATTTCGCGCGGCAAGCCCGAGCTGCTGGGAATCATCAATAAGGGCATCGTCAATGCAGGTGAATCGCTCTCTGCAAACAGCTATTTCCCCACATCGTACTCGGCGCAAGAATCGGATGCGTTCCGACTTCTCTACCGCAACCGCATCGTCATTGCGACTGTTATCATCTGCATCTTGCTCACCAGCATCGCCATCCTTGTCTGGTCGCTTTACCGCGCACAGGAGGAACGGCAGAAAGCTGATGCCGCCAACACCGCCAAAACCGCTTTCCTCACGCGCATGAGCCACGACATCCGCACGCCGCTCAACGGCATCCTGGGCCTTATCGAAATTGAGGAATTGAGAGAAGGCGACATGCAGGTCGCCCGCGAAAGCCGCGCCAAGGCGCGCGTTGCCGCCAATCACCTGCTGTCACTGATTAACGACATCCTCGAGATGGGCAGGATCGAGGAGTGCAAAGTGACGCTCGAGCACGAATCATTCAACCTTAAAGAGCTGTGCGACAATGCGCTCGTACTGTGCAAGCTCCGCGCATCGGACCGCGGCATAACCATGCTCGACACCAGCGAGCCCTACGCTGTCGACCAATATATGATCGGCAGCCCCACCCATATTCGGCAGATCCTTGTCAACCTGCTCGACAACAGCATCAAGTACAACAAGCACGGAGGCACC
>CAUHIY010000135.1:0-4286 GCA_959606405.1 uncultured Collinsella sp. | reverse complement strand
CCATCAAACCGGTCGACGACGAGCACGCCGTGTTTTGCTTTAGCGTCTCGGATACCGGCATTGGTATGACATCCGAGTTTTTGGCACACATTTACGAGCCGTTTGCCCAGGAAGGCGACGATGCGCGCAGCAAGTTCCAAGGAACCGGCATTGGCATGTCTATCGTCAAATCGCTCATCGATATGATGGGCGGCACGATTGAGATTTCGAGTGAGGTTGGCGCGGGAAGCACGTTCAACGTCCAGATACCGCTCGATATCGACAAGAACCCTCAGGCAAAAGAACGTGCGTCCAAGCAGACATACAGTTGCTCGCTTGCCGGCATGAACGTCCTTTTGGCAGAAGACAACGAGCTCAATGCCGAAATTGCCCAGGCTCTACTCGAAAGCGAAGGCATCGTCGTAACGCGCGCCGCCGACGGCAACAAAGCAGTCGACCTATACGTTAGTCGTCCCGCCGGCAGCTTCGATGCGATCCTGATGGACATCATGATGCCGGGCATGGATGGCTACGAGGCAACCCGCGCGATTCGTCTGAGCGAAAAGGCCGATGCAGCCGTCATCCCCATCATCGCGCTCACTGCCAACGCCTTCAACGAGGACGCCAAGGCGGCACACGATGCCGGTATGAACGCCCATCTGCCCAAACCGCTCGACTTTAACAAGCTCAAAAACATACTCGCCCGCATCAAGAAATACGGATCCGTTTCGCTATAGTCTGTGCTCAACCACCATGCACAGCCAGAAAGGAAGCCAACGATGTTTAGGCCCTTACGTCGAAAGAAACGCGCCATCACTGACGAGGAAGCGCGCGAGTTGCTCGCCACCTGTAAGCGCGGCGTCTTTGCCGTCAACGGCGATGATGGCTACCCCTATGCCATTCCCGTCAACTACTTCTTTGACGCCGAGCACGACAAGATTTATTTCCATGGCGCCAAGGCCGGCCACAAGGTCGATTCGCTCAGGCGTGACGATAAAGTCTGCTTTACCGTTTACGGCAACGAGTGGTACAAGGACGGCGACTGGGCTCCTTACGTCATGAGCACTGTGGTCTTTGGCCGTTGCCGCCTGGTAGATGAAGCGCCTGCGTTTATCGAGGACAAAGTCCGCCAGCTCGCGCTTAAGTACTACCCTTCTGCCGAAGAAGTCGAGGAAGAAATCGCCAAAGACATCAAGGGCGTCCAACTCTACGAGATTTCAATTGAGCATCTTTGCGGCAAGCAGATTCAGGAAAAGTAGCGAATGCGAAAAACGCGCTCGCTACCCTCTGCGCCCCATGCGCCCACGCATTTTGACGGCGTGGGCGCATGGGGCAGCACTCGAATCGAGCGCCCCCCTATACCCCAAAAACGTAGCGGTCCAGGCGCTCACACGCCTCCTTTACCCGCGAAAGGGGCAGTGCCAGATTCACGCGAATGTGGCAGAGCCCGTGGAACGGGCGGCCGTCCTGATACCCCACGCCCACACGAGCGCCCTCGTCGAGCAGCCACTGAATATCGCGGCCATGCTCGCGGCACCACTCGGTGCAGTCCAGAAACACCATGTAGGTGCCCTGCGGACGCGAATAGGACACGCCCGCAAAATGCTTGTCCACGTAATTGCAGAAGTAGTCGACGTTGCCCTCGATGACCTCATTGAGCTCATCAACCCACTCGTAGCCTTGCGGCTGGTAGGCACCGATAAGCGCATGCATGGAGAGGACGTTCATCTCGTTGTAGTGCGTCTTGTTGGACACGGCGCACACGCGGTCGCGCAGCGTCTCGTTATAGATGATGTGGTAGCTGCCGACCAGGCCCGCCAGGTTAAACGTCTTGCTGGGCGCATAGAGGGCAACCGTGCGCATGCGGGCATCCTCGCTCACCGACTGCGTCGGGATATGCTTGTGACCCGGCAGGATGATATCGGACCAAATCTCATCCGAGATCACCACGCAATCGTGCTGGCGATAGATATCCATGGCGCGCTCGATCTCGTCGCGCTCCCATACGCGGCCGCAGGGATTGTGCGGCGAGCAGAACACGGCGGCATGGATATGGTTTTGTGCGAGTTTGCGCTCCATGTCCTCAAAGTCCATGCGCCACACGCCCTGGTCGTCGAGTTTAAGCGGGCTGTGGACAATGCGATAGCCCGCGGCCTCGATGGACTTGGTAAAGCCGATGTAGGTGGGACTGTGGACCAGCACCGCATCGCCCGGCTGGACATATGCGCGCAACGTCGACACGACACCGCCCAGTACGCCGTTTTCGTAGCCGATATGCTCAGGGAGCAGGCCTTCGACGCCATTACGGCGGGTCTGCCATTCGATGATGCGGTCGAAGTACTCGTCGCGCGGATTGAAATAGCCAAACATGGGATGCTGGGCGCGCTGAATGATGTACTCCTGGACCGTGGGCACCGTGGCAAAGTTCATGTCCGCTACCCACATGGGGATGCGGTCGAAGCCCTCGTCGGGTGCGTTCGGAGCCATGCCGGGAATCTCGCCCCAGGAGTCAACGGCGATGGCGTCCATGCCGTGGCGGTCGATAAGCGAAGTAAAGTCGTATTTCATGCTGAGCTCCCATGCAAAGCGGATTGTTTTGGTAGGCGTTATTGTCCACCAGCATGGGCGGTTTTGGCATGGGGTTTGGCTCTTAATTTGACGGGTGCGGACGAATGGCTGATTAGTCTTGCGCGTCGTTGACGGCGACTACGGTTAGCCGGGTTTCATCGACCGTAAAAGATATGTCGAGCTCGGCGAAGGCCAAGTGATAAACACGGTTTGGCTCGTGCTTGCTGCCCGCGCGGCGCGGATCCTGGCGAAGAACCTCAACCAAGCCAGGAAGCTTTGTAGGCGGGACCATATCCTGCAGCGCTTGCGGAAACTCGACGTCGAGCTCTTGCCACGGCGCATCCTCAATCCAGCCGCCGGTCGCATCCGGGTGGCAATCCGCAAACGGAATGTAGGGCTTAATGTCGTAGATGGGCGTGCCGTCGCGCAGGTCGGCCCCCAACACATGGATGATGGGACCATCGTCGGTGAGCTCGACACGATCAAGCTTGACGCAGGTGAGACCGATGGGATTAGGGCGAAACGGACTGCGCGTGGCAAAGACGCCCACACGCTCGGCTCCGCCCAGACGCGGCGGACGCACGGTTTTCGACCACTTGGCATTAGTTCCGGACCTGTCCTGCTTTTTGGCATCGGCGGCTATGTCCTTAGCCGTGCCGCCGGGCGTGCCGTTTTCGAAGCGCCAGAGCAGCCATAGGTGAGAGAAGGAATCCAGACCCTCAACTGCTGCGTTGGAGGCAAATTCCGGTTCAAAGACGATGCGTCCCTGCAAATGGGGCGCCAAAAAGCTGTTGCGCGGAATGCCGAACTTCTGCGGCAGATCGGTATGTATGTGTGCAATAGGTTCCATGCCGGTCATTGTACGGCATGAAGGTGTGAGGCGTCGTGCGCAATTCTTTGTCGCGGTCCCCCGTCGTGCAACCAACGGTTGCTTGGAAGGGCGTCTGCCGCCGCGTATGCTTAAAGCCATCAACCAGCAGAAAGGAGCCGCTATGGCCTTCGCAGAAAAGCTCATTGCTGTCCGTCGCGCCCATCACCTAACTCAGGAGCAGCTCGCCGCCAAGCTCTTCGTCACACGCCAAGCCGTCAGCCGTTGGGAGCGCGGCGAGGTCACACCGGGCATCGACATGATGAAGCTCATTGCCGCCGTGACCGGCGAGCCACTGTCTCATCTGCTCGAAATGCCCGAGTACTATTGTCAGAGCTGCGGCATGATACTCACGCCCGACGACTGCGGTACCGATGCTCACGGCGCAACGACCGACCATTACTGCAAGTGGTGCTACGACCACGGCAAGTACACCTACGAGACCACGATGGAGGCAATGATCGAGGACTGCGCTCCGCGTCTGGCGCAAAACACCGGCATGTCGCTCGACGAAGCCGTCTCGCTCATGGGCGCTGTCCTGCCACAACTGGAGCGCTGGCGCACCGTGCAGGAAAACGAGGAGCGCTACGGTGCCGAGGCGCGGGCGCGCTATGGCGACGAGGCCGTCGATACAGCAAACGAGGCACTGCTGGACATGGACCCCGAGACATGGAACGACATGAAGGAACTTGAACGCGCTATTCTGGGCCAGCTCTCGATCGCCATGGGCGACGGCGAACCGGATGGAAGCGAGGCGCGCAAGCTTGTCGCAATGCACCGTCGATGGATTGGCCTTAACTGGGGACACGAACCCCAAGACGAAGCATACCTGGGCCTCGCCCACGGCTATCTTGCCGATCAGCGCTTTGTT
>CAUHIY010000134.1:0-4423 GCA_959606405.1 uncultured Collinsella sp. | reverse complement strand
GGCAAGCTGGGCTTTTTGAGCTTTACGACCGAGGTCATGACCCAGCCCGACGTGGACGGCGTGCGCCCCTACCTGCTGGTGAGCGCCGGCGCCCTGTCTGAGAAGATCGATGCGCTGGCAAGCCTGCCGCGCGAGGTATGGTCGAGCACACTGTTGCTCGATGCCGATGCCGACCGCGTGCGCGACGTGCTCACGCAGATTCGCATTGGGCTTGAGCAGGGCTTTATCAACAACGGCCACTCGGCGGCACTCGGTCGCGCGATGAGCTACAGCTCACCTTCGGCCGTAGTGCGCGAGCAGCTTTCGGGCGTGGACTTCTACTTGTTCCTGCGCGATCTGCTCGACCACTTTGACGAGCGCCTGGACGACCTGCGCGCCAAGCTTGCCGAGCTGGCAGGCCGCATCTTTGTGGCCAACGGTTGCCTGGCGAGCTTTACCGGCAGCGATGAGGACTTTAACGCGTACTGGGCCGCCGCGGGCGACCTGGGGCTGAACGCCGGCGACGGCGCCGATGCCGGCCGCGACGCGCTCGTGGTGCCGGCGCCGTGCGACCGCCACGAGGCCTTTGTCATCCCCAGCGACATCTGCTTTGCGGCAAGCGCGTGCGATCCGCGCCGCCTGGGCATTGACGTGACGGGCGCCTGGGCGGTTGCCGCCAACGCGCTCTCCTACGACTACCTGTGGAACGAGATCCGCGTGAAGGGCGGGGCGTACGGCTGCGGATTCCGCGCGGCCGGCGAGCGTCAGGCGGCGTTCTACACCTACCGCGACCCGGCAATCGACCCCTCGATTGAGCGCGTGGCGCGCGCAGGCGAATGGCTCGGCAGCTTTGAACCCGACGAGTCCGCCTTTGAGGGCTTTATCGTGAGCTGCGTGAGCGGCATGGACGCGCCGGTAAAGCCGTACGCGCTCACCAAGCGCCGCAACACGACCTACCTGGCCGGGCTCGATCCGCATGCGCGCGAGGAGCGCCGCTCCCAGATGCTCGCCGCCACGCCCGGTGAGCTTCGCTCGCTCGGCGCCGACGTGACGCGCATCGCAGCCGAGTCGCCAACCTGTGTCTTTGGCGGCCGAGACGTCATCGCCAAGAGCAATGCCGGCTTTAGCGTCGTCGACCTGATGGGCTAACGCACAGCAAAGGTAGATTTTTGGGACATGCCTGAAAATCTACCTTTTCTTTTGCCGCTGCTTGGGCGGGGCAGCTCACCCCGTCCCACCAGTTTGTCTCGATCTGTAACATCTAGGCGGCAATATTGGCTCCAGATGTTACAGATCGAGACGTTTCCGAATGGCGCCGACCCTTTGTCTCGATCTGTAACATCTGGGTCCGATTTTGCCGAGTTACTGTTACAGATCGAGACAAACCGCCGCGAACACCTGCTCTTCGTCAAAACCACCACGAAGGTGTCCATGAACTGCCCCCTTTGCAATGGTTTGTGTGGTGGTTTGGGTGTTTGCCCAGATAAAACCTGCCAAAATAAACCTGTCCCTTTTTGGCAGGTTTGCTAGAGGAGGCTGGGATGGATAAGGTTGAGCTGCGACGGGCGGCGATTGCTCGGCGCGATGCGATTGATTTGGATGTGCGGGCGGCGAAGTCCGCCGTTATCTGTGCGCGGCTTGTTGAGCTGTTGGATCGCTTGGATGCCGCGACGCCGCACACCGTTGCCGCCTATGCCGCGATGGGTTCCGAAGTCGATCCTGCCGCGTTTGCCGCAGCGGCCGCCAAACGCGGCTGGCGCGTGGCCTATCCGTGCATACTCTCGGCAACAGACGCCGCAGCTTGTGGCCAGCGCATGTGCATGCGGGCAGTTGCCGGCGGCGATGCGTCCGCGGCTCCGTTTATCGCCCACCCCACGCGGGCCTTCGCGGCCATGGACATCGACAGCGACCGCTTCCCCATCGTGTCTGCCGAGGCCCTCGACATGGTCGTCGTGCCACTCGTAGCCTTCGACCGCGCCGGCGCGCGCCTGGGCTACGGCGGCGGCTGCTATGACCGCTACCTGCCCATGCTCTCGCCCGCATGCCAAATCATCGGCATCGCCTTTGACGAGCAGCGTGTCGACCACGTTCCCACCGACGCCCACGACCTGCCGCTACCCCACATCATCAGCGCCTAACGGCTGACGCACATCCCGACGGCCTAGTGCTCCTCGCCGGCGCGGGCCAGGTCGTAGGGCGTGGTCTGGTAGACGTAGTAGTTGAGCCAGTTGGTGTAGAACAGCTGAGCCTGGCTGCGCCAGACGTTGCGCGGCTCGGCGGTGGGGTCGTCGTTCGGGAAGTAATGCGCCGGCACCTGAGGGTTAAGCCCGCGCTTCACGTCGCGCTCGTACTCCAAACGCAGCGTGTCGGTATCGTACTCGGGATGGCCAAAGACAAAGAAGCGGCGGCTGTCGGTCGACTTGACGATATACAGGCCCACCTCGTCGGACACGGCCACGACCTCAAGCTGCGGCTCGGCCTCCACGTCCTCGCGGCGCACATCGGTGTTGCGCGAGTGCACGGCATAGAAACGGTCGTCGAAGCCGCGGACCAGCGGGCTTTGCGGCTTCACCAGATAATGCTCGAACACGCCACTCGCCTTTGCCGGCAGGTCGTACTTCTGGATACCGTAATGATGGTACAGACCGGCCTGCGCGCCCCAACAAATGTGCAGCGTAGAGTGCACGTGCGTGGTGGACCAATCCATGATCTGGCAGAGCTCGGGCCAGTAGTCGACCTCCTCGAACGGCATCTGCTCCACCGGCGCGCCCGTGATGATCAGACCGTCGTAGTGGATGTCGCGGATGTCGTCGAACGTGCGGTAGAACGTCTCCAGGTGGCCGGCGCTCACGTGCGTGGCCTCGTGCGTCTTGGTGCGCAGCAGGTCCACCTCCACCTGCAGCGGCGTGTTGGAGAGCTTGCGCATGATCTGTGTCTCGGTGGCGATTTTGGTGGGCATGAGGTTGAGGATGAGCACGCGCAACGGACGGATGTCCTGGTGCAGCGCGCGGTACTCGGTCATGACAAAGATGTTCTCGCTCTCGAGCTGTGCGGCGGCAGGGAGGGCGTCGGGAATACGAATGGGCATGGATGCTCCTTACGAGTCAGTTGCAGCTATGGTACAACGACCGGCCCCATCCGCGCGAGCGCATCGCCCAGCGATGCCGTCAGCGGCCCAAATCACTCCAAAAGTAGAGATTAAGGCATGTCCCAAAAATCTACGGCGCTTTAGCCTAGCAAAGTGACAGCAGGAAGCTACAATGGTTCGACGCGAAAAACTCGGCCGAAAGGATACATATATGTACCAGACGCGTAAGATCGGTGTGGTCGGCCAGGGCCACGTAGGAGCACATGTCGCCAACAGCCTGCTTATGCAGGGCATTGCCGATGAGCTGTACCTGTGCGATATCAACGAGGCCAAGGTGACGTCAGAGGTCCAGGACCTGCGCGACTCCCTTTCGTTTGTCCCGTACAACACCAAGATCGTCAACTGCTACGACCACTACGAGGAGCTGGCCTGCTGCGACGTTATCGTCAACGCCGCCGGCAAGGTCGCGCTGGCCGCCGGCAACCGTGACGGCGAGCTGTTCTTTACCACCGATGCCGCCCGCACCTTTGCCAAGCGCATCGTCGACGCCGGCTTTGACGGCATCTTCGTAAGCATCTCCAACCCCTGCGACGTCGTGTGCACCGAGTTGTGGCACCTGACCGGCTACGATCCCAAGAAGATCATCGGCTCGGGCTGCGGCCTGGACTCCGCCCGCCTGCGCACCGAGATCTCCAAGAAGGTCGGTGTGAGCCCCAAGTCCATCGACGCCTATATGATCGGCGAGCACGGCTTTAGCCAGCTTGCAGCCTTTAAGGCCGCGACTATCGCCGGCAAGAGCCTTAATGAGCTTCAGGCCGAGAACCCCGACAAGTACGCCTTCGACCACATGGAGGTCGAGGAGCTTGCACGCAAGGGCGGCTATGTGACCTACCAGGGCAAGCAGTGCACCGAGTACGCCGTCGCCAACTCCGCCGCGCGCGTCTGCGCCGCCGTGCTTCACAACGAGCACGCCGTGCTTTCCGCCTCCACGCTTATGACCGGCCAGTATGGCGAGGAGGGCATCTTTACTTCCCTGCCGTGTGTGATCGGTGCCGAGGGCGTCGAGGAGGTCTACACGCTCGACCTTTCCGAGTATGAGCTCGAGGGCTTCCACAAGAGCTGCCAGCACATTCGCGACAACATCGCCCAGCTCGACTGGTGGGACGCCGAGGCCTACGACGCAACGTAGGCCGCTGGCTGCCGCAACCTTACGAATCTAAGCGCAATACTAAGCGGGCTGCGCCGGAAATCCCCGGCGCAGCCCGCTTTTCGACTCATACCACACGCGCGCACAGTTAGGTGTAATACTTTCCCCGAGAAGTGAACGAGCAAAATCGAGCCCCCGGAGCATCAACA
>CAUHIY010000133.1:0-4451 GCA_959606405.1 uncultured Collinsella sp. | reverse complement strand
GCCGACGATCTTGCCGCTCGGCAGCGCCAGCTCGCCAAAGCCCAGCTCCACGGTCATACCGCGACGGCGCTCAACCTCCAGACGGTCGGGATTCTTGCCGGTCAGCGCCTCGATCAGTGCGGACTTACCGTGGTCAACGTGACCCGCCGTGCCAACGATAACGGGGCACTCCACCAGCGTCTGAACCTCACTCATCGAGCAACCGCCTTCTTAACGCACGCGACGAGCGTCGACGCCGCCGTCTCGATATCGCGGTCGCCCACAAGCGTACGGACGTCAAACAAAATGCGATCGTGCGAGGTTCGCGTGACGACCGGCGTGTCGAAGTCCTGGACAAGCGAGCGCTTGAGCGCATCGACCGTCAGGCGCTCGTCAACAAGACGCACGGCAACGCACATCGTGGGCAGCTCCACGGTAGGCAGCGAGCCGCCACCGGGGGTCGACGATTCCTCGACAATCTCCAACTCAACGGCACACGGGCAACCTGCCTTATCGAGCCCGGCGACCATACGATCACGCAGCTTACGGGCACGTCGCTCCAAATGAGCCTGCGGCAGCGTAAGCATGCTGAGCACCGGAATATCGCGATGGGCAACATCGGCGCCATCCATGTAGATACGCAGCGTGGCCTCGAGCGCCGACAGAGCCAGTTTGCCCGGACGCAGAGCGCGCATGAGCGGATGTGCGCCGCAGGCCTGGACCAGATCGCGACGGCCCATGATGATGCCCGCCTGTGCTGCACCGAGCAGTTTATCGCCCGAGCACGACACCAGATCGAGCCCTGCCGCGACCGAAGCCGGCGTGGGCTCCTCACCGCCGCGCACCAGGATGTCATCGGGCAAAAGCGCGCCCGAACCCTGGTCCTCGTAGAACAGCAGACCATGCTTGTGGGCCAGGGCGGCAAGCTCCCGAGAGCCCACTTCCTCGTGAAAGCCCTCGATGCGATAGTTGGAAGGATGGACCTTGAGGATCATGGCCGTATCGGGCGTGATGGCGCGCTCGTAGTCGCCCAGATGCGTGCGGTTGGTGGCGCCGACCTCGACGAGTTTGGCGCCCGAGGCCGCCATGACGTCGGGAATACGGAAGCTGCCACCGATCTCGACGAGCTCACCGCGGCTGACGATAACCTCTTTGCCCGCGGCATGGGTGGCAAGCACTAGCAGCACCGCGGCCGCGTTATTGTTGACGACCAGCGCGTCCTCGGCACCGGTAAGCGAGCGGATGAGCTGCGCGGCATGCTCCTTGCGCGACCCGCGCGAGCAGGTGTCCACGCTGTACTCGAGCGTGCTGTAGCCGCGCGCGACCTCGGCCACGGCCTTGGCGGCCGACTCCGCGAGCGGGGCTCGACCAAGGTTGGTATGGATAACCACACCCGTGGCGTTGACGGCGGGACGCAGGCTCGGCAGCGCGGAGCGATGCGCACGCCACTCAATGGCCGAGGCCAGTTCGCGCTTGGAACGCGGGGCGGCGCCGGCACGAATCGCGGCGCGCTCCTCATCGAGCTCGGCCGTGACGGCGGCATGCACTACCGCGTCGCAGGTCTCCCCCGCCGCCTTCACAACCGGCCACTCTGCGAGCAGCTCGTTGACGGAAGGAATAGCGCGAAGGCGGGCGCGTACCTCATCGGACATGTTCTGGCTATCGCTCATGTGCGGCCTTTCAAAACCAAAGGTGAATCAATCATTCGAACGTCAAACTATCAGCCAATTCGATCAGCTGAGTCAATTACTCGTTATTATCCTCGCGCGCCGCGATCTTTTCCACGCGAACGGCGTTTTCCTGGGTGAGCGCGGCGCCCGTCAACGGGTCCCAACGCAACGGCGTATGATCGAGCGGGCCTACGCCCAAGGCCTGAGCGCCACCGGCATCGGCGCCAAACGAACGCCCACCGGGTGCGGCCGACGTAAAGATGCACGCCGGATGCAGATACGGCGTCGTCTCCACGCGCACGCGGTCGCGGCCCATATCGCTCACGAGTTCGACGATCTCGCCGTCGGCAATACCCATGCGAGCGGCGGCATCGGCATTCATCTGCACGGCATCCAGGTCCGATCCAGCCTCGGCGGCACCTTGGGCCGCAAGCCTGCGCGAGGTGTGCGACTCAAAGGGACGGTTGCCGCTAATGAGGCGAAACATCCCCGGGCCGGGCTCCACCATGGGAGCGATCCAGTTGGGTACACGACCCAGACCGGCTCGCTCCCACACGTCGCTTGCCAGCGCAATCCTGCCGCCATCCAGGGGAATCGCCGGCTCGCCCGTACGCGACGGCAACGCAACACCCGTGTCGGCCCAGCCGCGTTCCTTGAGCTCGTCCAGATCGATCCCAAACGGTGCCACCTGGGCAGCCGCCAGATCGTCAGACGTAAACTGGAAGTACTCGCCCACACCACACGCCTGTGCCAGACCGGCAAAAATCTCCCGACCGGGACGTGTGCCGTCATGCTGCACGGGCAGCACGGCGTTGCGGTAGAACACGCGCGCATCGTTGGCGCCCACGACTGTGCCCACACCGCGATCGGCCTCCAGGTACGTCACATCGGGCAGCACGAAGTCAGAAGCACGCGCCGTCTCGGACCAGCGAATATCAATCGTCACGAGCAAGTCGAGCTGTTCCAGAATCGATAGCCACGCCCCGGCATTGCCATAGCCCGCACCGGGGTTACTGGCATAGACGATGAGCCCACGCAAATCGCCGGCAAGAATCGACTGACCGATGGTCGTGCACAGGCCGCGCACCGGATCGACCAGTGGATAGCGCTCGGACCCCAACTTGGGTTCACGCGGCATCGACGGCGTCGCGAAACGCGCAGGGTCCAAATCGCCCAACGCAAGCGGCGTGGGTGGATTGAGGGCACCGCCCGCGTGTCCGATGCAGCCCAGCAGCACATCGACCATGCAGATAGCTCGCGCCGTCTGGGTACTGTTGGCATACGCGATGCCGATGCCGCCATGAAAGCCGGCGTCCACCACGGCAGCAGGCGCCGCGGCAGCCAAATCACGCGCAGTCGCACGGATATCGTCCGCCGGCACGTCGCACATCGACTCGGCCCACTCGGGCGTCCAAGCGCTGGCCGCCTGCGCCAGTTCATCAAACCCCGTGGTATAGCGGTCCACGAACTCGTGGTCATACAGGTCCTCGGCAATCAAGACATGGGCAATACCCAGCAGCAGTGCCAAGTCGCAGCCCGGGCGCACGCGCAGCCAGCGGTCGGCAAGCGCGGCCGAGCCGCTGCGCCGGGGGTCAACCACGATGATCTTCGCCCCGCGCCGGCGCGCATCGTTGAGCGCGTCAACGGCCCCCATCGTCGACGAATCGACAATGGAACGCCCCAGGTACATGATGCAGTCGGTATGCGCAAGGTCGGAGGCGGGGCTATAGCCCAGGCTGTGCTCCCAACCGGTAAGTCTGCTTACCTCGCAGGCGCCATCGGCACCGTACACGTTGGGCGAGCCCAACGCATGCATAAAGCGATAGGCCCAGTAGCGGTCGAACGAGGGCACACCAAGTGTCATGCCCAGCGCACGGGGCCCGCGCTCGTCAACAATTCCCAAAAGACGCTCGGCAATCTGAGCAAACGCCTCGTCCCAGGTAATCGCATCAAACCCCGAGCCATCAGCTCGTCGGCGCATGGGGTGCACAATGCGATCGCGCTCGTCAAACGGCATTGCCAGGCGATGGCGTCCGCGGGCGCACAGGGCACGCGCAGCGCACGGATGCCCCGGCACCGGCAACTCGGCCACCACACGCCCATCCTCAACATGGGCCGCAAAGGCGCAATCGGCATAGCATCCCCCGCATGTGGTCACCACGGCGCGACCGTCACGCTCCACAGCAGATGCCATCTCGATTACCCCTTTCACAGGTCAAACATAACAGGCCAGCAGCACGCCAACGAGCCCCAGACCCAAAAAGCCTCCCGCACGGCAACGCCCCGCGGGAGGCCCAACGTCAAACAGACGGTATCTTACGCCTCGGACTTCTTGGCGTAGACAAACCAGTAGCCGAGCGCGATCAGAACCGCGCCGCCCACGATGTTGCCCAGCGTGGCGGCGGACAAGTTAAACGCAATGCCCGCAGCGTTGAGCGCATCGGCGCCGGCGACCTTGGCACCGTAGCCGCACGCGTGCATCACGGCACCCATAGGCAAAAAGTACATGTTGGCGACGCAGTGCTCAAAACCGCAGGCCACAAAGGCGGCGATGGGCAGCAGAATGCCCACAACCTTATCGACCACGGTCTTACCGGCGGTACCGATCCACACGGCCAGGCACACAAAGATGTTGCACAGGATGCCGCGGAAGAAGATCGTCACCCAGTCGATCGTCACCTTGCCGGCGGCGACGCTCACCATGGAGTTGGCGACCGCCTCGCCGTTGAGCTTATAGATGCCGGCCATGTACACCAAAAAGACGATGAACAGGGCACCGACAAAATTGCCGACCCACACGAC
>CAUHIY010000132.1:0-4526 GCA_959606405.1 uncultured Collinsella sp. | reverse complement strand
GCGGAGTGCGCCGGAAAGGAAGGTTGCCCTCGGGCCTGCGTTACCTCGGCGCTGCCGTTACGGGCAATATAGATCTGAATTAAAGATGGCGCGCGGCCTTTTAGGCCGCGCTTTTGTTTTGGTTCGCGCCATGTGGGGGTGATGGCGACGTGCATTTTTGCGAGTATTCTGCAATCGAAGGCCCCTGCATACCGACCTCGGGCAAAAAATCGGGATTTCTCGATGTTTTCTACGAATGATGGGCGGGGTTATGGGCTGACAGCGTTTGATTTGCAGGGATATTCGCGGTCTTTGGCATTTATCGTAGCGCCCGAAGCTCTTGGTTATGTTGAATACTCCTAAAAATGCACGGCGCTTAGAGGGGGACCTTCGCGAAAAAGGAAACCGCCCCGTCGAAGTATGCGTTCGACGGGGCGGTTTATACATTTGGCCGATTAAGGATGCGCTGCCAAACTACTAGAACTTGACGGTCGGGGCCTGGCGGGCGGCTTCGGCGGCCTCGAAGCCCTGGCGCTCCTTAAATTGGAAGATGCCGGCAAAGATGACAGCCGGGAACGTCTGAATGGCGTTGTTGTAGCTGAGCACGCAATCGTTGTAGCTCTGGCGTGCATAGCTAATCTTGTTCTCGGTATCCTCGAGCGATGCCTGCAGCTGCGTAAAGTTGGTGTTTGCCTTCAGGTCGGGGTAGGCTTCGGCTACGGCGAAGAGCTGGCGCAGCGCACCGGTCAGCACGTTGTCGGCTTCCATCTTGGCCTCGGGCGTGGTGGCCTTGACGGCGGTGTTACGCGCGCTGATCACGGCGGAGAGCGTATCCTGCTCGTGCTTGGCGTAGCCCTTGACGGTCTCGACCAGGTTGGGGATCAGGTCGTTGCGACGCTGCAGCTGTGTATCGATGTTCTGCCAGGCGTTATCGATGCGGTTACGCTTGGTGACCATGTTGTTGTAGATGCCGGCGATGGCGCAGACAATCACAATGACAACAACGATGCCGATGATGACGGTAATCATGATGTCTCCGTTTCGAATGGCCGCGGCGGCATGCGCCAGCTGCCGTTGGTATAACGCTACTAGTATACCCGCAACGTTTTGCCGTGCCGAACTTTCCGGTAAGCGTTATGTTTTCGGTGGGGTTGGCACTGGGGCAAAGCGCGCGAGGTACAGGTGTAAGATATGCGACAGATTGACGAGTGTTGTCTTTGCCCTGAGGATGGCGATACGGATGGACCTTCGCATCAAGAAAACCTATCGTGCCCTGTTCGATGCCTTCACCAAGCTTCTCGAGGAGCATCGTTTTGAGGACCTGACGGTTGCCATGCTGTGCGACCGCGCCATGATTCGCCGCACGACGTTCTACAAGCACTTTCGCGACAAGAACGATTACTTTGCCTTTTATATCGATGAGCTCATGTCGGGTTTGCCGCAAAAACAGCCCGATGAGGCCGGCGCAGTGTCTGCCGAGGACGTGCGCGCGCTTCGGCACGCGATTTTGGACGATGCCATGGATTTGATTCTGGCGCACGAGCAGCTCATGGATAACATTTTGGCAAGCAGCATGTCGGGCATGTTGACCAACGTTATTTGCGACCGCATTGCCCGCTCTATCCGCGAGCGTGTGATGAACGTGCTTGCCGAGGATGCCCTGGCCCCCGTTTCGCTTGAGACGACGTCTGAGTTTGTCGCCGGCGGTATTATTCGACTTTTCACGATATGGTGGGAATCGGGCCACGATCTTGAGCGTCGACCCGAGATGGCCGACGTGGTCGATGCGCTGTTTGAGCGGACCATGACGCCGGTGCATCACTAGAAGTGGCGGAGAGAGGGGGATTCGAACCCCCGGAACGCTCTCGCGCTCAACGGTTTTCAAGACCGCCGCATTCAACCGCTCTGCCATCTCTCCGTGAGTCGTAATGATAGCATCGTTTTGAATTTGCAACAGGGAAGGCGAACGATGACGATCACCGAAATCGACGAGAAGTTCATGCGCGAGGCGCTGGCGGAGGCTCGCGCCGCCGCGGCGGTGGGCGAGGTACCGATTGGTGCCGTGGTGGTGCGCGCGGGCGAGATTGTCGCGCGGGCGCATAATCGTCGCGAGCTCGACCAGGACCCTTCGGCGCATGCAGAGTTCGCGGCCCTGTGCGCCGCTGCCCACGCGCTTGGCCGCTGGCGCCTTTCCGATTGCACGGTCTACGTGACGCTTGAGCCTTGCTGCATGTGCGCGGGCCTTATGGTCAACGCGCGCGTGGGGCGCTGCGTGTATGGCGCGAGCGACGCCAAGGCCGGCGCGCTGGGATCCCTATATGACCTGAATGCCGATTCGCGCCTGAATCATCGGTTTAATGTGACCGCCGACGTGCTGGCAGATGAGTGTCGTGAGGTGTTGAGCGGCTATTTTAGTGGGCTGCGTGACACCGATGGTGCTGTCTGCGGCTGTGGGGCCGATCTTGAGGCGCATACCGCTCATGCCGAGGCGCTCGCGTGCGCCGAAGATATCGCCGTTGAGGCGGTCGATTTTGGTGTCGCGCTCCGCCGGCCCCGCCGTGTGCTGTTGGCGATTGATTCCTTTAAGGGCAGCGTTTCGAGCGCGCAGGCGGAGGCGGCCGTTGCCGAAGGCGTACGACGCGTTTGGCTCGATGCCGAGGTGCGCACATTGCCGCTGGCAGATGGCGGCGAGGGAACGCTCGATGCCGTTGCCGCCTGCGGTGGCGAGCTTGTGACCTGCGAGGTTGCAGGGCCCTTTGGCGAGCGTGTGCCTGCCCGGATGCTGGTTGATTTCGAGCGCGAGTCCGCGGTCATCGAGATGGCCGAGGCGGCCGGCATTGGGTATTCGCCTTGCACGGAGTCGTCGGCGCTGGCTGCTACAACCTATGGCGTGGGCGAGCTCATGCTTCGCGCGGTTCGCACGGACGCAAAGACTATCTATATTGGCTTGGGCGGCAGTGCCACCAACGACGGTGGCGCCGGTGTGCTGCAGGCGCTGGGCGCACGTGTGGTCGATGATCGGGGCTGCGATATCGCCCCTGGTCTCGCGGGCCTTGAACACGTGGCGAGTATCGATTTGGCACCCGCGCTTCGGGCGCTGAATGGCGCGCACGTCGTCGTGCTTTCCGATGTCGAGAATCCGCTCGTGGGACGCCGAGGCGCCCTAGCGGTGTTCGGTGGGCAGAAGGGCCTGCCGACGGATGATGCCGAGGCGCTGAGCAGGTGCGACAGCTGGATGGTCGACTACGGTCGCCTGCTCGATGCGGCGATTGCCGAGGCACGGGCTCAGGGGTTACTGCGCGTGCCCGAGGGTGCGCGGACGTTTGGCTCGGTGCTCGGCGTGCCCGGTGCCGGTGCCGCCGGCGGCCTGGGTGCCGCGCTGTTGGCGCTTGGCGCGGAGCTGTGTTCGGGCGTGGAGACGGTGCTCGATCTCGTGGGATTTGACGAGCGCGTGCGCGATGTCGACCTGGCCATAACGGGTGAGGGCAAAATGGACGAGCAGTCCGCCGCCGGTAAGGCGCCGGTGGGTGTGGCCCGTCGTGCGAAGCGATATGGCAAGCCGGTGGTCGCCGTCGTGGGCGGTCGTGCCGACAGCCTGGATGCGGTGTATGAGCAGGGTATCGACCTTGTGCTGCCGGTCTGCCGCAAGCCCATGGACCTCGACCAAGCGCTTAATCCGCAAGAAGCCACAACCAACCTCATCTGCGCCGGCGAGTCAGCCGCCCAAGCCTACGACCTCGCCCGCCTCTAAAACCCATCCCCTCGATAAGTTGCGGTGAAATACGGAGTGTTTTTGCCTTTAAGGCGCCAATTCAGTCCGTATTCCACCGCAACTTCGTGAATGGTCATCCGAGGCTGGCCGCCTTGGGCCTTGGGTCGGACCGTTTGCCACGAAATGCGGCCATCTACTACGTTTAACCGAGCTACCTCGACCATCCCGGGCTTTTGTGAAATTAAAACTGCAGGTAAACGGCTTGCCGATTTTCGAAAAGGCCGGCTATGGTTGACCCCTGCGGTCTAAACATAGTAGATAGGCCCTTTTCGTGGCGCAGTGTCAGACCAGTCTTTTTGGGACGGGGCTATTTTGACTACATGCCGATCTGATTGCCCAAGTAGTCAAAAAAGCCCCGTCCCAAATTAGCGACCTTGTGGGGCTGTGGGGATAAAGATTGCCGACGGTTTTATCCCGCCGAACCCCTTTGATGGCGCGAATGGTTCGATTTGACGACCGAGTGGCAACCTGACGCGGAATAGTGGGTCGTTTAAATTGCTACAATTTTAAGTATATTGCGATGTCCCGCCTTGCGTTTCTGCGCGGGGGGTGTTCCTATAGTTTTGTCAACTGGGCAATGCTGTTTTCGAGATTGAATCGCGACATGCTAACGCCAGGCCTTTCGGCCGATGGGCTCCAATCTGTTCGGAGCGCTTCGACTAGGCGGCGTAGGGCACCCTGTCCCGCATGATCGCGTAGATGACCTTCAGCCTCTTTCGTGCCAGCGCCTTGAGCGCCTTGCCGTGCGGCATGCCCCGCTCTCGGCACCTAGCGT
>CAUHIY010000131.1:0-4666 GCA_959606405.1 uncultured Collinsella sp. | reverse complement strand
GCTCGTGACCGAGGCCATTGGCGACGGCTGGCTCAAGGACGCCTTTGAACTGGAGAAGCTCAAAGAGTTCCAGAACGACACCGAGTTCCTGAAGGCCGTGGGTGCCTCCAAGCGCGCCAACAAGGAGCGTCTGGCCGCCTACGTCAAGGCCGAGACCGGTCTGGTTATTGACCCCAACACCGTCTTCGATGTCCAGGTAAAGCGCTTCCACGCCTATAAGCGCCAGCTCATGAACATCATGAAGGTGATGGACATCTACAACCGTCGCATCGCCGATCCCAACTTCCACGTGACGCCGACGACCTTCATCTTTAGCGGCAAGGCTGCCTCGAGCTACACCTTTGCCAAGGAGACCATCCGCCTCATTAACTCCGTGGCCGACGTCATCAACAACGATGCCCGCGTCAACGAGGTCATGAAGGTCTGCTTTATCCCCAACTTCCGCGTGAGCAACGCCCAGCTCATCTACCCCGCCGCCGAGATCTCGGAGCAGATTTCCACGGCCGGCAAGGAGGCCTCGGGCACGTCCAACATGAAGCTCATGATGAACGGCGCCATTACGCTGGGCACCCTCGACGGCGCCAACATCGAGATCGCCGACCTGGCCGGTCGCGAGAACGAGGCCATCTTTGGCCTGACCGCCCCCGAAGTCGAGCAGCTCTGGGCATCGAACAGCTACTTTGCGTGGGATACCCTCAACGGCGACCGTGAGCGCCTGGGCCGCGTGATGGACGAGCTCGAGGACAACACCTTTGCGGGTCTTTCGGGCAACTTCGAGAGCATCTACAACGAGCTCATGAACAACAACGACCCCGACCTGGTCATGGCGGACTTCCGCAGCTACGTGGATGCATGGGAGAACCTCACGGGCAGCTACGGCGACCAGGAGACCTGGAACCGCAAGGCCCTGCTCAACACCGCCTCGAGTGGCTGGTTCTCGTCCGACCGCACCATTCGCGAGTATCGCGACGAGATCTGGCACGCATAAAGCGCGCGAGCTCCCTTTGCCGCACGGCATTACTCGACGGGCGTGACAGTGCGCCGCGCCCGTCGCTAATGGGTTAGGAACATCGATGACAGAAGGAGAAATCGATGAGTAAGAAAGAATGCATCGCGATGCTCCTCGCAGGAGGACAGGGCAGCCGATTGGGGGCACTCACCCAAAAGATCGCCAAGCCGGCGGTTAGCTTTGGTGGCAAGTTCCGCATTATCGACTTTTCGCTGTCCAACTGCTCCAACTCGGGCATCGACACGGTGGGCGTTCTGACGCAGTACCGTCCCTACCTGCTGCATGCCTACGTGGGCTCCGGCGAGGCGTGGGATCTGGACAGCCGCGACGGCGGCGTGTCGATCCTGCCGCCGTACGAGACGCAGACCGGCGGCGCCTGGTATGCGGGCACGGCCGACGCCATTACGCAGAACCTCGACTACATCAAGGCCAACGACCCCAAGTACGTCCTGATTCTTTCGGGCGATCACCTGTATCGCATGGACTACCGCAAGATGCTCAAGACGCACATTGAGAACAACGCCGACCTCACGGTGAGCGTTATGCCCGTGCCGTGGGAGGAGGCCAGCCGCTTTGGCATCCTGACCACCGACCCCGAAGACGGCCGCATCACCAAGTTCACCGAGAAGCCCGAGAAGCCCGATTCGAACCTCGCGTCCATGGGCATCTACATTTTCTCGGCCGACGTGCTGATCGAGGCGCTCGAGGAGGACGCTCTGGACCAGCGCTCGAGCCACGACTTTGGCAAGGACATCATCCCCAAGCTGCTCGGTGAGAACAAGCGCCTGTACAGCTACGAGTTCCACGGCTTCTGGAAGGACGTCGGCACCATCGCCAGCTTCCATGAGACCTCGATGGACCTGCTGGGTAACAACCCCGAGTTCGATCTGTTCGACAAGAACTTCCCCATCATGTCCAACATCACCACGCGTCCGCCGCACTACATTGGCCCGGACGGCCGTCTGGACGACTGCTTGGTCTCCAACGGCTGCAAGATCTACGGCACCGCTCGCCACTCGATCCTTTCGACCGATGTCATCATCGAGGAGCGCGCCGTGGTCGAGGACTCCGTGCTGCTGCCGGGTGCGCACGTTAAGAGCGGCGCGCACATCTGCCGCGCTATTTTGGGCGAGAACTCCACGGTCGAAGAGGGCGTGAAGCTCGGCTCTGTCGATACCACCAAGGATACGGCCGTCGTTGGAAATGACGTCGTTATCGGGAAGGGGGAATGATCCGATGATCAATCGCAAGGCCATCGGTTATATCACCGCTAACTACTCTTCGTCCTACGGCAGTGTCCTACTCAAGGACCGCCCCATCGCGTCCGTTCCGTTTTTGGGCCGCTACCGCCTGATCGACTTCCCGCTGTCCAACATGATGAATGCCGGCATTAAGACCGTCGGCGTCGTCATGCCGGGCAACTACCGCTCGCTGATCGACCATGTGGGCTCGGGCAAGGACTGGGGCCTGGACCGCAAGAAGGGCGGCCTGTTCATGGTGCCCGGCAACGCGTATGGCACCACCAAGGGCGGCATGCGCTTCCTGCTGCGCGACATCATCTCCAACAAGACGCTGTTCCAGCGCTCGGAGAAGCCCTATGTCGTGATGATGGGCACTAACATCATCTTTAACATGGACCTCAACACCATCATCGAGGCGCACGAGAACTCCGGCGCTCAGATGACCGTGGTGTACTGCAAGGCCACGCGCAACGTCGATGACGAGACCAAGCTCGAGATTAACGAGAACGGCCGCCTGACGGGCGTGAGCGCCGGTGTCGTGTACGGCGACAACGCCTCCATGGACTGCTGCATCGTCAACCGCGAGACGCTGCTCGATATTATCGACCACTACCAGGCCGCCGACTATCTGGACCTGCTCGAGGCACTCCAGGGCGACTTTGGCAACATCGACGTGTGCAGCTACGAGTACAAGGGCGAGGTCGTGGGCGTGTTTAGCGAGAAGTCGCTGTATCGCCGCAGCATGGACCTGCTCGACCAGACCGTGGCCGACCAGCTCTTTGATCCCGAGCGCCCGATCCTGACCAAGGCTCACGACGTGCCGCCTTCGCGCTATGCGACCGGCAGCCACGCGTGCAACTCGATCATCTCGGCCGGCTGCATCATCAAGGGCACCGTGCGCAATTCGATCCTGTCGCGCGGCGTCGTGGTCGAGGAGGGCGCATCGGTGACCAACTCGATCATCAACCAGAGCTGCATCATCAAGAGCGGCGCACGCGTCGAGAATGCCATTCTGGATAAGAACAACGTGGTCCCCACCAACACCGAGCTTCGCGGCACGCCCGAGAATATTCTGGTGCTGGGCAAGGCTCCGTTAACTTCTGACACCACCATCGTACGTTAACGTTGGCACCGCAACATCGCTCGTAACATGTAGAATAGCCGCCCGGTTCGCGCCAGGCGGCTATTCTCGAATTGCAACATGGGAGACAATATGGCAGATTCCAGCAAAAAGATGCAGATCGTGTTTGCCTCGGCCGAGTGCGCACCGTTTGTGAAGACCGGTGGCCTGGGCGACGTGGCGGGCTCGCTGCCTGCGGCGCTCGTGCGCGCCGGCGCCGAGGTTATCGTGATGGTGCCCAAGTACGCCACCATCAAGGCCGAGTACAAGGCGCAGATGGAGCACTTCTCCGACTTTTACGTGAGCCTGGGCTGGCGCAACGAGTACTGCGGGCTCGAGAAGCTTGAGCACGACGGCGTCACGTATATGTTCGTGGACAACGAGCGCTACTTTGCGCGCGACTATCCGTACGGCTTCTTTGACGACGGCGAGCGCTTTGCGTTCTTCTCCAAGGCCATCACCGAGAGCCTGCAGCACCTTCCGTCCGGTTTTGAGTGCGACATCCTGCACTGCAATGACTGGCAGACGGCACTTGCGCCCGTGTTTTTGCGCGAGTTTTACCAGGGCCTGCCGCTGTATGACCGCGTCAAGACCGTGTTCTCGATCCACAACGTGGCGTTCCAGGGCCAGTTTAGCGACACCGTGATGGAGGACATCCTGGGTGTGGCACACATTCCGGCGGCCGCCTCGCAGCTGCGTTGCGACGCCTGCAGCATCAACTACATGCTGGGCGCCCTGCGCTATGCCGACGCCATCACCACGGTGAGCCCCACCTATGCCAGCGAGATCCAGACGCCCGAGTTTGGCGAGGGCCTGGACGGCGTGCTGCGCGAGCGCTCCTATGCGCTGCAGGGCATTTTGAATGGCATCGACGTCGCGGGCTTTGACCCGGCGACCGACAAGCGTATTGCCGCCAACTACACGGTCGACGACCGCGCGGGCAAGGCCGTGTGCAAGGCCAAGCTGCAGGAGGAGCTTGGGCTCGAGGTTCGTGACGATCGTCCGCTCATGGTAATGGTCACGCGCCTGACGCGCCAGAAGGGCTTGGATCTGGTCATGTACGCGCTCGACCGCATTTTGGCCGGAGGCGTGCAGGTGGCGGTGCTGGGCACCGGCGACCGCGACTACGAGGACGGCCTGCGCTACTTCCAGGACAAGTACCCCGGCACCATGGCCGCATGCATCGAGTTCGATCCGGCGCTGTCGCAGCGCATGTATGCTGCCGCCGACATGTTCCTGATGCCTTCGAAGTTTGAGCCCTGCGGCCTGTCGCAGATCATTGCCATGCGCTACGGC
>CAUHIY010000130.1:0-4680 GCA_959606405.1 uncultured Collinsella sp. | reverse complement strand
GCGCGGCCTCAAGCCCGACGACCGCCGTCGCCGCGCCGCCATCGCCCGCATTGAGCTGTTTGAGCCCGTGGGCACGGGCGACCTGCTGGAGCTTCGCCACGATAACGAGTTTGACCAGTTCCTAACCACTATCGCTACCGATGATGCCGCCGCGGGCGACATCATCGAATGTCGCGTGCCCCGCAGCATGCCCGAGGGCTGCCGCGTCCGCGTGATTCGCAGTCAGCGTGCCATCGACGCCGCCGGCGCTGCGCTCAAGCGCGATGTGCTGCGCCGCCGCGCTGTTGATGTGTCCGTCGTGGCGCGCCTGGGCGAGCCGTTTACCGTGACGCTCACCTGCTGTGACAACCCCGCGCTCACCGCCACCGCCACGGGCTTCACCGTCGAGGCCGCCAAGACCCGCGCCGTCGAGGCGGCGGACATGGTTGAGCATGTGGGCCGCATGGGTTCCTCTCCTTTTGAGGCTGCGAGCTTTGAGGTGGCGCTCGATGAGGGCTGTGGCATGGGTTTCTCCGCCGTACATAAGGTGCGCGCCGCCGCTTGCAAGGCGCTGGAAGAGGCCATTCTGGCGCCGTACGCGGAGCGCGCGAAAACGCTCGAGCTGCCGGCGATTGTCACCAGTGATTCCCGCCCCGCGCCCGAGCACTACCGCGACGAGCCGCAGATCTGCGCCACCGTCACCTCGCTCGAGGCCGCCGAGGCAGCGCGGGCGGATGGTGCAACGCGCATCTACATGACCACCGACGCGCTCGATGCGGCCAAGCTCTCCCCCGCCGATACGTTTGAGCAGGGCATCGTACCCGTGCTCGATGAGGTCTGCCGCGCCGTTGACCACGTCCGCGTTGACCCATGGGTTGTTGCCGGCGCCACGGTCGCTATTGGCAACATCTCTGAGCTTGCCCTGGCCGCCCAGGTTGGCGCCACGGCCGAGATTCGATCCTGCCTGCCCGTGCACAATGCGCCCTGCATGGAGGCACTCGCCGAACGCGGAGCCGGCGCGTTTTGGCTCTCGCCCGAGATCACGCTCGACGAGATTGTCTCGCTCGGCGCCGCCGCGCCCGCGGCTCTGGGCATCACCGTCTTTGGCCGCCCGCGCGTCATGACAAGCGAGCATTGCATTCTGCAGGTTGCCAACGGCTGCATCCACGATTGCGCCAACTGCCGCCTGCGTGCCCGCAAGCTCTCGCTCAAGAATATCGACGGAAAGGTCATGCCGGTGCGTACCGACATCCACGGCCGCTCACGCTTGTACGACGCCTACCCCATCGACCTTACGCCGCAGGTTCCGCAGCTGCTCGATGCCGGCGTGCGCCGCCTTATGGTCGACGGAACCCTGCTCGAGGCAGATGAGATTGGCCGCGCCGTCGCACGCGTCCGTCGCGCCGTCGAGGCCGCGCAGGCCGGCCGTAAGCCCGCCGCCCGCCTGCGCGGGGCGACCTCGGGCTGCATGTTTGTGGGAATCAGCTAACCGAAAGGCATACACGTGAACGAAGAACCTCAAGTCCTCTACTGCGACGCCTGGCTCATGGCCATCGACAAGCCTGCCGGTATGATCGTCCACGGCGACGGCACCGGCGAGCGCACGCTCACCGACTACGCCAGCGACCTGCTGCTGGCGATGGGCGACGGCTTTGCCGCGACCGACATGCAGCCGCTCAACCGCTTGGACCGTGACACCACCGGCGTGGTGCTGTTTTCGCTCGACAAGCAGACGCAGCCCTCCTTTGACCAGATGGTCATCGACCACGCTTTCGAAAAGCACTATCTGGCGCTCGCCGAGGGCAAGATCGACTGGAACGAAAAGCTCATCGACAAGCCCATCGCCCGCGACCGTCACGACAGCCGAAAGATGCGCGTCGGCGCCAGCGGCAAGCCGTCTCAAACGCGCGTGAAGGTGCTCAAACGCCTTAAGAGCCGTCGTGGCCTGCCCACGCGCTCGTATATCGATGTCGAGCTGCTCACCGGCCGCAAGCACCAGATCCGCGTGCACCTGGCCAGCGAGCATCATCCCCTGGTTGGCGACGACCTGTACGGAACGCCGCGCCCCTGCGGCCTGATGCTCCACGCCCACAGCGTGTCCTTTACGCATCCCGTAACCGGCGAGCACATCCACATCGAAGCCCCTTGCCCCTGGGAGCCCTAAAACCTGCCAAAAAGGGACAGGCATCTTTGTGGTGGTTTTGCCGCAATGGCTCAGCCGCGGTCCCAAAACGTCTCGATCTGTAACAGTTAGAACCCATTTTCCGGTCTATCTGTTACAGATCGAGACATTCGAATCCCCCTCAAGGGAAAATCTCAATCTGTAACACCTAGCCCACTTTTAACGGTCCAGTTGTTACAAACGTAGACAGAACCAGTAGACAACGAAAGCGGCGACGCCCGTGATGGACGTTGCCGCTTTTCTATTGAGAAAACTACTCGGTTTTCGTTACTAACCACCACAATGGGGACAGGCACCTTTGTGGTGGTTTTGGCCTTAGCCCGTCCCCTGCTGTTAGACCGTGACGACGTTGTCCATTGTCCGGTACTTGGCGGGGACCTCGCCTGCGGTAATAATCGTTGCGTCACGAAAGTCCGCGAACTTGACGGGCGCCACCATGCCAAATTTACTGGCGTCCGAGATTACGAAGCGTTTGGCCGTATGGCGCATCGAGATGCGTTTGACCTGTGCCTCCTCGATATCGGGCGTCGTAAAGCCCTGCTCGGCGGCAATGCCGTTGGAACCCCAAAAGCCGCAGTTGAAGTTGTAGCGGTCTAGAGTTGCCAGGGCATCGGGGCCAATGAGCGCCTCGGTCTCGGGTTTGAGCTCGCCGCCCAGCACCACGGTGCGCATACCGCGCAAAGCAAGGTGCTGAGCGTGGAGCACGGAATCGGTCACATAGGTGACACCCTCAAGGCGCGGAAGATGCTCGATGAGTCTGAGTGTCGTGGAACCCGAATCGATATACACAAAGCTCTCAGGCTCCACAAGCGCCGCCGCACGGGCGCAGATACGCTCCTTATCGTCGTTATGGAGGTCGCTGCGCTCATTAAGCGTTAGGTCGCGCGTCACGTGCGCGCGCTCAAGACTCGTCGCTCCACCGTGGACCTTGGCGATGCGATGAGCTCGGTCGAGCGTCTGCAGGTCGCGCCGAATGGTAGACGCCGTCACGCCCAGGGCTTCGGCAAGCTCCGGCACGGTAACCGAGCCGGCCTGCTGCACCATCGACACGATCGCGTTGAGCCTATCTTCCGCAAGCATCGCTTACTCCTCCTCGGGGTACACAACTCCCCAGTCGGCGCGGAGCTTGGTCATAAGCTCCATAACATCAGAAGCATAATCCAGCAGCTCGCGCTTGGAGTCGTCGCCGGCAACGGCCTTCTCAAGATCGGCCATCTCATAACACAGGGCGTAAGCCTCGGTGCCTGCGTGGACCTCCTCGCGGTGGCCGTCCGCAGTCCACACGATGGTCGCGTGATCGGCACGCGGATATTCGTTGACCTCGATGTAGCACTTGTCAAAGCTGATGACCGAGCGCTTGGGCTGCTTGGAGTGAAGCGTAAGGCTCACGACGCCCAGCTGCTGCTCGGCATTGCGGCAGACGATGCCGCCCGCAACATCGACGCCAGTCTCGCAGGTGTTGCCTAGAGACACGACCTCGGCGGGCTGGCTCGCCATAAACAGGCGCATGACGGACAGGGCATACACACCAATATCGAGCATGGCACCGCCGGCAAGGTTGCGATTGAAGAAACGGTTGGTCAGGTCGCCGTACTCCTTGTAGCTACCAAAGTTGAGCTGAGCGAGGTTCATGCGGCCGAACTCACCCGCATCAATGCGGCGGCGCAGCTCCTGATACAAGGGCATGTGGAGCACCGTAGTCGCGTCCATGAGGACCACATTGTGCTCGGCGGCAATGGCACGGGCCTCATCGAGTTCAGCGGAATTGAGGGTAATGGCTTTCTCGCAGAGCACGTGCTTGCCGGCGGCCAGCGCGTCACGCAGATAGGTGATATGCGTGTTGTGCGGCGTGGTGATATAGACGGCGTCGATGCCCGGATCGGCGTAGAGGTCCTCAACCGATTCATAGACCTTCTCGATGCCATACTGCTCAGCAAAAGCCTGAGCCTTGGACAGCGTACGGTTGGCGACGCCCGCAAGCTTGCGGCCGGCAAGAGCGAGAGACTGGGCCATCTGGTTGGCGATAACGCCGCACCCGATCACAGCCCAACGAAGCTCGGGAGCCGTAAAGATATCATCGGGGAATGGCTTGTCCTGGACCGAAGCGAACGCTGCTTTTGCGGCTGCTTCGGCGTCGAGCGGAGCCTGTTTGGAATCTGCCATTATGTGCCTCCTGAGTCATCGGAAGTCCTTCATTTCCAACAGCCTTATATTCGCACAAATGCGCGCGCATTTGCTTGTATTTGCGTGTTTATTTGTTTATCGGTCATTATTTAACCATAGTTAGCAGATATTTGCGCGGTCATGCGCATTATCGCGCAAGGCTATGCGCGTAAATGCACATGCGACGATCCTTATGAAACATATAGGGGCGGAGCACCATAGCCCTAAAGACAGAGCCAGCTGCATTACTTCACCCCTCTGGGGGCACCAGACATCAAAGGACTGTCCCTAGGTGCCGCTTTCGTTGAAGCCTATCCCAGATGGCCAGATATACAAATCTAAAGACTGTCCCCATC
>CAUHIY010000129.1:0-4721 GCA_959606405.1 uncultured Collinsella sp. | reverse complement strand
CGGCCGATCTTGAGGACAAGTCGATTTTTGCCGAGGTCGAGCGTGTTGGCGGAACGCCGATTGTCTCGGTTGGCTACCGCACGGTCGAGGCCGTTCGTGCCAATACCGAGCAGGCGGCCGAGTTGGGCATTGCTCCGCACGATCCGCTGCTCAACCTGCGTGCCAGCTTTACCGGTCCCAATGGCGAGCCGGTTCTGATGGGTAAGCAGTACTACGTGGGATCGCGCTACGTTATGGTCATGTAAGTTACGCGGTTTTACCAAACCGCGTAACGGCTCGACGCTGCAAACGCCCCTAAGCGGCAATCTGACGTTCAATCGTCGGTCGCGTACCGAAGTACGCTTCCCTCCTCTTTCACGTCACCTTGCTCGCTTTGGGGCGTTTTCGCTGACCCATACCCAGCCAGCGACGTTTCCGCGCTTGTCAAGAGACTAGTCGTTGGGGACGTTCTTAAACGGCCAGTCATTCAAGAACGTCCCCAATGACTACCCGCAGAATGAGCGTGGCCGGCGGCCGTGTGCTGCTGTCCGCGTGGCGGCGTATAATCGGCGGCAGATGATTTGGACGTTAGGAAACCATGACCGATAGCATGCAGCAGATGGCGCTCGACACGCTCGGCGCCTATTTTGGCTACACCTCGTTTCGCCCGGGACAGGACCGTATGGTCGATGCGATCCTTGGCGGTCGCGATGCGCTGGGCGTTATGCCCACGGGCGCCGGCAAGTCCATTTGCTACCAGGTGCCCGCGCTCATGCTGCCCGGCATCACCTTTGTGGTGAGTCCGCTGCTGTCGCTTATGGAGGATCAGACCCGTGCGTTGCTCGCGGCGGGTGCGCGACCCAGCTATCTCAACTCCAGCCTTACCCCGGCCCAGCAAAACACTGTGCTCAAGCGGGCACGCGAGGGCCGCTACCAGCTTATGTACGTGGCACCCGAGCGCTTGCTCGAGCCGCGTTTTTTGGCCTTTGCGCAGGAGGCCGCAGCGGACGGCGGCATTGGCGTGCCGCTCGTGGCCATTGACGAGGCCCACTGCGTAAGCCAATGGGGCCAGGATTTCCGCCCCGCTTACCTGCAGATTCGCGAGTTCATCGATTCCCTGCCGCAGCGCCCCATCGTGGCGGCCTTTACCGCTACGGCAACCGAGCGCGTGCGCGCGGACATTCAGCAGATGCTCGGCCTGCAAAGCCCCGCGACGGTGGTGACGGGCTTCGATCGCAAGAACCTCTACTTTGGCTGCGAGGAGATGGGCGACAAGGCCAAGGCCGCGTGGGTGCGCGACTATGTGATCGCGCATTCGGGCGAGAGCGGCATCGTGTATTGCTCGACCCGCAAGACGGTCGATGCGCTGGCAGGTGAGCTTGCCGAGGCGCTGGGTCCCAGCGGCATTCGCGTTGGTCGCTACCATGCAGGCATGGGCAACGACGCCCGTCGCCAAAGCCAGCGCGCCTTTATCGACGACGATATTCAGGTGATGGTTGCCACCAACGCCTTTGGCATGGGTATCGACAAGCCCAACGTGCGCTACGTGATCCACAACAACGTGCCCGAGAGCATTGAGGCTTACTATCAGGAGGCGGGCCGCGCCGGTCGCGACGGCGACCCGGCCAGCTGCCACTTGCTGTGGAACGGCAACGATTTTCGCATGCGTCGCTTTCTGATCGACCGCGGCGATGCTGCCGATGAGACACTTGACGACGAGCAGCGCGCGTGGGCGCTCCAGAATCGATATCGTCTGCTCAGCCAGATGGAGGGCTACTGCAATACCACCGGTTGCCTGCGCGAATATATGCTGCGCTACTTTGGCGACGAGGCCGCGGCCGAGCATGCTGCCGCGGCCGGTGCGGGCGGCGCCGCTACGGACGAGGCCGAGGGCTGCGGCAACTGCAGCAATTGCCTCACACAGTTCGAGGTCGAGGACGTCACCGATATGGCCCGCGCTGCCGTGCGCTATGTGGCCACGCGACCCATGCGCTTTGGCAAGTCGCTCATCGCCGACGTGCTTCACGGCGGCAACACCGAGCGCATTCGCCAGATGCATCTGGACGAGGACCACGGCTACGGTGAGCTGTCGAGCGAATCGGTCGGGCGCATCAAGGACATCATCGGCCAGCTGTGCGGCCGCGGTTATCTGGCTACCTCGCAGGGGCAGTACCCGGTCGTGGGGCTGGGTCCGCGCGCCGGCGAGGTCGAGGACGAGGCGTTCACCTTTACCGTTAAGCGTCGCGCGTCCAAGCGCAAGGCCTCGGACCGCGCCCGCCGTGCGGTGGATCTGCTGCGCGAGGAGGCCGAGCTGGATCAGCGCCCGCGCGTGGGTGACGACGCCGAGCTGTTCGAGCGCCTGCGCGCCCTGCGCAAGGAGATCTCGACCGAGCTGGAGATGGCGCCGTACATGGTCTTTTCCGACAAGGCTCTGCGCGGTCTGTGCCGCCTACGCCCGCAGACGCGCGACGAGCTTATCCAGGTCAACGGCATCGGCGAGAAAAAGGCCGACGCCTTTGGCGAGCAGTTTATGGCGGCGATTGAAGAGTTTGAGTCCGAGCATGCACGGAATGGAGCATAACGATGGCATCCGACGATAAAACCGAGCGCACTGAGGTGTCCGCTGTGCCGCTGTACCAGCAGGTTATGGACGACCTAAAGGGCGAGATCGCGCGTGGCGTGTACGCATCCGGCTCGCGCATTCCTTCCGAGATGGAGCTCGCGAAGTACTACGGCGTGGGACGCATCACCGTGCGCCGCGCTATCGAGGAACTGTCGCGCGCGGGGTATCTCAGCCGCCAGCAGGGGAGGGGCACGTTTGTGTGCGCGCCCAAGCTCAAGCGCAAGATTGTCCAGAAGGGTGACGTTCAGAGCTTTTCCGAGGGTTGCGCTGCCAACGACATGGTGGCCGGAGCACGCCTGGTGTCGCGCACGGTGGTTGCGGCGACGCGCGAGGACGCGGTGTTTTTTGGGGTGGAACCCGGCTGCGAGCTCATCGTGGTCGAGCGCGTGCGCACGGCAGACGGCGTGCCCGTCATGCTCGAGAACAACGCCTTTGTGCTGGCCGACCATCCCTATCTGCAGACGCTTGCCGACAAGGACCTCACGGACAATTCCATCTTTGCGCTCGTTGCCGAGCATTCGGGCCGCGCGCCGCTCAAGTCCGACCCCTGTACTGTGGAGATTGCGCTTGCCGATGCTCAGGCGGCCTCGCTGCTGGAGGTGCCGGTCGGCGAGCCGCTCTTCTATATGGAGGCGTACTTTACCGATGAGGACGAGCGGCCCTTGCTGCTCGGACGCCAAAAGATCGTGGGTTCGCGCTACGTGTTCGACATCTAACGTCCACAGATAGAACGATATAGAACAAATTTGGTGAAATGGCTTCACGGGCGTCGTCATGCGTGCTATAAATAGGACAACATAGAACGACCGCAGGTACGAGCTGCCGTCGTCCAAAGCCGCCACACAAGGAGGAACATCACCGTGAACGCACACGATCTGGTTCAGGAAATTATCGAGCGCAAGGGCAAGATTGAGAACGTCTTTTGGATCGCCTGCGGCGGTTCGATGATCGACCTGATGCCGGCCAACGAGCTGCTCAAGCGCGAGGCCACCACGTTTACCTCGACGGTCTACACGGCACGCGAGTTTTGCCTGATGGCTCCCAAGAGCCTAGGGCCGAAGTCGCTCGTCATCGCCTGCAGCCACAGCGGCAATACGCAGGAGGTCGTCGACGGCTGCGAGATGGCGCTGGCCGCCGGCGCCGAGGTTGTCGCCCTCACCGACTGCGAGGGCTCCAAGATCGACAACGGCAAGTGGACCACCTGGGTCTATCCGTGGGGCGAGGGCGTGCCGCAGGCCGAGGTACCGCAGGGTATCGGCGCTCTGATCGCCGCCGAACTGCTCGACCAACAGGAGGGTTACGAGGCGCTTGCCGACATGTACGCTGGCCTTAAGCAGATGGATGCGCTGCTGCCCGCTGCCCGCGAGAAGGTCAACGCCGAGCTGGGCGATCGCTTTGCCGAGCTCTGCCAGCAGCACGAGTTCTTCTATATCCTGGGTTCCGGCCCCAACTTTAGCCAGACCTACGCCATGGCCATCTGCTCGCTCATGGAGATGCAGTGGCAGCACTGCTGCTATATCCACTCCGGCGAGTACTTCCACGGCCCGTTCGAAGCCACCGAGCCCGGCGTGTTCTACTTTGTACAGCTCGGATCGGGCGAGTGCCGCCCCATGGAGGAGCGTGCGCTCGCGTTCCTCAACACGCACACCGATACGGTCATGGTGCTCGATGCGCTCGAGTACGGCGTGGGCGAGGTGCCCGCCAGCGTGCGTTCGTTCCTGGAGCCGAGCTTCTTCTACGCGATGAGCTGCGAGCTGCGCGCCGCCCGCGGCAAGGTGTTCGACCACAGCCCCGAGATCCGTCGCTACATGGGCATCGAGCAGTACTAATCGAGCGGTATTAAGTTACCGGGATAACAACTTCTCACGTCGGGGCCTACGCTAAGCGCAGGCCCCGTTTGCGTTGCGATGACCGGTTTTGTTTGTCGAAAAACGAAGTCAAATACTTTTCCCGAGAAGTGAACGACCTATTTTGGACCCTCGAAGCATCGACACTTTTTGGCGCCAAAACCGCAGGAAAATCTCAATGAAACTGCAGGAAATGGCTCCCATAAAGTGTTGATGCTCCGGGGGCTCGATTTTGCTCGTTCACTTCTCGGGGAAAGTATTAGACCTAAATG
>CAUHIY010000128.1:0-4736 GCA_959606405.1 uncultured Collinsella sp. | reverse complement strand
TGATCGAGGACTGCGCTCCGCGTCTGGCGCAAAACACCGGCATGTCGCTCGACGAGGCAGTCTCGCTCATGGGTGCCGTGCTGCCGCAACTGGAGCGCTGGCGTACCGTGCAGGAAAACGAGGAGCGCTACGGCGCCGAGGCACGGGCGCGCTATGGCGATGAGGCTATCGATGCAGCAAACGAAACGTTACTGGACATGGATCCCCAGACATGGAACGACATGAAGGAACTCGAGCGTGCCATTCTGGGTCAGCTCTCGATTGCCATGGGCGACGGCGATCCAAAGAGCAGAAAGGCCCAAAAACTTGTTGCGATGCATCGTCGTTGGATTGGCCTCAACTGGGGAAGCGAACCCCAAGACGAGGCATACCTGGGGCTCGCCCACGGCTACCTCGCCGACCAGCGCTTTGTTGACTACTACGACAAGCCCTGCGGCACCGGAGCCACGGCGTTTCTGGTCCAGGCAATCGAGTCATCGCTGACTCGCGCATAGACCGCGGCGGCATTGGGTATCTCAATCGAAACCTCAACCGATTGGAGACCTATGGCTACTGATCACAAGCTCGAGCTGTACGTTATGACCGGCTGCCCGTATTGCATAAAGGTCAAGCGCTTTTTGGCCGATAACGGCGTGACCATTCCCGAGCGCAATATCTCGACCGACCCCGATGCCGAGCAGACACTCATCGCCGTCGGCGGAAAGCGCCAGGTTCCTTGCCTATTCATCGACGGCAAACCACTCTACGAATCGAGTGACATCATCGCATGGGTACAGGAGAACCTGCTCTAGCACTCATTGGGGACGTACTTAAATGAGTAGTCGTTAAAGAACGTCCCCAACGGCTACCCGATGACACGGCGATCCTATTCCTCGATCTCTTTCCAGCACTGAGGATCGGCTTCGTACATATCGCCTGTGTAACCATACGCCACAGCGGGGCAGCCTCGGCACCAGCCGAAAAGCTCGCATTTGGAGCACTTCTTGAACTTTTTAAAGTCGCGCTTTGCCTCCATCTGCGGCGAAAAGAACAGCTCCTCGAGCGTGTTCTCGGCAACGTTGCCCACCTTGCTCTCCATGCGGCGACATGCATAGACGTCGCCCGTAGGCAGCACCGTCATATGGCCCGTACCGCAATGGCAGCCGTCATAGATCATGCCAGGCTTGGCGCTCATGGGGATGGTGAATTTGCCCTGCTCCCACAAAAGAAGCGTCCACAGGTGATCTTTGAGCTGGAAGAACGTTTTGCAGCCCGCAGCCTGGTGAAACTCCATACGCTCTTGCGCGGCCAGCAGCACGTCGCGATATTCCAGCGGCTCCAGATGGAACTCATCACGCTTTTGGCCCGAGGTGGGGCAGTATCGTCCAAAAGCGAACACGTCGACTTCGAGGCTTGCCACAAGGTCAATGAGCTGCGGCAGCTCGGCGGCATTCATACTCGAAACCGTGTTCATAACGGCAACCCAGATACCCGCGCGCTTAAGGCACCCAATCGCACGCAAGGTCTCGACAAACGAGCCGGGCTTACGGAAGTAATCGTGCGTTTTCTCGAGTCCATCGAGCGAGAGCTGGTATTTGCGGCATCCCAACTCTTTCATGCGGGCGCAGACCTCGTCGGTCAGATGGAACGGATTGCCCATCACGCACCACATAAAACCCCGCTCGTGCAAAAGCTTGGCAAGGCGCCAAAAATCGGGATGGAGTATGGGGTCACCGCCCGTAACGTAAAAGTACGGCTGACGACCGATGCGTTCGCAGAGGGCCTGGGCCTGATCGACGACCTCGACCATCTGCTCCCACGGCATGCGCTTAAAACCAGCGCAGGCACCGTTGGCGAAGATATAGCAATGTTTGCAACGCTGATCGCATTCATCCGTAATATGCCACTGGAAGGCAAACGCGGGCTTTTGCATCGTGGGACTCCCTTGGTCGATGTTCAAATTGATGACGATATTGGGCTACGGGCGCTCAACGGCGCCGACGGGGCAATTCTCTTCACAGGCGCCACAGTGCAAGCAGTGCTCAGGCTCTATGCGATACGAGTCACCCGGCTCGATGCACTTCTGCGGACAGTGCTCAAGACAGGTACCGCAACCGATACACGCATCGGAATCAATACGAAAACCCTTAACGGGCGCGGGCGCCATGTCCTCGTCTAGGGTAAAGACAGCGCGCTCAATAGGACGAACCCCCAGGTTAAAGTAGTCGAGCACGATGTTTTCGACCTTAAAGATAATGTTGATATCACGCGTATCACCGGGATAAACGTTGGCAAGATACGGCTGCTCGGCATAAATAACGTCACGCCAGTAAACTTGCTCGGAATCCAAGGCGGGAGTGGCAACGCCGGACATGCGGATCATTTCGTTAAACCGCGTGTGGACGAGCGTTTGGACGCGCCCATCGGCCATAAGCTGGCGGGCCATCTCCTTGCCGCGCGCCGTGAGGAAGTAGATGGCGCGGGACTCGTAATGTACAGCACTCACGCAGCGAATTTGCGGCGCGCCATTTTCGTCCACAGTTGCCAGCGAGAGCGTCCCGGCAAGCTGCATCTTCTTGAGACAAGTCTGAGCATCCATTACGAGCCCCCTCCTAGCGATTGCTTACTGAGCGTCCGCAGCGCCGCAAGCGGTGCCGCAGGCCGGCGCGGCCTTGGGATCGGCGGAGCCGCAGGCAGGGGCGGGATCGGCGGTACCGCAAGAAGCGAAGGCGGCAACGTTCTCGAGATTCTCGGACATGGCAATTCCTTTCGATTGGGGGCGGCTGAGCGAAGCCGCCCGGACGTAGACGCTTTTGCGCCTAAGCACATCATGCGAGGAATGCACCCCACCCAAAAGAAGGCACTAATCTATTAGCCAGTTACCAAAAAGTAAGTTGTAGCCGCGGGCGCCAGCAGCTGCGATAATGCAAGCAACCTACCCGATTGCGAGGTTACCATGCTCACCAAAGAAGAACTGCCTCCCTGCCCCGTCGCTACGTGTTTTCAGCTCTTTGGCAACAAGTGGAAAATTTATATCATCCAGCAGCTCATTGAGCAGTCCCTGGGCTTCAACGCGCTGCATCGCTCTATTCCCGGCATCAGTCAAAAGGTGCTCTCGTCAAACCTAAAGGAAATGGATGCCGCGGGACTTATCACGCGCACCGTCATTCCCGAAACGCCCATCCGTACCGAATACGCGCTGAGCGAGCTGGGTCAAAGCCTTATGCCCATCATCGATTCTCTTGTGGAATGGGGCACCGACTACCAGCAGCTTGTGCGAAGCTCCTAGCAGCTACGGGCTTTTGCAAATTGAGCGCCGTGGGGCATACCGCTCCACGGCGCTTACCTTTTTGTGCCTTCTTTTGAAGAAGCGGTCCGGGTTGCACACTGCTGTCAAACACGCCCAACTCAATTGGACAGGAGGTCAGCCATGAATCAAGCCGAGCGTCGTATTTGGCTTATCGACGCATTGCTCAACGCGCGACCGGACGGACGCGGCATTGCCGTTCCCGCCGGAGCCGGCGAGCAGCGTGATTTGCTCAGGGCCCTTATGAACGTGCGGTCGCCCGAAGCGCTCGCGACAGAGGTGCTCGATATCCAGGATGCCTACTTGCAGCAGCGGCTTGTTGAGCGCGGCGGCGCAACCGATGCCGGCACGCTTCCCTACTGCAATCGCATTGCCGTCTGGCGTGGCGACATCACGCTGCTTAAGGCCGACGCCATCGTCAACGCCGCCAACAGCCAAATGCTCGGCTGTTTTGTGCCGGGACACCGCTGCATCGACAATGCCATCCACACATACGCCGGCATGCAGCTGCGCCTGACGTGCGCCAGCCTCATGTGTAAACAGGGGCATGAGGAACCGACCGCATGCGTCAAGGTCACGCCAGCCTTTAACCTGCCCAGCAGCCATATCTTCCACACCGTCGGTCCCATCGTGCCCAACCATAAGCCTGGCCCGCGCGAGGAACTGCTACTGCGCCGTTGCTACACCAGCTGCCTGGAAGAAGCGACGAGCCGAAAGCTCGACACGCTTGCCTTCTGCTGCATTTCGACGGGCGTCTTTGGTTATCCCCAACAAGCTGCCGCGTGCGTTGCCATCGATGCCGTTCGTCATCATCTAGACCATAACGACCCCAACCTTAAGGTGATCTTCAATGTTTTTCTCGCGTCTGACGAGTCAAGCTACCGCGACCTTCTCCAAGCAGATCGCTAAACTCCGAGCTGCACTCGATGCATCCGACGCCGTGATAATCGGCGCCGGCGCGGGTCTTTCTACCGCTGCCGGCTACACCTATTCGGGCGAGCGCTTCGAGAAACTTTTTGGCGACTTCGCCGCACGCTACGGCTTTACTGACATGTACTCCGGCGGGTTCTACCCCTATGACTCGCTCGAGGAATACTGGGCGTTTTGGAGCCGCTATATCAAGTGCAACCGATATGACCCCATACCCAAGCCGACCTATGGGCAGCTTTTGGGCCTGCTGCGCGACCGAGATTACTTTGTGCTGACCACAAACGTAGACCATTGCTTCCAACGCGCCGGTTTCGATAAAAAGCGACTCTTTTACACGCAGGGCGACTATGGTCTATTCCAGTGCAGTAAGCCCTGCTGTCAGGAAACTTGGGACAACGAAGAGCTCGTACATTACATGGCCGCCGCCCAAGAAGACCTGCGCATTCCGTCTGCGCTAGTGCCTCGTTGTCCCCATTGTGGCTCTCCGCTCACGATGAACCTGCGCGCCGACGATACGTTT
>CAUHIY010000127.1:0-4745 GCA_959606405.1 uncultured Collinsella sp. | reverse complement strand
GGGTGTGGCCGTAGGCGTTGGCGGCCTTGATGGCGGCGGCGAACTTCTCGTCGGTGAAGGGCTCCGGGTTACCCTGCTTCCACTCGTTGGTGGCGTGGGCATACTCACACAGCGCCGGGATGTCGGCCTCGGTAAGGCCGACCTGCTCAAGCGTCACGGGCAGCCCCATCTGCTTGTTAAAGGCGGCGTAGCGCTCAAGGTTCTCGGTGTCTCCCGTATAGGCAAACAGTACCAGCACGCCCAGGCTCACGACCTCGCCATGCAGGTAGGTGCCCTCACGCGGAATGCTGCAGGTAGCGTTGTAGAACGCGTGTGCCACGCTCGAGTTGTAGTAGTAATCGTTCTGGTTGGTCAGGTTCGAGACATAGCCCGTGTTGACCACGATGTCGAGCGCGATCTGCTTGACGGCCTCGCTCGACAGATTCTGGCGCACATCCTCAAGACCCTGCACACCATAGGTAAACAGCGGCTCGGAGCAGGTATGGGCGAGTGCCAGGCCAAGGCCTGCCGTGTGCTCTAGGTTGCCGGCGCTCGTGGCGTACTCGACCTCGGGCTGCTTGGACAGGGCATCGCCCACGCCGGCCCAGAAGTATTCCGCCGGAGCCTCGGCGATTATCTTGGGGTTGATGAAGATGTGCGCAGGGCGGTTGGGGTATGAATAGCCCTCGAGCGAGCCGTCGTCGTTGTAGACAACGGCAATGGCGGTCGCGGCCGAGCAGTTGGAGCAGATCGTCGGTACCGTAAAGACGATTTTCTTGAGCTCGATAGCAGCCGTCTTGACGGTGTCGAGTGCCTTGCCGCCGCCGCAGGCGATGAGCACGTCGGCTTCCTGGCAGGCGGGGGAGTTTACGACCTTGGCGATATTGGCACGCGTACTGTTGGTACCGTAGACGCGCGTCTCCAGAATCTCGACGTCGGTACCTGCCAGCGCAGCTTCGATACCGGGAAGTGCTGCGGCCAGTGCCCGCTTGCCACCGATGATCGCGACCTTCTTCGCGCCGTACTCGGCCAGCGCGCCGGACAGCTCGTCAAAGCAATCCTCGCCAACGGTGTAGTCGCTCATTCCAATCGTGCGCATAGCAACCTTCTTTCGTTCGATAAAGTGCTTTCAGGTATTTTGCTCCAAGAGAAGGTCCACGGCCGCAAGAAATTTCGAACGTATAAAACCAGTGTTGAGGGTTTTTCGCCGGCGCGGAACGTGCTAGCATACTCCTCATAAGCGTTGATGGGGACGAGTAGTCGGCCGTCCGCATGCTACAGAGAGCGGGGAGCGCTGAGATCCCGTGCATGCGACCGATGAAAATCACCCCGGAGCTGCGGTCCCAACGGACGTGCCGCATAGGCACGTCTTAGTAGATATCGCCGAGATGGTCGTCGATACAGGCCAGCCGAGTAACGGATGCGAGCGCGCGATTACGCGGGCGAGGGCATCTAAGCTGGGTGGTTAAGCGAAGAGCTTTTGTGGGCGTACAGCCCGTTTTGTGGCGCTTCGTCCCAGCTTGCAGGGACGGGCGCTTTTTTGGTGCCCAACGGGCGTGCGCGCCCACGACATGAAAGGGGTACCGTGGCAAACGAGTACAAGCAGACGATGAATCTGCCCAAGACCGGTTTTCCCATGCGTGCCGGTCTTTCCAAGTCCGAGCCCAAGCGACTCAAGGACTGGCAGGACAACAAGGTCTACGAGAAGGTTCTGAAGAAGAACGAGGGTCACAAGAAGTTCGTGCTGCACGACGGCCCTCCGTACGCCAACGGTCCGATCCACATCGGCCATGCCATGAACAAGATCTCCAAGGACATGATTAACCGTTACTGGATGATGCAGGGCTATGAGGTTCCCTATGTCCCCGGTTGGGACTGCCACGGTCAGCCGATTGAGCATAAGGTCGAGGAGAAGCTCGGCACCGAGAAGTTCAACCAGACCCCCACGGCTAAGATCCGCGAGCTCTGCAACGAGTTCGCTGTCGAGAACATCGAGCTGCAGAAGGCCGGCTTCCGTCGTCTGGGCGTGCTCGGCGATTGGGACAACCCCTACCTGACGCTCTATCACCAGCATGACGCCGCCGACATCGAGGTCTTTAAGGCCATGTTCGATAAGGGCATGATCTATCGTGGCCACAAGCCGGTTCATTGGTGCAAGCACTGCCACACCGCGCTGGCCGAGGCCGAGATCGAGTACTCCGACGAGACGAGCCCCTCTATCTTCGTTCGCTTTGAGATGACCTCCAAGCCCGCCGGCCTCGAGAACTTCGATGGCCCGGTTGACTTTATCATCTGGACGACCACGCCGTGGACCATCCCCTCCGACCAGGCAGTTTCTCTCAAGCCCGGTGCCGCCTACGTCGCCGTTGAGCACGACGGCCGCGCCGAGGTCATGCTCGAGGACCTGGCTCCCAAGTGCTGCGAGGAGTTTGGCTGGGAGTACACCCCGGTTGTGGTCGACGGCAAGCCCTATGTGGTTCCCGCCGAGACCTTCCATCACATTCACTATAAGCAGCCGATCTTTGACGGTGTTGAGGGCGTGGCACTGTTGGCCGATTACGTCGGTGTCGATGACGGTACCGGTATCGTCCACAACTCGCCCGGTCACGGCGTCGACGACTACTTCGCCTGCCTCAAGGAGGGCATCACCGACATTTGCATGCCGGTCGATGACGACGGCAAGTTCTACACCGGCGAGGAGTTTGGCACCGGCGGCCCCTTCAGCGGCATGGATACCGACGAGGCCAACCCGCACATCATCGAGTTCCTGCGCGAGCGCGGCACCCTGGTCCTCGAGAAGAAGATCACGCACAGCTATCCGCACTGCTGGCGCTGCAAGCACCCGGTGCTCTTCCGTGCTACCGACCAGTGGTTCGTCTCGATGGACAAGACCGGTCTGCGCGAGCAGGCTGGCAAAGAGGTCCGCGAGAACGTCAAGTGGTATCCGGCTCACGCCGCCAACCGCATCGGCGCCATGGTCGAGCAGCGTCCCGACTGGTGCATCAGCCGTCAGCGCAACTGGGGCGTGCCTATCCCCAGCTACACTTGCGCCGACTGCGGCGAGAAGGTCATGAACGACGCCACGCTCGACGCCGTCATCAAGCTCTTCCACGAGAAGGGCTCCGACGCCTGGTTCACCGACGCTCCCGAGAGTTACCTGGGCGAGGCTTGCGTTTGCCCCAAGTGTGGCGGCCATCACCTCAAGGCTGATAAGGACATTCTCGACGTGTGGTGGGACTCCGGCGTGTCCTGGAAGGCCGTCTGCGAGTATCGACCCGAGCTTGAGTACCCGGCTGACGTGTATCTCGAGGGCTCCGACCAGCATCGCGGTTGGTTCCAGAGCTCGCTGCTCACCTCGGTGGGTGCCAACGGCCATGCTCCGTACAAGGCGGTCGTCTCGCAGGGCTTCACGCTCGATGGCCAGGGCCGCAAGATGTCCAAGTCGCTCGGCAACGTCATCGACCCCAACAAGGTCTGCGACGAGATGGGCGCTGACATCATCCGTCTGTGGGTTGCCTCCGTCGACACCAGCTCCGACGTCTCCATCGACCATGAGATTCTCGCTCGTACGTCCGATGCCTACCGTCGTTTCCGCAACACGCTGCGCTTCCTGCTCTCTGAGCTCGAGGGTCAGTTTGAGCCCGAGACCGACGGCGTCGCCTTTGGCGACTTGCTGCCGCTCGACAAGCTCATGGTTGCCCGCCTGACTCAGGTCCAGGCCGAGGTCGACGATGCTTACGCCAGCTACGAGTTCCCGCGCGCCTACCGTGCGCTCTACGACTTCGTGGTTACTGAGCTCTCCAACGTGTACCTCGACGCCCTGAAGGACCGTCTGTACTGCGACAAGCCCGGCTCGCTCGAGCGCCGCAGCGCCCAGACCGTGCTGGCCGAGCTCTTCTCGATGCTCGTGCGCGACCTGCAGCCGATCCTGTCCTACACGGTCGACGAGGCCATGGCCTATGCGCCCGCCGGCTGCGTCGATCACCAGAAGTACGCCGCGCTACTCGATTGGTACAAGTCGCCCATCACGGTCGACGAGGCCAATGAGTTCGGGGGCGTGCTCGAGGCTTCGCTCGAGCTCCGTAGCGCCGTGACCAAGGCCCTTGAGGATGCCCGTTCTGCCGGCACCTTCACTAAGAGCCAGCAGGTCCGCGTCAAGGCGGTCGTTCCTGCCGAGATGTACGCGCTGCTGACCGGCGACAAGGCCGTCGACCTGGCTGAGTTCTACATCGTCTCCGATGTTGAGCTGACCCCGGGCGAGGAACTCTCCGTTGCCATCGAGGCAGCCGAGGGCGAGTGCTGCGACCGTTGCTGGAACTACCGCACCACCGTCGGCGAGTACAACGGCCACGCGCATATCTGCAAGCGCTGCGCGAATGCCCTGTAGGTTCCGCCGTTCTTCCGAACGGCGGACCTGCCGACGCTGCGCGGGCCGCATTTGGACAATCTGACGTTCAATTTCAAGGGCGCGACCGAAAGGTCAGCGCCCTTTCATTTCACGTCACCTTGTCTCAAATGCGACCCGCTCGCTCATTTATGCTCTACCTGCGGTGTTTCCGTTCTTGGGAGATTTGTCGCTTCTTGCTTGCGGCAATGTATGATTATCTACTGCGTTAAACGGCATTTGATTATCTGAGGGTAGGGGATTGATTTGGGTCGTGCTGGGGGTATGACGCCGCCTTTGCGTTGGCGGTTGGGTGTAGCTGGTGGTGTGGCACTGGTTGTGCTGCTCGTTGACCAGCTGACCAAGCTTGCGGTTCGTGCCG
>CAUHIY010000126.1:0-4821 GCA_959606405.1 uncultured Collinsella sp. | reverse complement strand
GTACGCGAGCTGCGCAGATTGCGCGCGGCGGCACGTGGGCGATAGCCGGTGCGCTCGATAACCGCCGCGATGCGAGCACGGGTTTCCTCAGTCATCTGCCCGGGGCGGTTGTTGAGATAGCGCGAGACCGTGGCCGGGCTCACGCCCGCCTCGGCGGCAATGTCCTTGATTCTCATCTGCGCCATAACGCACCCCGTTTCCCAATTGTCGGCGATCTGAGCCATTTTAGGCATTTTTTTAAAAATCTTGGTTGCAAAACGCTGTAGGTGAGTATACTACAACTCGAAACGAAACCGATTTCGTAAACCGATTTCGGCGAGCGTTGGCACACAGGTGCAAAGACGCACCCTACCGTCTTGGCACCTGCGTGCCAACGCCATATCAAAGGTGTACGCACGAGTAAAAGGAGCTGCGCGACCATGGGTAAAACGGTTCTTACCTTCGGCGAGATCATGATGAGACTCTCACCCAAAGACCACCTGCGTATTGAGCAGGCAACCGAGTTTGACGTCCGCTACGGCGGCGCCGAGGCCAACACTGCGCTTTCCCTGGCCTACCAGGGCGACAAGGCCGCTTACGTCTCCGTTGTCCCGGCCAACCGTCTGGGCGAGTGCGCCCTGCGTTCGCTGAAGGCCTACGACGTCGACACCACGCGCGTCGTGCGTCAGGGCGACCGCCTTGGCTCCTATGTGTTTGAGGTCGGTGCCTCGCAGCGCGGCAACGGTTGCGTCTACGACCGCAAGTACTCTGCCATCAACATGGCCAAGCGCGACGTCTTTGACTGGGACGAGATCCTCAAGGGCATCGATGTCTTCTATTTCTCCGGCGTGACCCCCGCCGTCTCCGATGAGATGGCCGCCGCCTGCAAGGATGCGCTCGCCGCCTGCCGCGCCAAGGGCATCACCACCGTGTGTGACGTGAACTATCGCGGCAAGATGTGGTCGCCCGAGAAGTCGCAGGCCACCATGAGGAAACTCCTGCCGCTCGTCGACATCTGCATCGCCAACGACGAGGATGCGCCTGCCGGCCTCGGTATGACCTGCGTCTCTGGCTCCCTTGCCCACGGCATCGAGGAGCGCGACACCTATGTCGAGATGGCCCGTCAGATCTGCGCCGAGTACGGCTGCAAGAAGGTCGCCTCGGTCGTCCGCAACATCTCCTGCGTCGAGCGCTCCATCTGGATGGGCATGCTCTTTGAGGCCGAGAGCGGCGAGCACTGGTTCTCCCCGGCTCACGACGTGCACGTACTCGAGGGCGTTGCCGCCGGCGACGCTTTCAACGCCGGCCTCGTCCATGCCCTCATCAACGACTTTGACCCGCAGGACGCCGTCAACTACGCCATCGCTGCCTCGATCCTCAAGCTCACCATCAAGGGCGATTCCAACTTGGTGACCGCAGACGAGATCGCAGCCGCGGCATCCGCCGCCGACGGTGGCACCCGCGTCGCCCGTTAATTCGTTCCCCATTCCGCGGGCCGCAGCTTTCCAATCCCATACCCCTGCGGCCCGCTCCCCGATTCCTCCGGCCGGGCAAAACCACCAGTCCCATTCCGGTTTTGCCTGGCATTCCCTACATGACTGGTCGAGCAGCCGGTTTTGGAATTGCTTGAACCCCAAGCAGTGCCTCCGATAACCAATCCAAAATCGGCTCCTGACCAGCACATTTGGCAATCACGCGCCCATGCGCGCCACACATCGAAAGGAACATCATGTTCAATCAGTTCTACACCACGCTTGAGTCCCTGGGCATCGTGCCGGTCGTTGTGCTCGACAAGGTCGAGGACGCCGCTCCGCTCGCCCACGCCCTTATGGCAGCTGGCATGAAGTCCGCCGAGGTCACCTTCCGCACCGCCTGCGCCGCCGAGTGCATCGCCGCTATGGCCGAGGCCGAGCCCGAAATGTGCGTTGGCGCCGGCACTGTCCTGACCGTCGAGCAGGTTGAGCAGGCCCGCGCAGCCGGTGCCAAGTTCATCGTCTCTCCGGGTTACAACGAGGACGTTGTGAAGCACTGCATCGACATCGACCTGCCTGTCCTTCCCGGCACCGTAACCCCCTCCGAGGTCACCGCAGCCGAGAACCTGGGCCTCAAGGTCACCAAGTTCTTCCCCGCGTCCCAGTATGGCGGCCTGAACACCATCAAGGCCCTCGCCGCTCCGTTTGTCGGTCACCGCTTTATGCCCACCGGCGGCGTGAGCACCGCCAACGTCGAGGAGTACCTGAGCTCCTCCGCCATCATCGCCTGCGGTGGCACCTGGATGGTCAAGCCGGCCCTGTTTGCCGACGGCGACTTCTCCAAGGTCGAGCAGATCGCCCGCGAGGCCATGGACGTCGTCAAGAAGGTCCGCGGCTAGGTTTAGCTCTCTATCGTGAAAGGGGGTGTGCCCTAGACCTCGCCCCCTTTCTTTTAAAGCGGCTCGGAAGCGCGCCGTTTCCGTCACGAACAAGAACCAAAACCGTCTTGTATGCTGATAGAACGTGACGGAAGCGACACGCCTCCAAGCCGCTTTGCCTACTCGGCTGGCCGTCGCGCTCAACTAAGCCACTTCGACAAAAGCCGAGCCACCAAAACAGCTGCGGTGCCGTCTGGAGGAATGGACTCTTGCTTCCGGTCTTTTCCTCCAAGCGGCGCCGCAGCTTTTTCGTGCCCCGATGTGCCCCGTCACTTGCGGTGGAATACGGACTGCCTACACCATCAGAGCCGCAAAACAATCCCTATTTCACCGCAACTAAATAAAGGGACAAATTAGATGGCCGAGTCTTTGGACAGCTCAAAATAGTCGGGATGCAAGGCGATAACCGGGCCCTGCTCCTCGGGCATCAGGTGCAAGTGCGTCTCCGCCAGATAACTCGCCGCATCGGTATCGCCCCTCTTAATGGCCTCGAGAATCCGGCGATGCTGCCGACGAATCGGCTCCCAATCCAGATCCTGCGACACCATACGCAACCAGTTGTATCGCTCAAAATGCGTGTTGACGCTCTTCATCCAATCCCACAACATGTGACGACCGGCAATCTCAAAACATGTCTCATGGAACAGGTTATCCAGGTCAAAGAAACGGCGCGTTTCGCCATGGTCGAGCGACTCGGACTCGGTAAGAATCTGCTCAAGCCGCTGCTTTTGCTCGGGCGAGGCGGCCGAACAGCATTTAATAAGCACGCTTCTCTCGAGCTTCTCGCGCAAGAAACAGGCGTTCTCGGCGCGTTCCATGCTGATCTTAGAGACGTAGGTGCCGCTTTTGGGACGCGTTTCCACCAGCTCCTGCTCACGCAGGCGCACAAAGGATTCGCGAATGGGCGTGCGTCCGATTCCCGTCTCCTTTTCCAGACCAATCGCCGAAAGGCGCGTGCCGGGCTTGAGCTCGGCATAGATGATCTTGGACCGCAATGCGTTGTACGCCTGGTCTTGCAGGCTCTGATAATGCTGGTGCTGTTCCATAAAGCCCTCGGATAAAGCTCACGGTTTGTCGAATTTCACCACGTAATACTATCGCATCGACACGCCCCAGCTCCCAATCAGTCTTTTTGGGACGGGGCTTTTTGGCCACCCCGGGCCGCAGATCGGCCCCCTTGCCACAAAAGTGGCCCATCTACTACGTTAACACGGATAGCCTCGGCAATACCGAAAACCGTGAAAACAAAACCGCAGGTAGACAGCTTATCGATTTTCAAAATAGCCGGCTATGGTTGACCCCTGCGGCTTAAACGTAGTAGATAGGCCCTTTTCGTGGCGCAGCACTACTGCACCCCAAATTGGCACCCCGAGCCCTTGTGAGTTGCCAACAAGCTGTTCGCCCAGCGCTTTATCCGCGCGGCATTCGGAAAATAGCACCACCGTAAGAACCCGCGAACAGCGCTATACGTTGCTATATCTCACCATACTTTGCTATATCTTGCTATACTTTGCTATATCTTGCTATATCTTGAGCAAAGGTGGCTCACATGCAAACAAACCCTTTTAAGCCCACAGCAGGTAAAACACCTCCCACGATTATCGGCCGCGAAGATGTGCTCGAAGAATTCAATGAGGGCCTCGTCAACGGGCCTGGTGCCCCGGGGCGCCTAATGCGCATAGCCGGCGTCCGTGGAACGGGCAAGACGGTCCTCCTTGACGAGTGCTCACGTTTGGCGCAAAGCCGTGGCTGGACGGTCATAAAAGAGGTCGCAACCGAGGGACTTTGCCAACGCATTCTCGAACAGCTGCAGCCCAAATTCCAGGCCAAACACGCCAGATTTGAGCCCACCGTAGCTGGCATATCCATCGGCAGCATAGACATTGAGCGAATCGGTCCATCGCTACGCGACGCCATGAGACAGACAATATCCAAGAATGAAAATGGCCTGCTCATCACTCTCGACGAGGTTCAAGACGCAGAGCTCGATGAGGTCCGAACGCTCTCCATTGCGATTCAGCAGGTTATCGGCGAAGACCTTGATATCGCCTTTGTTTTTGCGGGGCTGCCTTCGATGATTGAAAGCATCATCAACGGAAAGACACTTACGTTTTTGCGCCGTGCCCTCCCCTTTGACCTGAAGGCTGTGGCAGTAACCGAAGTGTCGTACTCCCTCGAGGAAACCATTGAAGCGTCTGGCATGGAGTTGCAGCCAGGTATTGCCGGCCAACTTGCCGAGGCAACGCAAGGTTATCCTTTCATGATCCAACTCGTTGGATACTACGCATGGCAGTTGGCAAGACGCGCACATACACCGATTATTGGAGAAGAAGAAGCCGAGCGCGGCATTGCAACGGCACGCGAACGCTTCTGTGCCATGGTGATTGAGCCCGCGCTACAGCGCATTCCGCCCACGTGCATCGCTTATCTGC
>CAUHIY010000125.1:0-4916 GCA_959606405.1 uncultured Collinsella sp. | reverse complement strand
GGCTTGCCATGCGGATCCTTTCTTGCATTGAGTGCATTACGTCGATGTAACCGCATTATTGTAGCCGCGAAACCTCGCCATAGGGCGCCTATCAGGACAAATTCATCAGTTGGGGCCCGGGTAGCTGGCCCAATCCGAATTTGTCTCTTGCGTAACTGTACATAGTGTATATATACTGTGCTTACCGGTTATATACACGTGTAGCCCAACAGCTAAGGAGCCGCTGTGGACATCATCCTATCCAATTCGAGCGACAAGCCCATCTACGAGCAGATAACCTCGCAGGTCAAAGCCCAGATCCTTTCGGGCGCACTCACTGCGGGAGCCAAACTCCCCAGCATCCGTGCACTCGCGAGCGATCTTGGCGTGAGCGTCATCACCACCAAGCGCGCCTACGCCGACCTGGAGCAGCTCGGGTTTATCTGCACCGTGCAGGGCAAGGGCTGTTTTGTCGCCGAGGGCAACCAAGAACTCTTGCGTGAAAACCAGCTCTGCCATATCGAAGAGCTGCTTGCGAAAGCGGCAAGCCAAGCCGAAGCCTTGGGCGTCACACGCGACAAGCTGCACGAAATGCTCGACCTGGTAGCCCCCGAAACCATGCAGTAGCCATCTGCAAGAAAGGCTATACCATGCAAAACTTGCTAGAACTAAAAGGCATCTCACGCCGTATGAGCGACCGTTTTTCGCTGCGTGATGTCACGCTCGCTGTGGAGCCCGGCCAGATCGTTGGCTTTGTGGGCGCAAATGGCGCCGGCAAGACGACGACGATTCGAGCTGCTCTCGGGCTTATAAAGCTCGATGCCGGCGAGGTGCACCTGTTTGGGCAGCGCTGTGGCGCCGACGCGCCCGATGAGTCGCAACGCCACCTGCGCTCCCGCATCGGCCTCGTGCTGGACACATGCCCCTTCCCCTCCACGCTCAAGGTCGGCCAGATCGAGGCGCTCGTAGGTCCGGCATACCCCACGTGGGACCGCGAAACGTTCGCCGGATTCATCAAACGATTTGGCCTCGATCCCAAGGCAAAGGTCAAGGACCTCTCCCGCGGCATGGGCATGAAACTGCAGCTTGCCTGTGCACTCAGCCACCAGGCCAAGCTGCTCGTTTTGGACGAAGCCACCGCGGGCCTCGATCCCATGGCACGCGAGGAACTGCTTGATGAGCTGCTTGCCTTTGTCGCCGACGGCCAGCGCAGCGTGCTGCTCTCGAGCCACATTACGTCTGATCTCGATCGTGCTGCCGACCGCGTCATCTGCATCGATAACGGCTCGATTGTGTTTGACCTGCCGCGCGAGGACATTACCGACCGCGCCGGCATCGCCCACTGCACCCAAGCGCAGGCCGCCGAGCTTATGGCTTGCGTCGAAGGCGCCCGTGCCGTCCAGCACGCCTATAGCGTGGACGTGCTCGTGCCCAACCGTCGCGAAACGCTCGAGGCCTTCCCCGAGATTCCCTGCGATCGGGCAACCATTGATGACTACCTGCGCCTCATGCTGAAAGGGGCTTCGAAATGAAACGCGCCTTTATGTCCGAGCTCGCCATCGTTCGCACGCTTATCCCGAGCATCGCGGGCGTCAGCCTGTTCATCTTCGTTGTGTTGACCCTCGCCAACGCGTCGGATGGCGATTCCGGCATGAGCGCTGGCGCCTGCGCGGTCAGTGCCATGTCGCCCATCATGGTCATGAGCTCGCTGGCCGGCTTCGACAATCAAAATGGCTGGGAGCGTTATCGGGCAACGCTGCCCTTCTCGCGCAAAGACATTATTTGCGCACGCTACCTGAGCGTTATTGTCTTCTCGGCTGTCATGGCGTGCGCCGCCGCGCTTCTGAGCATCGTCTCCATCCCGCTATTCAACAGCGTGGGCATCCCCTCGACGGGACAGACGGTCTTTGAGATCGCTATAGCCTCGGCAGCATCGATGCTCATCTCCCTCATGATGGTGTTTTTGGCACAGCCGCTGTTCTTCCGATTTGGACACATGGAGGCGCTGCGCCTATCCGTCGGCCTGTTTGCCCTGCTCTGGTGCCTTGCCATTGCCACGTTGAGCTCCTCCAACCCCATCAGCAACTGGCTCATGTCGATTGCCGGAGCGAATCCCGATCCCGCCGTCCTTGGCTGTCTGTGTGCAGGAATTGCAGTACTGGCGCTCGCACTATGTGCAATCAGCTGCGCTGTCAGCACCAAGGTTTATCGAGTACGCGATCTGTAATCGACAGCTAAAAAAGCTTAGGTGGTACCCCGCTAATTTTTTCAATGAAACAAGGCGGCATAGCGTCACCACCGCCCCTCACAGCAGGCCGTCTAGTTCTTGGCAACCAAAAAGACACCGTCAGCATATCGAAGGTGAATACTTTCCCGAGAAGTGAACGAGTAAAAACAGTGCCCTGTAGCATCGACATTTTTAAGGACTCAATTCCTGCGGTTTTTGTCTAAGAATCCTGCAGTTTTGTTCGAAAAAAGTGCGCATGTTCCAGGGGTCTAGATTTACTCGTTCACTTCGCGGAAAACCATTCACCTTCGATTCGAGCCTTAACCAAATGCCCTCTCGAACTATGGCCCCTGTCTCACCACAGCGATATCAAAGCTTCATGGCGGGACGGTATCATCGGACGAGCGCCGTAAATCTGGCGCGGTCGTTCTTTGGGGAGGCATTTCACCCGTGTCGTGGGTCGCAGCAGCATTTGTGTCGGCTTTCTTTGCCGGCATCACATCTATCCTGGCCAAATGCGGCATCAAGCAGACCGACTCCGATGTCGCGACGGCCATTCGCACCTGCGTGGTGCTCGTTTTCGCCTGGGCAATGGCGGGCATTTCTGGATCCATTGGAACCATTGGCAGCATCGAACCCAGATCCTGGCTCTTTCTCGTCCTCTCGGGACTCGCTACCGGCGCTTCGTGGATCTGTTACTTTAAGGCGTTGAGCATCGGAGACGTCAATAAGGTCGTACCGGTCGACAAGATGAGCACCGTGCTCGCCGCGCTGATCGCCATCGTGCTTTTTGGCGAGACGAGCAACCTTGCGGTTAAGCTCGTGGGAACCGCCGCCATTACCCTCGGCACGTTTTTAATGACCGAGAAGCAGCAATCCGCCGGACCCGAGCAGCAGCAAGACCGGACCTGGCTCGCTTACGCCCTCGGCGCCGCCATGTTCGCAGCACTCACCTCCGTCCTCGCTAAGATCGGCATCGAAGGCGTCGAGTCAAACCTGGCCACGGCAATCCGCACCTGCGTGGTACTGGTTATGGCATGGGCAATCGTGGCAGCTAAAGGCAAGATGGGCCAAGCCGTGCACGTAGACCGCTACGAGCTCGTATTTCTCGCGGCATCGGGCATCGCGACCGGAGCATCGTGGCTGCTCTATTACTATGCCATCGCCGCAGGCCAGGTGAGCGTCGTGGTGCAGATCGACAAACTATCGATTGTCGTATCGGTACTATTTGCGCGCTTGGCATTCAACGAAAAGGTCTCGCGGCGCAGCGCCATCGGTCTCGCCCTCATCGTACTGGGCACTGCGGCGCTCGCGGTTTGGAAGTAGCGCGGCCAGCAGCCGCTACATCCTCACACCTGGCTTGGGATGCCTGTACTGACCGTGGGATGCCGTGCGCTTACCGTGCGAGATGGCAAATTTGGGACAACGGTGCAGGCAACGAAGGCAGGCTGCGCACTCCGGCTTTGTCCAGACGGGAAGGCCGTCGCGCATCTCAATCGCCGCCATGGGGCAGCGCTTGGCACACAGGCCGCAGCCGATGCAGCGATCGGCATCGACGGCAAACTTGCTCGTCTGCTGCATACGCGGCAGCCCAAACGCATGATACGCGCACGATGCAAACAGGGGCACGCGATGACGCATCATATTGCCCGTGCGGCGTGCCCGCACCGCCTCGATCACAGCATCAATCTGCGCCTCAGCAGCCCTATTGATACCCTCAACCTTTTGAGGGTCAGACAGGTCGAAAACAGGCGTCCAGGTATCAGGCATCTTGACGCTCATCGCCGCATCTAACTCGAGCCCACGCTCGTGCAGCAGATCGCGGGCAAACTTGGCCGATTGGCCGGTCGTCGAACCGTACGTCGAAACATAGAACGTATAGGGGCGCTCGCCGCCCTTTGCACCGGCAGCAATCGACAGGTCGGTAGTCTTCAAAAACTCGATCATCGGCGTCGGCAGACCCCAGGCATACACCGGAGCAACAAATCCCAGTTGACAGGGGCCTTCCGTCGCAACAAGGCGAAGGGCCTCGACATCAAAGCGCTCAATCGACACAACCTTGTCGTCTGTCGCCGCTGCAATGCGACGCGCCACATGCTCGCAGTTCCCTGTCGCGCTAAAGTACAGGATCATCTCGTACCCCTAGAATTGACTCGTGAAAAACCGTGCTACTTGCGCAGCGGCTTGGGCAGCGGAATGCCGGCGGCGATGACGGCCGCGATGATCATGCAAACGATACCCTTGAGTGGGAAGCACATGAGCAGCAGGCCCACAACCATAACAGGCTGGCGCATAACGGCGCCCATCGTCGATGCCGTGCAGACGGCGACGCAAAAGACCGGATCTGCGCCGGTGAGGATGGCAAGGCCGTAGCCCAGGCTTACGCCCGAGAAGATAACCGGGAAGAAGTGGCCGCCGCGCCAGCCCATGTTGATGAGGGCGGGTGTCAGCATGGCCTTGAGAAGACCGGTCGCGATGAGCACACCGGCGGGGATGGTGAGGTAGGTCTCCATAAGTACGTCGGCCTGGGTCTCACCGGCAAACATGGTATAAGGCAGAACTGTGCCGCAGATGGCGAGCGCCAGACCAGCCAGCATGGCCTTGACGACGGGGCGCTCCCCTATTGCATGGGACAGCGCCTCACTTGCATGCTCGGAGACAAAGTACAGCCAACCGCATACGGTGCCGACCAACGCCAGCGGAATGAGCC
>CAUHIY010000124.1:0-4962 GCA_959606405.1 uncultured Collinsella sp. | reverse complement strand
CAAGGCTGCCAAGAAGGCTGGCCGTGAGACCAACGAGGGCGCTGTCGCCGCGTTCGTCTCCGAGGATGGCAAGACCGGCGCTCTGCTCGAGCTCTCCTGCGAGACCGACTTCGTTGGCTCTAACGCCAAGTTCACCGGCTTTGCTTCCAAGGTCGCTGAGGTTGTCGCTACCACCGAGCCTGCTGACGTCGACGCTCTGCTCGAGAAGCCGATGGGCGAGGAGACCGTTTCCTCCGAGCTCACCGAGATGATTCACATCATGGGCGAGAACATGAAGATCTCCCGCTTCGCTGCCCGCAAGGCTGAGAACGGCGCGCTCGCTTCTTACATCCACATGGGTGGTAAGATCGGCGTCCTCGTCGAGTTCGCCTTCGAGAAGGCTGAGACCGCTCAGGCTGAATCCTTCAAGACCTTCGCTCACGACGTTGCCCTTCAGGTTGCCGCCGTCGCCCCGATCTGCGCTACCCGCGATCAGGTTCCGGCCGAGACCGTCGAGCACGAGAAGCAGATCTACATGGCCCAGGCTGCCGAGTCCGGCAAGCCCGAGGCTATCCAGGAGAAGATGGCTGTCGGCCGTCTGGAGAAGTTCTACAAGCAGTCCGTGCTCACCGAGCAGGAGTTCATCAAGGACAGCTCCCTCACCATCAAGAAGTACGCTGAGCAGGTCTCCAAGGAGCTCGGCGACACCATTACCGTCGTTGCCTTTGACCGTCTGGTCCGTGGCGAGTAAATAAGCTCTTGTAGCTGGTAATGAGCAGGCTGTGGGTTTTACTCACAGCCTGCTTTTTCATGGCTCTTCTTAGAGCCTTTGATAGAATGTTGAGAGTTCAATCTAAAGGAGGATCGCTTTGTCCGACATCCGATATAAACGCGTGCTTCTTAAGCTTTCCGGCGAAGCGCTGATGGGCGACGGCCAATATGGCATCGACCCCAAGGTTACCGACCATCTTGCTAAGCAGGTCAAGGAGCTGCTCGCCGTTGGCCATGAGGTCGGCGTCGTTGTCGGCGGCGGCAATATTTTCCGCGGCATGGCAGGCGCTGCCGGTGGCATGGAGCGTGCTCAGGCCGACTACATGGGCATGCTGGCAACCGTTATGAACGCGCTCGCCCTGCAGGATGCCTTCGAGCATAACGATGTTCCCTGCCGCGTGATGAGCGCTATCCAGATGAACGAGATCTGCGAGCCCTATATTCGCCGTCGCGCCATCAACCACCTTTCCAAGGGCAACGTCGTTATTTTTGCCGCCGGTTCGGGCAATCCGTACTTTACGACCGACACCGCCGCGGCTCTTCGTGCGTGTGAGATCGGCGCCGAGATTCTGATTAAAGCCACCAAGGTTGACGGCATCTACGATAAGGATCCCGTCAAGTGCGCTGATGCCGTCCGTTTTGACAAGATTACCTATCACGAGGTTCTCGTCCGCGGTCTGCAGGTTATGGATTCCACGGCTACGGCACTGTGCCAGGACAACCGTATGCCGATTTTGGTCCTCAACATCGATGGCGAGGACACCGTCAAGCGCGCGCTTTCGGGTGAGCCCGTCGGCACGCTCGTCTATCAGGAGGATTAAGCATGGCAGAGAACATCACCGCCCATATGGACAAGTCGCTCGAGTCCCTCAAGCATAACTTCTCCAAGGTCCGTACCGGCCGCGCCAATGCCAACATTCTGTCCGACATCACCGTCGATTATTACGGTGTTCCCACGCCGGTCACGCAGGTTGCCGCCGTCAAGACCCCCGAGGCTCACATGCTGCTCATCGAGCCGTGGGATAAGGCGCTCATCAATGCTATCGTCAAGGCCATCGGCGCTTCCGATCTGGGTATTACCCCCAACTCCGATGGCACCGTCGTTCGTCTTCCGTTCCCGGCTCCCACTGAGGAGCGCCGTCGCGAGCTCGTCAAGGAGTGCCGCGAGTACGCCGAGCAGGCCAAGGTGTCTATCCGTAACATCCGTCGCGACTTCAACAACAAGCTCGAGCGCGATGAGGAGCTCACCGAGGACGATGTCCGTCGCGAGCAGGCCAAGGTCCAGAAGCACACTGATGAGTATGTCGCCAAGGTCGAGGAGCTTCTGAAGGAAAAAGAAGCCGAGGTCATGGAGATCTAAGGTGCAATACGACGAGCATAAACTGGTCGAGTACTTTGCCGACGCCCCTGCGGGCGTCGGTTTTTCCGACCTTGACCTCAATAACATTCCGCACCATATCTCGTGCATCATGGACGGCAACGGTCGTTGGGCCACGTCGCGCGGTCTTGCACGCACTGAGGGCCACAAGGCGGGTATCGTCTCGCTGCGCGAGATCATTACCGCCTGCGTGCGCCTGGGCGTCGACGTGCTTTCTGCCTATGCGTTTTCTACCGAAAACTGGAACCGCCCGCAGCATGAGGTCAACGTCTTGATGCACTTGTTTGCCAAGACGTTCATCGACGAGTTGCCGCTTCTGAAGCGCGAAAACGTGCGCGTTGTCTTTTTGGGTGATATTTCCGCGCTGCCCAAGAAGACCCGCGACGTTTTTGAACGCGGTCTTGCCGAGTGCGCCGATCACACCGGTATGACGCTGGCGCTTGCCGTCAACTACGGCGCGCGTGCCGAGATTACCCGCGCTGTCCGTCAGATCGCGCTCGACGTTGCCGCCGGTAAGATTGATCCTGCCGCAATTGATGACGACATGGTGGCTTCCCACCTCTATACCGCCGGCCTTCCCGATCCTGAGCTTGTGATTCGCACCTCTGGTGAGCTGCGCCTTTCGAACTATCTGCTGTGGCAGGTGGCTTATTCCGAGTTCTATGTCACCGATACCTATTGGCCCGACTTTGATCGTTGGGGCCTTGTCGACGCCATTTTGGCCTATCAGGGCCGTGACCGTAGGTTTGGTGGACTGAGCAAGACCGAGGAGGCTTAATCGTGTCCGATCGTCCCAAGGCATCTGCTCCCAAGACGCCTGCGCGCAAAGCTACCGCTGCGGGAGCGCCTACAGCGAAGAGCGGCACCGGTTCGTGGCTGGCGGGCTTTATTACCCGTGCCGCCGCGGGTATCGTCTACGCTGTTGTCTTTATCCTGTGTCTGGTTTTGGGTATCGTGCCCACTGCCATCTTTGTTTCTGTCATGAGCGGCCTGTGCTGCTATGAGTTTTTCCGTATGACGAGGCTCGATGGCAAGATGGCTAACGAGCGCATGGGTATCGCTGCCGCCGTACTCTTTCCGCTGTCGGCGTTGGGCGATTCGATGTTGCTGAATGCCCTGCTTTTTGCCCTGATGCTCGCTGTGGGCATTTGGTATGTTTGGTCGCCGCGTACCCGCATCTCTGATGTGGCCGTGACGCTCATGGGTCCCATCTACACTGGCTTTATGCTGTCGGCTATCGTGCTGCTGCGCGATGCCGTGCCCGGTTTTGCCGGCGCCCTGCTTTCGGTGGGCGTTTGCGCGTCCCTTTGGGTCTCCGATTCGTTTGCCTACATCGTGGGTAGCCGTATCGGCAAGCACAAGATGGTTCCCAAGATCTCTCCCAAAAAGAGCTGGGAGGGGTTTGTCGGCGGCATCCTGGGCTCGGTTTTGATTTGGCTCATCCTGTGGGCGACGCACTTCTACAAGCTCAGCCTGCCCTATGCGCTGCTGTGCGGCTTGGTCGTGTCCGTCCTGGGCGTTATCGGAGACCTCATCGAGTCGCGCATCAAGCGCGGTGTGGGCGTTAAGGATTCCGGTAACCTTATCCCGGGCCACGGCGGCATGCTCGATCGTAGCGATTCGCTTATCTTTGGCTGCATTACCGCGCAGCTGCTTTTGATGATCGGAGGCGTGCTGTAATGTCCTTCCAGACGACGTATGGCCCCGATGGACGTCTCCGTGTTGCCATCCTGGGTTGTACGGGCTCTATCGGCACCCAGGCGCTCGATGTGTGCCGCCAGCATGCCGATCGCCTGCAGGTGACGGCGCTGTCCGTTAACTCCAGTACCTCCGAGCTCGTTGCCGCTGCCCGCGAGTTCTCGGTTCCGGCGGTTGCCGTGGCCGATGTCGCTCATGGCGATGACGCCGTGCTGCAGGAGTTGCCCGAGGGAACGAAGCTCGGCGTTGGCGCGCAGGCGGTTTGCGAGCTCGCGCGTCGCGACGATGTCGACTGCGTGCTCGTCGCTATTGTGGGCGCCGCCGGTCTCGAGGCGAGCCATGCGGCCTTGACCTCGAATAAGCGTCTTGCCCTTGCCAACAAGGAGTCCCTCGTCGTCGGCGGCGACTTGCTTATGCCGTTGGCGCAACCGGGCCAGCTTATTCCAGTCGACTCTGAGCACTCCGCCATCTACCAGTGCTATCTGGGGGAGGACCCGCGCGAGGCTCATTGTATTTGGCTCACCTGCTCGGGCGGTCCGTTCTTTGGCCGCACACGCGACGAGCTCGATTGCGTGACGCGTGCCGATGCCCTCGCACATCCCACGTGGGCCATGGGTGCCAAGATCACCATCGACTCCGCCACCCTTATGAACAAGGGCCTGGAGCGTATTGAGGCCATGCATCTGTTTAACTGCGACCTCGATTTCATTAACGTGGTCGTGCAGCGTCAGTCCAAGATTCACTCTATGGTCGAGTTCGCCGACGGCTCTGTGATGGCGCATCTCGGTGCTTCCGACATGCGTATTCCCATCCAGTTCGCGTTCTCGTATCCCGAGCGTTGGGATACCCCGGCGCCTCGTATCGATTTCCGCGAGCTGGGGCAGCTCACGTTTGATGCTGCCGACATGGATACCTTCCGCTGTCTGGCACTGGCCGAGCGTGCCGGCAAGACGGGTGGCACTATGCCGTGCGTGCTCAATGCCGCCAACGAGGTCGCCGTTGATGCCTTCCTGCACGATGGCTGCAGCTTTACCGATATCGATCGCATTGTGGAATCTTGCATGGATGCCCACGATATGCAGGCTGTCGATTCGTTTGAGCAGCTTCGCGACATCGATGCGTGGGCGCGTGAAAAG
>CAUHIY010000123.1:0-5055 GCA_959606405.1 uncultured Collinsella sp. | reverse complement strand
ACGAAGAGCATCAACAGTCTTGGAATTAGCATGAGGATTTTTAGCCCCAAACGATACGTTGCCTCGGTCGATCGCATCGACCTTGATACCCTGTGGGCCGACGGCAAACGCGCCATTCTGCTCGATCGCGATAACACCCTGGTGCCGCGCGACACTGAGCAGGTTCCCGCTGCGGTTTCCGCTTGGCTCGATACCGCCCGCGCCAAAGGCTTTAAGCTGTGCATGGTGTCCAACAACTGGCATCGCGATCAGGTCATGAGCTCTGCACGCGAGCTGGGACTCGAGGCCATCAGCCACGCCATGAAGCCGGCGCCGTTTGCCTTGAAGGCGGGTCTTAAGCGCCTCGGCGCCACGGCAGACGAGGCGGTGCTGGTCGGCGATCAGCTGTACACGGACGTGTGGAGCGGTAACTTTGCCGGCGTTGACACTATTCTGGTCAAGCCGCAGGCAACCCAGGACCTGTGGTACACGCAGATCTTCCGTATCTTTGAGCGCCGGGCCCTGCGCGACCTTCCCTGCGAGGAATAGGTTTCGCCATGTCTCAGCACATCAAACACGGCTGCGACCATATCTTCTTTATCGGCTTTTTGGGCGCGGGCAAGTCGACGCTTGCGCGCAATGTGGGCACTATGTTTAAGCGTCGATTCATCGATACCGATCGCTTGGTTGTGCGTCGATGCGGCAAGTCGGTGACCGAGATATTTGAGACCGAGGGCGAGGATCGTTTTCGCGAGCTCGAGACCTCGGCACTCCGTTCGCTTCAAAGCGAACGCAGCCTGCTGGTATCGTGCGGGGGCGGCATCGTCGAGACGCCGGTGAACATTGAGCTGATGCATGAGATGGGTACCTGTGTGTACCTCGAAGGCGACTTTGAGGACTCGTTGCGCCAGATTCGCCGCTCCGATACCCGGCCCGATTTCCGCTCGCCCGAGCATGCTGCGCGCCTGTTTGAGCATCGCCGTCCGCTGTATCGCCAGGCCGCCGATATTACCCTTGATATTCGCAACAAGTCCTTCGAGGACGTTTCCTACCTTTGTGCCGAGAAGCTTTTGGAGCGTGGACTGCTATGATTCGCCGTCAACTTATCAATTTCCAAAACCGCAGTGTCGATGTCCGCGTCGGATTGGGCGCGTTCGAGGAGCTGCCGCGCATGTTTGCCTCGGCTGTGGGCAAGCCTAAGCGCGCGATGGTGGTTTGGAACGACGCCACATCCGAGCGATTTGGCGAGGTCGTCGAGCATGCGCTGATCGACGCTGGTTTTGCCGTGTCGCTGCTCGTCCTCGAGGTTTCACCTGCCGGTGCTACGCTTGCCGATGCCGATATCGTCTTTGGCGCCCTGTCGGCTAACGGCATTACCTGTGACGATCTCGTCGTCGCTGTCGGCGACACGGCGACCTGCTCGGTTGTTTGCTGGTGTGCCAATCAGTGGTGCGGTCGTACCGAGTGCGCCTTGCTGCCGACGACGTTCGACGCCATGCTCACGGTCGCGACGACCATGAAGCCGCTTGTTGCCTCGTCGGCGCATGCGCTTCCCGCTATCGCGTTCCGTCCCGAGCCGGGCTTGGTCGTGTGTGATCTCGACCTTGTTCGCGCGGCGGACCCCGAGGACCTTAAGCTCGGTTATGCGGTACTTGTTGGCACCATGCTTTCGAGCAGCAAGTCCCGCTGGAATCAGTTTACCGAGACCATTCCCGAGATTCTCGCGGGCGAGGAGGTCGCGCTCGTCAATGCCGTTCAGTGGTCTCAGACTGCCCGTAAGGACGTACTGATGGCCACGAACCTGAGCGCTCGCCATGCGCTCGATTTTGGCAAGACGGGGGAGCGTACCCTGCGCGCCTGCTTGGGCGATGCCGCTTCGCCGGTGCCTGCCTACCAGCTGTTGTCCGAGGGCATGCGCTTTGAGGCGCGCCTAGCACATGATGCCTGCGACTTCGATATCGATTACGTCTTTGAGGTCGATGACTGCCTGGAGGACTTTGGTATCGAGGAGCTTGCCTTCGATCTGGAGCCTGCCGCATATATCGAGGAGTTCCGCAGGCAGCAGTTTGTCCGCTCGAACCGCAGCATGTTGCCGCTGCCCGCGGCGCTCGGCGCCATTCGTCTAACGAGCGTTGAGGACGAGGTTCTCGACCGCCATGCTCACGCATACTTGGCTTCTCGCAACGAACTTCTCTAGGATTTATTGACATCCATCGTCTTTCGTATCATGTTGAGGGGCGGGTTTCCAATCGGTTGCGAATCGCTCGCGATTCCGTACGTTGATTGAGCCCGTCCCGTCTTTATGAAGACAACAAGAAAGGAATCTGCATGTCTGAGTTTGCTGCCGGTCCTGCCGGTCGTATCGAGCGTGTCCGTGCCCTGATGGTTGAGCGCGGCTACGACGCTATCGTGGTGCGCGACGAGGCCAACCTTCGTTGGCTTACGGGCGTCAAGGGCGTCTTCGATTACACCTTCGAGTTCCCGCACGCTGCGTTTATTACGGCTGACCAGTGCCTGTTCCATACCGACTCGCGCTATCTCAACAGCTTTGAGGAGAACACGCCCGCCGGCAGCCCCTGGGTCTACGACATGGACGAGGGCACCATCCCCGGCTGGGTCGCCGGCAAGATCGCGGCCAACAAGTGCCGCGTCTGCGCTGTCGAGGACGACATGCAGATCAATTTCTACCAGGGTATTCAGCGTGGCCTGGAGGACCGCTCCGTTGCCTGCATGCTGCCGCTGATGCATGACGACATCCGTAAGATGCGCGCCATCAAGGACGCCGAGGAGATCGAGCTCATGCGCCACGCGCAGTCGATCACCGACGCCGCCTTCCAGCACATGCTCGGCTATATTAAGCCCGGTATGACTGAGAAACAGGTCCGCAACGAGCTCGAGAACTTTATGTTCGCTAACGGTGCCGATAGCCTGGCCTTTGGCTCCATCGTCGCGAGCGGTCCCAACACCGCCAACCCGCATGCCGTCCCGAGCGACCGCGTGATCGAGAAGGGCGACTTCGTTCTCATGGATTATGGCGCGGGTTACTGCGACTATCGCTCCGACATGACTCGTACCGTCGTGATGGGCGAGCCCACGTCCGAACAGCTCGACCTGTACGCGCTCGTGCGCCGTACGCACGAGGAATGCGTCGCCGCAATCCATCCGGGCGTCGAGGGCAACGACATTTTCAAGCTTTCCAAGAAGATCATCGGCGATGCCGGCTATGGTGATTACTACAACCATGGTCTGGGCCACGGCGTGGGCATTGACATCCACGAGCTGCCCAACTTCAACCGCAGCAAGAATATCATCGAGGTCGGCTCGGTTATCACCATGGAGCCCGGCGTCTACCTGCCCGGCGTGGGCGGCGTGCGTCTGGAGGACTACGGCGTGGTCACCGAGAACGGCTACGAGCCCTTCACCAAGACGCCGCATGACCTTCACGTCATCGATTGCTAGTCTACTTCGGTAGATAGTTTGGGGCGGGGCCTCCGGAGCAATTCGGACGCCCCGCGTTCTCTTTTTATGCGCTCGCTGCAGGCGCCGTCTGCAAGTGTATAATTTCGCTCGTATGTAATTTGGACGCTTGTGCGTTCTGCCCATAACAAGAAAGGTCGCTATGCCTACCATTTCTACCGCCGACTTCAAGAACGGCCTCGGTCTCCGCATTAAGGACAAGGTCTACACCATCGTCGAGTTCCAGCATGTCAAGCCGGGCAAGGGCGGCGCGTTTGTGCGCTACAAGACCCGCGACATCAAGAGCGGCCGCGTCGTCGAGAACACCTGCAACGCCGGCACCAAGTTCGAGAGCGTCATGCTCACCACCCGTGAGTTCCAGTACCTCTACAACGATGGCACCGACTACATCTTCATGGACAACGAATCCTATGAGCAGGTTCCCGTTCCCGAGGACATGGTGGGCGAGAACTCCAAGTGGCTGCGCGAGAACGACATCTGCCAGCTGCTCTTCGCCGACGATGAGCTCATGGGCGTGACTCCGCCGATGTTCATCGAGACCACCATCGTCCAGACCGACCCGGGCTTTAAGGGCGACACCGTCCAGGGTTCCACCAAGCCGGCCACGATCGACACCGGCGCTGTCATCCAGGTCCCCATGTACCTCAACGAGGGCGAGGTCATCAAGGTTGACACCCGCGACGGCAAGTTCGTCTCCCGCGTCTAGCAACCAACTCTTCTAGGAGGACTCATGCCCCAGGAAATCAAGATTGACGGCATCGGCATTTCGCCCGATGTTCTGACCGCCATCGTCTCGCGCGCCGTGTCCGATGTCGAGGGCATCGCCTCCGTTGGCGTCAAGGACCTTGCCACCAACCTTGTCTCCATGATGCTCTCGTCCAAGGCCCCGGCTTCCGAGCCGGCGGTCGAGACCGAGGTCGTCGGCGACAAGCTCGCACTCACCGTGCGCGTTGTGGTGTTCTTTGGCTATCCGTTCAAGAAACTCGCCGAGGCCGTTCGCGCTGCCGTGGTCGCTGCCATCGATGCCCAGGTGGGCGTTGAGGTCGAGCGCGTTGACGTTTGCATCGACGGCCTCGTTTTCCCCAAGGAGTAACCTTTGAGCCTTAAGGTTTATCGCGGGCGTACTCTTGCCCGCAGTCAGGCGCTTCAGCTTCTGTTCCAGGCCGAGGCCACGGACAGCCCGCTCGAGCGCGTCCTCGAGGGTGATTTCCTGATCTCGAAGGGTCCCCTCGACCCCTATGCGCTGGAGCTGTGCCGCGGTGCCTATGAGCATATCGACCGCATCGACTGTGCTCTGCGCTCTGTTGCCAAGAACTGGGATCTTATGCGCATGCCCGGCGCCGACCGCAACCTGCTGCGTATCGCCGTTTACGAGATGCGTTTCCTCACCGACGAGGAGGTCTCTGACGCCATCGTGATTAACGAGGCCGTCGAGCTTGCCAAGGCCTATGGCACCGACCAGTCCGCTTCGTTCGTCAACGGCGTGCTGGGCAAGATTGCTCGCAGCGAGGAGCTGCCAGGCGAGGACCTGTACCAAGAGCTGCTGGCCGAAGATCGCGCTCGCGAGGAGGCACAGGCTGCCGAGGCTGCCGCCAAGGT
>CAUHIY010000122.1:0-5099 GCA_959606405.1 uncultured Collinsella sp. | reverse complement strand
GTTGTGTCGGTACTCGTGCTGTTTCTTCCCGTTATTGGCGGCATTGCAGCTGCCATCGGCTTCTTGGCAGCTTGCATTGCGAGCGTGTGTGGTTCCGGCTTTGGTATTGAGTGGGGTCGCGATCTGTCGCTCAAGGTTGATGGCGGTATGGATCGTCCACTCATGCGTTCCACGTCGTTTGGCCTCGGAGTCTTTTCGAGCGTTATCTCGGTCGTGCTCGAGGTTATCGCTGCCATTCCCGTTATCGGTGTAGTGCTTTCGCTGGTGGAGAGCGTGGTAATTGGCGCCGCGGGCTCGTATTCGTATTACGGCTCCTATGCACTCGAGGCAGCGCTGTTTGGCTCGCTTGGCCTGCTTGTCCTGGCTATGATTGCCACGGCGGTCTTGGGGGTCTTCTTTAAGATGTTCGCCGACATTGCCGTGATGCACTTTGCGGTGACCGGTCGTGTCGAGAGCGCGTTTTCGCTCGACAAGGTCTGGGCGGCGTTTAAGCACAACAAGACCAAGCTGTTCTGCGCTTCGTTCCTTCCCGAGTTTTTGACGGGTCTGGTCGCCAACGTTGTCACATGGATCCTGACGCTCGTCTTCGGCGCCATTGCCTCTGTCGGTATGTATAACTACTACTACCGTCCTTCGGCTATTGAGGCGCTTGTTACCGGCGGTGGCATTACGCTCGTATTGTTCTTGGTGCTGACGGCGTTTGTCACGGTATTCCTCACGGTCTTTGGCAACATGCTCAAGCATCGTGCCGTTGGCTATTGGGTAGCGCGTTATGCAGCTGAATGGGCTGATGAGGATAAGGATGACGTCCTGACCTTTGTGCTGCCGTTTGAGAAGAAGTCTGCTCCGGCTGGTTTTAGCACCGACGCAGCGCCCGTATCCGATTCCGCTGCGGCGCCGGCGCCTGCGCCCGAGCCCGAGCCCGCGCCCGTGCCTGAGCCTGAGCCTGAGCCCGAGCCCGCGCCCATGCCGGAACCGGAGCCCGAGCCTGCACCTGAGCCCGAGCCTGCGCCAAGCTCCGACGAGGACCCGCAGGACGAGTAACCCTGCCACCTGCCATTTGGGGACGGGGTAGAAACGGTAGAAATAGCGCTTGACAAATAAGCGGGGGCGGACGTGCCGAAGCGTCCGCCCCCGCTTTGATATCGCGATGCGGCTATGACTGCGAGATGGTCGTGGATCGACTACTCGTTGTGCTTCTCCTCGCGGCGGGCGGCGGCGCGAGCGTCGTGGATGCCCTTGATTGCGGCGTGTCGGGCGGTGCGGGCATCGTGCATGGCGTCGCGGGCCTCGGCGGCCGTGGCCTTGGCAGAGCGCAGTTTGGCTGCCAGGTCGGGATTGGTCTCGGCGACCGCGGCAATCGTGGGGCCGTCGAGCTCTTCTTGTGTGGGCTCGGCCAAAAAGTCGATGGCATATTGGGCGGCCACCATGGAGCCCTTGGCCAGTACCGACTCGTCAATCTTGTAGAAGCAAGAATGTTGGGCGTACGTGGCGCCAATCTGGGGGTTGCGCGTGCCAACAAAGGCGAGCACGCCCGGTACGCGGCGCAGGTACTCTGAAAAATCCTCACCCGAGAGTGTGCCGCGATAATGGCCTTGGCCGGTGGGGCCCAGGCATTTGATTACTGCCTGGCGGCAGCGCTCGCTCGAGGCGGCATCGTTTTCGACCTTGTAATTGGCGATGGTGTAGTCGGTGAGCTCTGCCTCGGCGCCCAAGGCGGCCGCGGTATGCTCCACGATGCGGCGCATGAGCTCCGGCATTTCCTCGTGGGTCGAATCTCCGTAGGTGCGCACCGTGCCGGCGAGGTAGGCCGTGCCGGCGATAACGTTGCGCGCGGTGCCGCCGTGCAGCTCGCCGACGGTAATGACGGCCGGCTCGTAGGGACTGATCTCGCGCGAAACGATGGTCTGCAGAGCGTTGACGATCTCGGCGGCAACCATAACGGCGTCGTGACCGCGCTGGGGCATGGCGCCGTGGCACGAGGTGCCGCGGACGTCGATGCGGAACCAGTCGGTATTGGCCATGCGCGGTCCGGGCTCGCAGCTCACGGTGCCGGCGTCGACCTCACTCCAGATGTGCGCGGCGTAAGCGCCATCGACGCCGTCGAGCACGCCCGTGCCGATCATGAGTTTGGCGCCCTGGCCGTTTTCCTCACTGGGCTGGAAGACGATGCGGACCTCGCCGTGGATGTCGTCGGTCATATGGCGCAGGATCTGCAGCGTGCCGAGCATCATGGCGATGTGGCAGTCGTGGCCGCAGGCGTGCATGCAGCCCTCGTTGACGCTGGCGAATTCCTCGCCGGTCTGCTCGGTGACGGGCAGGGCGTCAATATCCGCGCGCAGCAGGATGCGGCGGCGCGGCGTGCCGTCCTCGCGGTAGGCGTCGGGTGCGGTGCCGCGGAGGGTCGCCACCAGGCCCGTCTTAAGGGGGCGCTCATAGGGGATATTCATGGCGTCGAGCTGGTTGGCGATGTCGGAGGTTGTGCGCTCTTCGGCGAGGCTCAGCTCCGGATGCTTATGGAAGTGCCGGCGCTGCTTGATGATATAGGGCTCAAACTCGGCGGCGATATCTCGGATGGCCGCGGTGACGTCGTCTGCCGCGCGAGCCTCGGTCGCCGCCATAATCTGCTGTGCCTTGGTCTTCGTCATGATCGATTTGCTCCTTGCTGGGTTGATCGCAAAATCGTACAGGCTCTCTCCAGTATGCCACCTGCCGCTAGGGCTGGCAAAGCTGCCGTTTGCCGCTTGGCATTTTGTAACCGAGACGGGGGAGTACACTCGGGGGTGTTGAATTTCCTGCCAGAGATGGGGATGCCCATGCAACATATCGATCGGATTATCCGCTCCAAGAACGTCTTTACCGCGCAAGACGGCATCGATACTGCTCGTGAGCTGGCGATTGCCATCGCAGGTGACCGTATCGTCGCAGTCGGCAAGCCCGATGACGTGATCGCCGCCGCTCCCGCCGCCACGCCGGTTCTCGACTACGGCGAGCAGTTTGTCTGCCCCGGTTTCCATGACGCTCATCTGCACTTCTTCCATACCTCGGTCGGTTCCTCGCCGTACATGCTCATGGATATGGGCACGTCCGAGGCGGCGCTGGTGCAACACGCGCTCGAGTTTTCCCAGGACCTGCCCGACGACGCTTGGGTTGTGACTCAGGGCTGGCGCGACTACCGTTGGGACCCGCCCGAGCATCCTACCAAGGCGTCGCTCGATGCGGCATTCCCCGATCGCCCCTGCGTTATGTATTCGGGCGACGGCCATACGCTGTGGCTCAACAGCCGCGCACTCGAGGCGCTCGGCGTCACGCGCGACAGCGAGCCGCCAGCGGGCGGTGGCTACGACAAGGACGCAAGCGGCGAGCTCACGGGCATTGCTCACGAGGCGGCTGCCATGCAGCTGCTACCGCGCTGCCTTGAGTGGCTGGGGGAGGATCGCATTGCAAGCGCTTACGCCGATCAAATGAGGCGTATGGCCGAGCAGGGCATCACCTCGATATGCGATATGTCGCTCATGCCCATGCCGGGCTGCGATTTTATCCGCGACGATGTCTACGGCAAGCTACAGGCAGCCGGCAAGCTGGGCATCCGAGCCCATCTGTTCCCCACGTTGCTGGATGACCAATCGCGCTTAGAAGAACTGCAGACCCGCTACGCGAACAACGCGCTGCTCTCGGCGCCTGGTTTTAAGCAGTTCTTCGACGGCGTCTCGAGCGAGCACACGGCATATCTCACCGAGCCCTATACCAATCCGCGCTTCCCGGGCGATCAAGGTCGCCTGACGGTTCCTGCCGAGCGCATGCGTAAGCTGGTTCTGGCGGCTGCGGAGCGCGGCCACACTGTGCGTATCCACGTCATCGGCGACGGTGCGATTCATGCCGCGCTGGATATCTTCGAGGAGGCCGCCGACCTGTACGGCCTGCCCCAGCACGGCCATAACACACTCGAGCATCTGGAGAACCTCCTGCCCGAGGACATCGACCGCCTGCGCAAGCTCAACGTGGTCGCCTCGAGCCAGCCCTGCCACATCACGCTCGATCCGGGTGGCCCAGAGCGCGACCTGGGCCTGGAGCGAAGCCGAATCATGTGGCCATTCGCAACCTATAAGCAGCGCGGCATCCGCCAAGCCTTCGGTACTGACAGCCCTATCACGTCCGTTACCAGCATGAACGTGCTCTACACGGCTATTACGCGCCAAGACCCCAAAAGCCACTGGCCCGAGGGCGGCTGGCTGCCGAGCGAGCGCATCGATGCGGCAACGGCCCTGCGCAACTACACCCTGGGCAGCGCCTACGCGGCAGGCGACGAGCAAAACCTCGGCAGCCTGGAACCCGGCAAATACGCCGACCTGGTAGTCCTGGACCAAAACCTGCTCACCATCGACCCCCAAGAACTCCAAGCCACCAAGGTTCAGGCCACCTACCTGGCAGGCAACTTGATTTACGAGCGCTGATATTCATGTCGTACCGTTTAACGCGGCTCGGGCAGCTTATTTTGGGATGGCGCTCGAGCCGCGTTTGCGTTTCGGTGAGGATCCGCCATGTGCGTCCCTGCTCTGTTGGATTTGGGCGCGGGGTTGAGGTGCTGCTCCGTGCGTTCAATTTGGACATCAGCAGTGAAACCTCATGGTGTTTTGCATACTTCCAGTTGCAGATTGCATAAAAAAGCTGAGATGTTCTTTCCGGCCCTGATGTACCCCCGCCTGGGCCGTGCAAAAAACGGAGTATTCAGCACCGCGAGCTCTGCCGGTGCCGCTGCGGCTGAGTAACGTTACGGAGATTGACGTCATTTTGGGCTCCGGTACGGCGCGAAGTACGCCCATTTGTCCCAACGGGGTCTGCCCACCGACCAAAACCGCCCGCTGAAGGCGTTCTTGGGACCAATAAGGTATGTCCGGCGCGTATGCAGCCACCCTGGCCTGCTGAATACTCCCAAAAATGCACGGTGCTCCCCAGGGGACCCGTGCGCGCAGCGAAAACCATGCCCACGTTCCTAGCCGCATCGCCATTTTGCTGCACTGACTTTTCTGAATGCCGGGCCCGAATTAGTTAACCTGCCTCCCGTGTGGCTCCGGAGGGGCGGGGCATAAGGTTTATCG
>CAUHIY010000121.1:0-5120 GCA_959606405.1 uncultured Collinsella sp. | reverse complement strand
AGTGATAAGCGGAGTAAACATCGAGGGCTCCTAATGGCTGGAATAGCAGGTGGTGCGGGCGGCGCGGAAGCGGCAGTTCTTGCGCATGCGGCAGATATTGCAGGTGGGGCGGGTCTGGGCGTCGTGGACTTCGCCGTCGAACAGGCCGATCACCGCGGTCACGCTTTTGGTGGGCATGAGCAGGCTGGTGGGCGTGACGGTCAGGCCGATGAGCCGCGTGGCGTTGAGCGCATTCACGATCGAGCGCTGGGCCGAGAGCGGGCAGTCGCCATAGCCGGGACTGAAGCGCCAGTTGCCGGCGAGTCCGTGTGCGGCGGCGTCCGTCTTGACCTGCTGGTCCATTTGCTCAACGGCGGCTTCCACGTAAGCGGAGCACGCGGCGTCGAGCACGGCGCCCTCCAGGGGATGTTGGGCTCCCGTGGTGCGCAGGCGACGCTCGGCGTCCATGCCGAGGGTACATGCCATGAGCGCGGCAAAGCGGGCATCTTTGAGATGTCGATAGATATCGCGACCTCGCAGCTCAACGTTGGTGCCGACCAAGCGAATGCAAGGCTCACTTTGTTCGTCCACGCCCGTGGCATCGACGGCAAACACGCGGCGCACGCCACGGGGCTCAATGTCAAGTTCCAGACGCTCGACCACAAGCTCAATACGTCGTGACAGCTCGGGCTCGATCTGCTGGCCGCCGTAACCCAGATACCGCAGCATCTCGGCACGGTCGACACGGGGATGGTGCGCAGCATCGACACGGTAAAGCGCCGGCGACGCAAGGTCGGCCGGCACTTCGACAGCGGTTGTATCGATGTGCGGTTTTTCCATTACCCCAGGCGCTCCATAATGGTCGCGGCGATCGCAGGACGGTTCATAGTGTACAGGTGCAGGCCGTCGGCGCCGTGCTCCTTGAGGTCGCAAAGCTGGCGGGCGGCATAATCTACACCGGCTGCCTGCAGGCTCTCGGGGTCGTTCTCGTACTTGGCGAGAATCTTGATGACGGGGGAGGGCAGCGACGCGCCGCACATAAAGACCATGCGGCTGATCTGCGACTTGCCCATAAACGGCATGATGCCCGCGGTAATGGGCACGGTGATGCCGGCCTTGTCGGCAAGCTCGCGAAAACGGTAGAAGCACTCGTTATCAAAGAAGAGCTGTGTCACAAAGAAGCTCGCGCCGGCGTCCTGTTTTTGCTTGAGGTGTTCGACCGAGAGGTTGAGATCCTCACAGGCAATGTGGCCCTCGGGGTAGGCTGCGGCGCCCACGCAAAAGCCGGCGTCGACGAGCTCGGGGATGAGGTCGCGGGCGTAGGCGTAGTCGGAGGCGGGCTTGTCGTCCTCGGTCGCGCCGGCAGGGAGATCGCCACGCAGGGCCAGAATGTTTTCAACGCCGGCGGTGCGATACTCGTCGATCTTGGCGGCGATGTCGGCGTGGGTGCGGCCCACGCAGGTGAGGTGTGCCACCGAGGGCGTGTCGAATTCGCTCGAAATCATATGCGCGATGGGGGCGGTGGTGGCACCGTTGCCCGAGCCGCCGGCCGAGCAGGTGACCGAGACAAAGCTCGGCGAAAGCTTGCACAGATTGCCTGCCACTTCGCGAGCCGTGTCGAGGGTGAGCTCGCCCTTGGGCGGGAACATCTCAAACGAAACGGGCGCGGTGCCCTGGGATGCTGCCTGCTTAAAAACCTCGTCGACGCGCATATCGTGCTCCTCTAGATACGTAATAGTGTGATGTGTTGTAAGGATTCTACAGCACCACTGTGTCACGGTGGAGTTTCACTCGTTATTCGGGGATACCAATCAAAGATGCCTTGCTATCGGCTTTCTCTATAACAGAGCGGTTAATCTAGGCACGGACTATAAAGACTGGTATCTGATGCAAAATACCAGTTAATAGAGCTCCATCCCAAATTGACTACCCTTAAACCATGGGGAGAGGTCTGCAATTTATGCAGTTGATTGGCTGTTGAGGGTGGCAACGCCGCCTCGATAGGGTAACCTCATTGATTGGTTTCGCGACAGCAACATAACGGTAATGTCGCGGAAACACGGCGAGTCTAAGCTATGACTCGTTCGTTAGTAATCAACACCGCTTCTCACGCGGTGCCGATACGAAGGGAGTTCCGTATGGCCGAACTTACTGACCGCTTCGGGACCATGGTGTTCTCTGAGGAAGTCATGAAGGACTACCTCCCCAAGGACATTTGGAAGCGCCTTGCTGCAACCCTCGAGGGCGGTGAGCCGCTCGACCTGGATGTGGCCAACGCCGTTGCCCATGCCATGAAGGTCTGGGCCATCTCCAAGGGCGCGACGCACTACGCGCACTGGTTCCAGCCGCTTTCGGGCATTACTTCCGAGAAGCACGACAGCTTCCTGGAGCCCAACCACGACGGCACCGCCATTACCAAGTTTACGGGCAAGAACCTCATCCAGGGCGAGCCCGATGCCTCGAGCTTCCCCAACGGCGGCCTGCGTGCTACCTTCGAGGCCCGTGGCTACACCGCTTGGGACCCCACTAGCCCCGCCTTTATCAAGGACGATGTCCTGTGCATCCCCACGGCTTTCTGCTCCTACACGGGCGAGGCCCTGGACAAGAAGACCCCGCTGCTGCGTTCCATGACCGCGCTCTCGCGTGAGTCTAAGCGCGTTTTGGCGCTGTTCGGTAAGACCCCCAAGAAGGTCGTTCCTTCCGTGGGCGACGAGCAGGAGTACTTCCTGATCAAGAAGGACGCCTACCGCAAGCGCAAGGACCTGGTCATTACCGGCCGCACCCTCTTTGGTGCTGCTCCATGCAAGGGTCAGGAGCTCGAGGAGCACTACTTTGGCGCTATCCGCCCCACCGTCTCGGCCTACATGAAGGACTTGGACGATGAGCTGTGGGCGCTCGGCATTCCCGCCAAGACCAAGCACAACGAGGTCGCTCCCTGCCAGCATGAGCTCGCACCGGTCTATGGCGAGGTCAACGAGGCCATCGACCAGAATCTGGTCATGATGGAGAAGATGAAGCTCATCGCCTCCCGCCACGACTTGGTCTGCCTGCTGCACGAGAAGCCCTTTGAGGGCATCAATGGTTCGGGCAAGCACAACAACTGGTCGCTTGGCACCGAGTCCGAGAATCTGCTCGATCCGGGCGACACTCCGCTCGACAACCTGCAGTTCATCGTCTTCCTCACCGCGGTGATCGAGGCCGTCGATAACTATCAGGAGCTCCTGCGTGCCTCCGTTGCCTCGGCCGGTAACGACCATCGTCTGGGCGCCAACGAGGCTCCTCCGGCGATTATGTCCATCTTCCTGGGCGACCAGCTTACCGAGGTCGTCGAGAAGATCATCGATGGCAAGGCTTCCGTCCATGCCACGCGCGGCGTGCTCGACTTGGGCGCCGATACTCTGCCCAAGCTGATGCAGGACAACACCGACCGCAACCGCACCTCCCCGTTCGCCTTCACCGGCAACAAGTTCGAGTTCCGTGCCTGCGGCTCCGAGCAGAACGTCTCCGACTCCAACCTGGTGCTCGATGCCGCCGTGGCCAAGTCGCTCAAGTCCTTCGCCGACGCGCTTGAGGGTACGCCCGAGGATGAGTTCCAGGATGCCGCGCTCGAGTACTGCAAGAAGGTGTTGACCGATCACCAGCGCATCCTGTTCTCCGGCGACGGTTACTCCGACGAGTGGCCCATTGAGGCCGAGAAGCGCGGCCTTGCCAACAACAAGACCACGGCCGATGCCCTGCCCGCCTTTGTTTCCGATAAGGCTATCGCGCTCTTCGAGGAGACGGGTGTCCTGACCAAGGCCGAGGCTCAGTGCCGCTACGACTGCAAGCTCGAGAAGTACAACAAGCTCATGAACATCGAGGCTACCACGATGGTTCGCGAGGCGCGTCGTACCTATCGCCCGGTCATTACCGCCTATGCCACCAAGGTCGCTAAGGGCCTTGAGACTATTCGCGCCGCCGGCGCCGAGGCCGCCATGCAGTGCGAGCAGAATACGCTCAACAAGCTCTGCAACGGTATCACTGCCATCAACGACTCCATTAAGGCGCTCGACGCCGTGCATCAGAAGGCCGAGGCCCTCGATGGCCAGGAGCAGGCCAATGTGTATGCACACGAGGTCGTTCCCGCTATGGATACGCTGCGCGCCGCCGTGGATGCCATGGAGGAGATCGTGGCCGCCGACTACTGGCCGGTTCCGACCTACGACGACATTCTGTTCTATGTGTAGAACGTAACTGACATATCGTCACGGTATTGAGCCGGGGTCCGCATCGCGCGGGCCCCGACTTTTTGTTTGCGAAGGACGCTTTGAAGCCCGTTTTGCCGCCGATGTGCCTAGGTATAAAGGGCTATGGGCAAAAAACGTCAAATATGAGTACTGTCACAAGTCCTGTAACATTATTTATTTGCAAAATATGTAGTGTTACGCAACATATGTCCAAGTACTTAGCCGATAAACGTCTGCAATTTTTCCGCCGTAGGACGCCCGACGGCTAAATCGCCTTCTGAAGGCATGAAATCGCTGTAACTAAAATGGTAACAGTACTCATATTTGCCATTTTTTGACCACAGGCCTTGCGATGATGCCGGGATTCGCACCCTGTCGGGTTCGAATCCCGGCATATCGGTAGCAAAAAGCCCGCTACCGCGAGGGTAACGGGCTCTTCAATTCAAATGGTGCCCCCAGCGGGATTCGAACCCGCGATATCCACCTTGAAAGGGTGGCGTCCTTGGCCGCTAGACGATGGGGACAGCGGGAAAGAGTATAGCAGACTTTTTTAGCCGTTCACATATCGTTGGCAAACTGAAAAACCACCACAAAGGTGCCTGTCCCCTTTGTGGTGGTGAGGTGCTAGGGGAGGAGCTTCATGGCGGCGTCGTGGGCGGCGTGCTCGTAGGTGTCGTCGAGGGGCTTGAGCGGCAGCAGGGCGGCGGCCTGTGCATCGCCACGGCGCTCGAGGGCATGGGCGATCAACCAGTCGGCGAGCTCGGGGTTCTTGGGCAGCGCCGGGCCATGCAGGTACGTGCCGATGACGCCCTTGTAGATCAGGCCCTCAAAGCCATCGTCGCCGTTGTTGCCGGTGCCCGTGACGACGGACGTTCCGAGCGGCGTGGCATCGGCGTCCAAAAGCGTGCGGCCGCC
>CAUHIY010000120.1:0-5164 GCA_959606405.1 uncultured Collinsella sp. | reverse complement strand
GCCAATCCAGTGCACGCTGCCCAGGCGTACGACGGCGTCCTGGGACCAGCGCTCAACAAACGGCTCGCAACCCTCGTACCAATCGCATTCAAAACCGTAGATAAAGGTGAGCTCCGGCGCAATCTGCGCGGCGAGTTTGCGGGCGTCCTCAAAGGCCAGACGATGTGCCGGCAAGTCGCCCTCGACGACCTGCACCTCGCAGTTGGCGTCCATACTGGCGGGCAGGGTGAGGTGGTCGGTCGAGACCATGACACGGCAGCCGGCGGCGGCAGCAGCGCGGACGTTGTCCTCAAATGTGGCATGGCCGTCCGAAAACGAAGTATGGGTGTGGCAATCGACCAGCGGGCAGGCGGGCATGGCGACTCCTTTGCATTTGGTGAATCCGCTCCATTGTAATGGCGCGACCCCTGACGCGTTGGGCACGCCGAGGGTCGAAATCGACTTGAAAGGGCAGGCGGCGCGCAAGGGCTGCCGCACGACATCGCCCCTGCCTCAAAACGTGTACGTCAGCCTCCAAAAGCTACAAAAAATGACGTGTTTGGAGGCTGATGTACACGTTTGGATGGGGGCGAGGGCGGCGACGGACGAAAGTCACGCCTGTGCCACGTCCGATGTGCTAGCGTTTGGGTGGATAAAACGAGCCCGTGCGGAAAGGAGTCGGACCGTATGCAACGTGGAAGTACATCTCCGCTGTCCCGCGAGACCGATGCGCCCGAGACCATCGTCAAGCTGGAATGCGACATCGACGACGCGTCGCCCGAGGTGCTCGCCTACGCTGCCGACCGCCTGCGCGAGGCCGGTGCGCGCGAGGTGCACTGGCTACCCCTCTATTGCAAGAAGGGCCGTCCCGGCTGGCAGTTGCAGGTAATCTGTACCCACGAGGATATCGAGCGCCTGCAGACGATTATCTTTTTGGAAACTACGACCAATGCCGTCCGCCGCCAGGTTATGGAGCGCGTTTGCCTACCACGCCGCTTTGAGCGCGTAACGACGCCATGGGGCGAGGTGTCCGTCAAGGTGGCCACCCTGCCCGACGGCAGCGAGCGCGCGGCGCCCGAGTACGAAGACTGCGCCCGCCTTGCCCGTGAGCGCGACGTGCCGCTCCAGCGCGTGATGCAGGCGGCTCAGAGCGCGGCGCTACGATTCGAGTAACACGGTAGATGGGCCCCACATCCGCCGGACGCCGTATTCAGCTCCCCATCAACCCCACACCAAAAGGACTCCCCATGAAATACCTCATCGCCTCCGACATTCACGGCTCGGCATATTGGACCGAGCGCCTCTGCTCCGCCATCGAGTCCGAGCAGCCCGACCGCATCGTCCTGCTGGGCGACCTGCTCTACCACGGCCCGCGTAACGACCTGCCGCGCGACTACGCCCCCAAGCGCGTGATTCCGCTGCTCAACGCCCTGGCCGACCGCATCATCGCCGTCCGCGGCAACTGCGACGCCGAGGTCGACCAGATGGTCCTCGACTTCCCCGTCATGGCTGACTACGCCACGCTGTTCGACGAGACCGGCCGTGAACTGTTCCTGACGCACGGCCACGTCTTTGGCGCTGGCATGCATAACAGCGTCGACCACGCGCCCGCGCTACCCGAGGGCTCCGCGCTCGTCTACGGCCACACGCACATCAAGGTTAACGAGGCAAGCGAGGCGCACCCGGGCCTGTGGCTCTTCAACCCCGGCAGCGTGAGCATTCCCAAGGACGGTACGCACAGCTATGGCATCTACGAGGACGGTGTGTTCCGTCACGTGATCCTGGAGGAGGAATAACCATGGCAGAGCAGCTGGCTCAGCAAAATGCCGAGGGCTCGCGCGATCTGTCCACGCTGGTAGACGCGTCGGCCGAGCTGCAGCATCTGGTGCAGACCATCTGGCGCCTGCGTCAGCCCGATGGCTGCCCGTGGGACCGCGAACAGACGCATCAGAGCATTGGCAAGAACATGATCGAGGAAGCCTACGAGGCGCTCGATTGCATCGAGGCGGACGACGTGGCGCATCTGCGCGAGGAGCTGGGCGATGTGCTCATGCAGGTGGTGCTGCATGCGCAGATTGCGGCGGACGCCGGTGAGTTTACGCTTGCCGATGTGGCGCGCGATATCGACGCCAAGCTCATCCGTCGTCACCCGCACGTGTTTGGCGATGCAGATGCCGACAACTCCGACGAGGTGCTCAAGATTTGGGACGAGGTCAAGCTTGCCGAGAAGGCCGCCAAAGACCAGGCCGTGGCGGCAGGCGAGGCCGCGCCCGAGGGCCTGCTCGACGGCGTGCCCACGCACCTGCCGGCGCTGATGCAGGCTCAGAAGGTGTCGCGCAAGGCGGCTGCCGTGGGCTTTGAGTGGGAGACGGTCCAGGACGTGTGGGACGAGGTCGCCGAGGAGCGTGCCGAGTTTGAGGCCGAGGCTCCCGGCTCGCTCGAGCGCGAGATGGAGTTTGGCGACCTGCTCTTTGCCCTGGTCAACGTTGCGCGCAAGGAGGGAATCGACGCCGAGAGCGCCCTGCGTGCCAGCACGGCAAAGTTCCGCCGCCGCTGGGCCGCGATGGAGCAGATGGCGGCCGACGCCCACGTGGATCTGGCCGAGCTTTCGACCCACGGCCTCAATGACCTCTGGGATGCCGCAAAGGCAGAGGAGTAAGACTGCGGGGGCGACGGGACGGACTTGTCCCATCGCCCCCATTATTTTTTAAAAAGATTGTATCCCTCGGCTAACTTAGGGCATAATGCAAAAAGTGCGATAAGGCTAACTTATGAACCTGCGCGCCGCTGTAGCGTGCAAGCCGTGTCGCCAAGCATTCAACCCGTTTCCAAGTGAGAGGGAGACAACATGAGCGATATTTTGGATGTCTACGGTCGCGAGGTGCTCGACAGCCGCGGCAACCCCACCGTCGAGGTCGAGGTCGTGCTCGAGGACGGCAGCTTCGGCCGCGCGATGGTGCCTTCGGGCGCTTCGACCGGCGCCTTTGAGGCATGTGAGCTGCGCGACGGCGACAAGGGCCGCTATCTGGGCAAGGGTGTCTCGCAGGCCGTCGAGCACGTCAACAACGAGTGCGCCGATGCCGTCGTGGGCCTCGACGCCTTCGACCAGCGCGCCGTCGATGCCGCGCTAATCGCCGCCGACGGTACGCCCAACAAGACCAAGCTCGGCGCCAACGCCATTCTGGGCGTGTCGCTGGCCGTTGCCCGCGCCGCTGCCGAGTCGGCAGGCCTGTCGCTGTACCAGTACCTGGGCGGCGTCAACGCCCATCTGCTGCCCACGCCCATGATGAACATCCTCAACGGCGGCGTGCATGCCGACAACAACGTTGACTTCCAGGAGTTCATGATCATGCCGGTGGGCGCCCCGAGCTTTGCCGAGGGCCTGCGTTGGTGCGCCGAGGTCTACCACACCCTCAAGGGCGTGTTGCACGAGGCCGGCCTTGGCGGCGGCGTGGGCGACGAGGGCGGCTTTGCGCCCAACCTCAAGACCGACGCCGAGCCGTTCGAGTACATCACCAAGGCCGTGGAGAAGGCCGGCTTTAAGCCCGGCGTCGACTTCATGTACGCCATGGATCCGGCCTCGACCGAGTTCTACAACGCCGAGACCGGCATGTACGAGCTCAAGGGCGAGGGCGTGGAGTACACGAGTGCCCAGATGGTCGATTACTGGGAGAAGCTCGTCGACACCTATCCCATCATTTCCATCGAGGACGGCATGGCCGAGGAGGACTGGGATGGCTGGGTCGAGCTCACCCAGCGCATTGGCAACAAGGTGCAGCTGGTGGGCGACGACCTGTTCGTCACCAACACCGAGCGCCTCAAGAAGGGCATCGAGCTGGGCGCCGCCAACGCGATCCTGGTTAAGGTCAACCAGATCGGCACGCTCACCGAGTCGCTCGAGGCCATTGAGACCGCCAAGGAGGCCGGCTACGCCTGCATCGTGAGCCACCGCTCCGGCGAGACCGAGGACTCCACGATCGCCGACCTGGTCGTGGGCGTCAATGCCGGCCAGATCAAGTCGGGCGCCCCGTGCCGTAGCGACCGCATCGCCAAGTACAACCAGCTCATCCGTATCGAGGACGAGCTCGAGGGCAGCGCGCGCTACGCCGGCAAGGCCGCGTTCTACAACATTCGCTAAACAAGTGGTGCTCGGGGGGGCGGGGTTGACTCGGCTCCGCTCCACTTCTGATGGCCGCCGTTGGGCGCTGGGCCATATGGCTCAGCGCCTTTTTTATGTCGAGCAAGGGCCGCCGAAGGCGGTGCGCGCACTCGTGCTATAACTAAAAGACTTAGCGCAAACAAACCTCAACCGCACAAGGCGCACATGGATCAGATTTACGACAACAGGTACTATTCCGCCGGTTCGCGTGAGCCGTCACCTCGCCGTGCGCGCACGGTGCAGCTCGGTGGGTCCGCCTACGCCGGCGTCGACCGCCCCGCGCAGCGCCCGACAAGTACCTCGCGCCCCAATGCTCAAGTGAATACTTCGACAGATGGACCGGTGCGCCCGGCACGTTCGTCGCATACGTCGCGTCCCTCGACTCAGGCACACGACAAATCGAGTAGGCCCTCGAACCGTTTTTCGGGCTCGGACTTTATGCGCTACGCCAACGACAACGCGGTGGTCAAGGCGATCTATGACTTTACGCATGGCTCTCTGCGTCCGCTGTTTATCGGTATCGTGGTGACTCTGGCGCTCGTGAGCCTGTATTTCCCCGTGCGCGACCTGTACGTGGCAAAGCGTTCGAGCGATATCTTGGCCAAGCAGGTCGAGATTCGCCAGCAATACAACGACGAGATGAAAAAAGACACTGACAAGTGGTTTTCGGAAGAGGGCATTAAGGATTCGGCACGGGACCTGGGCATGGTGATGCCCGGCGAGAAGAGGATTGAAGTGCAGGGTCTGGACGAGGATTCGGATTCGTCGTCGAGCAAAAAGTCCTCAAACGCCAAGAAGGCCAGCGAAGTGGCCAAGGAGATTGAGGAAGTCGGCAAGGACGCGCCGTGGTACATTCAGACGCTCGACATGCTGTTTGGATTTAACGGCGTCGAGGGTCAGACGGTCGTGTCCAACGGCAAATAGCGCCCGGAGGGGAGCCCGCAATGACAAATTGCAAACGCTATAAGGTGGCCGCGATCGACCTGGGAACGGTGTCGTCGCGACTGGTGTTGGCCCAGGTCGAGG
>CAUHIY010000119.1:0-5164 GCA_959606405.1 uncultured Collinsella sp. | reverse complement strand
CCGAAAGGATGCGGTGGTTGGTGCTGGCGATGCACGCACCCACCTGTGTGTTGGGGTCCTTGCTGCGGCGCTGCGCGGCGATGGCAACGCTCATAAAAAACTCGTCCCAGCTAATGACGTCCAGGCGCTTACCTGACGAAGTTTGATGAAGATCGTCCGACATGGCAGACACCTCCGTAATCGCAATAGTTTGACCCATTGTAGCAGGTGAAAGGTGGGGGCGTTTGTCCCACCGGCGCCCTCACCTTTACACGCGGCGGGGCTTTTGGTTGATGCGGTAGAGCTCGGCGAGACCCCGCAACGTCAGCGCATCGTCGACCGTCAGACTGTGACCGACCAGCGACGCGAGCGCCTCGGCATCGTCGCCGGTGATGACGATGGGCACGCTGCCCTCCCCCGCCGCCTTGGTCGCGCGCATCTCGGCAAGCACCATGTCGAGCATGCCGTCGATGCGGGCCACCTCGCCCAAGACCACGCCCGAGCGCATGGCTTCGCGCGTGTTGCGACCGATCACATGCGTGGGTGCCGAGGGCTCGACCTGGGGTAGGCGCGCCGCAGCGGCCGAGAGCGAGCGGGCGCCGAGCGCCAGACCCGGCGCGATAACGCCGCCCACAAAGGTTCCGCACGCGTCGATGACCTCAATATTGGTCGTCGTGCCCAGGTCGATCACGATGCACGGAGAGCCGTAGACGGCACGGGCCGCCACGGCGTCGGCAATGCGGTCGGGGCCGATCTCGGCCGGGTCGTCGTAGTGCACGGGCATGCCGGTCTTAAGTCCCGGTCCCACCGTGAGCACGCGTCCCGTGCAGGTACGGGAAAGCGCCGCCTTCCACGGGCGCTCGAGCGCCGGGACCACGCAGCTCAGCACTGCGGCCGCGGGAACGAGCGCGCCGGGCATGCCCGCATCGGCCGCCAGCGCGGCCATGACCTGTGCGAGCCTCATGCGCGCTTCGTCGGCCGTAATGCTCGATGGCGTCGTGATCTCGCACGTCGCAAGCGGGCATTCCTGCGCCGCGGCCGAATCCTCGGCAAACAGACCAAAGCGAATGAACGTGTTACCCACGTCGACCGTCAATATATATGCGCACCCATTAAGCATCGTCGGCGCTCCTTTCGTCTGCCCAGCAGTATATCGCCTACCTAAACCAGTCATCCCAAAATGACTAGCTTGCCGCTATACTGGTGCGCGGTCGCACGCGAGCTCACGCGGCGGCCCTTGGTAACCCGACTTCCCGCGCCGTATCCGTAGCGGCGCTCCCGGGGGAAGCGGATATACGCAAAGGAGTTCTATATGAGCAATCCCTCGAACCGCGCTTCGATGCGCGGACAACTCACGCTGCGTGGCGTCGTCATCGGCGTCCTTGGCTGCGTGATTATCACGGCAAGCTCGGCCTACACCGCCCTCAAGATGGGCGCACTCCCCTGGCCGATCGTCTTCGCTGCCGTCATCTCGCTGTTCTTCCTTAAGCTCATGGGCAACGCCAGTCTCAACGAGGCCAACGTCACCCACACTATCATGTCCGCGGGCGCCATGGTCGCCGGCGGCCTGGCGTTTACCATCCCGGGCGCCTGGATGCTGGGCTATGCCGACCAGATCAGCTGGCTCGACATGTTTATCGTGGCACTCGCCGGCACCATCCTGGGCCTGCTGGCCACCGCGCTCATCCACCGTCACTTTATCGTGGACGCCGCGCTTGAGTTCCCCACCGGCAACGCCGCAGCTCAGACCCTGCGCGCAACCGAGGCCGGCGGCAAGACCGGCAAGCAGCTCTTTGGTTCCATGGCCATCGCCGGCATCTATAGCGTGCTGCGCGACGCCCTGGGCGTGGTGCCCAGCATGCTGTGCACGCTCAACATCCCTGGCGTGACCTTTGCCATCTACAACTCGCCCATGCTGCTCTCCGTCGGCTTCCTCGTGGGCTTCGCCCCGGTCGCTTTCTGGTTTGCCGGCGCCCTGTTGGGCAACTTTGGCATCATTGTCGGCGGCACCGCTGCCGGCCTGTTCGACGTTGTGACTGCACAGGGCATCGTCAAGTCCCTGGGCATGGGCCTCATGATGGGCTTTGGCGTCGCCGTCGTCCTCAAGGACATCCTGCCGCAGGTCGCCGGTATCGTCCGCGGTCTTGCCGCCGACAGCTCCACCGACACCGACGAGCAGTCGCTCATCTCGGGCTCCCTTAAGCTCGACGCCGGCATCATCGGCCTGGGCGCTGCCGCCATCGCCGTGATCGTCGCCATCGCGCTTGACCTTGGCCCCGTCCCGGCCGTCATCGTGACGCTGTTCACCTTTGTCACCACCATCATGAGCGCACAGAGCTGCGGCCAGACGGGCATCGACCCCATGGAGATCTTTGGCCTCATCGTTATGCTCATCGTGGCTGCCTTTGCACAGATCGCTCAGGTCAAGCTGTTCTTTATCGCCGGCATCGTAGCCGTGGCGTGCGGCCTTGCGGGCGACGTCATGAACGACTTTAAGGCCGGCGCCGTGCTGGGCACCAACCCGCGCGCGCAGTGGGTCGGCCAAGCCATCGGCGGCATCGTGGGCGCCCTGGTCGCCGCCGCTGTCATGGTCGCGCTCGTCACCGCCTACGGCCCGGACGCCTTTGGCCCCGACAAGAGCTTTGTTGCCGCGCAGGCAAGCGTCGTCGCCACCATGGTCTCGGGCATCCCGAGCGTGCCGTGGTTCGTTGGCGGCTTTATCGCCGGCATCGTCATGTACTGGCTCGGCATTCCGGCCATGATGATCGGCCTGGGCGTGTACCTGCCGTTCTACATGTCACTCACGGCATTCCTGGGCTCCTGCGTCAAGCTCGCCTACGACAAGTGGTCCGCCCACCGCGACGCCACCGCTGGTCTTTCTGACGAGGAGAGGGCTGCCAAGGACGCCGCCTTCCAGGAACAGGGCCTGGTTGTCGCCAGCGGCCTGCTCGGCGGCGAGTCCATCGTCGGCGTTATCCTGGCGTTTGTCTCTGTTGGCCTGAGCCTGCTGGGCTAAGTCGAGCAGTTGCTCGACAGCGACCATATTGCCTACGATTTGCCCGGTCGGTAGCTTTTGCGGCTGCCGACCGGGCTTTTTGATATCGAAACAAAGAAAGGCCGGCGCGCTGCGTTTAACAGCGCGTCGGCCTTATCGTTTGGCTAACGAGACGGTCCCGTTATGAATTGAAGTTCGTTGCAGAATCTACGCTCGAAACGCTACATCTGCTTGCGACGACGATCGCTCAGCGTCACACCAGCGGCCACGAGGGTGATACCGCCGATGACGAACACCTCGCCCGCAAGAGCGGAATTGTCGCCAGTCTGGGCGAGCGCGGCCGACGTTGCCTTCTGCTTGCCCGCGGGAGCCTTTGCAGCCGCCTGCGTGACCTGGGGCTTGGCCTGCGGCTTGGTCTGCGGCTCGGCCTTGGGGTGGTACTTGTCGTACTCGGCCTGCGCGGCAGCCAGGGCATCCTTGGCATCGCCAAACTCAGCAAGCGCGGCGGCATAGGCGTCGTTGGCATCGGACAGCTTGGCATCGGCATCGCCCAGGGCAGCCTTGAGGCCAGCGGCGGCATCGACGGCAGCCCTGTAGCGAGCGTAGGCAGCGTTAAGCTTGACCAGCTTCTCGTTGCCCGTCGTGCCCGCGGCAAGGGATGCCTTGTGGTCGACAGCCTCAAGATCGGCCCTGAGTGCCTCGTCGTTGGCAAGCTCGGCCTTGGCCTTGACGATATCGAGGTTCGCATCGACGACGGCTTCGTTGGCGGCCTCGAGCTGCTTCTGGGCATCGGCGACACTGGCCACGGCAGCGTCATAGGCGGCCTTGGCGTCGTCGACCGCCTTCTGGACGCCGGCAAAGCGCTCGAAGGCCTTGTTCGCGGTAGCCAGCTCACCCTCAGCAGCCTTGGCCTTGGCCTGCGCATCGGACACAGCCTGCGTCTTGGCGGCAACTGCCTGCTTGGCGTCCGAAAGAGCGGTCGCGGCGTGCACATCTGCGGCCTGAGCCTTGTCAACGCCAGCCTGGGCAGTGTCGTCGGCCTTCTTTGCCTCGTCAAGCGAGCCCTGCTTATTCGCAAGGTCCGCCTGGGCGGCATCGCGCTTGGCAGCAAGGTCCTTGACCGAAGCCGTGGCGTTGTCATACGCCTCATTGGCCTGTTCAGACTTTGCCTTGGCGGCATCGCGGGCGCTGCGAGCCTTCGCCTTTCGAGCAGCGGCCTCGGCTGCCTTCGTCTTGCTGTCAGCAAGCGTGGCGTTTGCCTTATCGAGAGCTGCCTGGGCAGTAGCGGCCTCGGACTTGGCGGCATCGAGGTTCTGCTTGAGGGACTCGATGTCGATTCCGCCGAGTGCGTCCTTCGCGGCGTCGTATGCCGTCTTCGCGGCGGCGGTGCCGGACTTGGCCTTCTCGTACTCGCCCTTGGCGGTGTTCATGTTCACATCGGCTGCGGTGAAAGCGTCCTGGGCGGCATCCTGCCCGTTTACAGCTGCGAAGTAAGCTTCCCTAGTAGTTCCAAAGTTCTTCTGCGCCTCGGCGAGCTTGCCCTGAAGCTCCTTGAGTTGCGCCTTCTGCGCCTGCGTGCCGCCAGCGTTATAGGCGGAATCGATGTAGTCGTTCAGGAGCTTCTTGAACTCGGAGACAGTGAAATCAGCCTCACTGTCAAAAGAGCTGTAATCGAAGATTGTTACCTCGGAATCGGTGTTCTTACCGCTACCGGTCGCGATGCCGATAGCCTTCGTGCCGGCATCGATGATGTTGAGATAGTGCCCGCACTCATGGTAGATGCTGCTGTAGTGCTGGTAGATATAGTAGGAATCATATCGATGGTTTCCAAGGTCACTATTCTTCTCGACGTACTTATCGAATGCCTCTTTTTCCTGAGTGTAGAGACCGGTATATGGCCAGCCAAGCGTATCCTCGGTCTCGCCGCCGGTATATGCGCCGCCGCCGCCGGCAAGATTTTCTCCATTGTCCCAGTAGCAGCCCGAGTGCCCCCAGATGTTCGATGAATATGATACATTAAGGGCGGCTGCCGCAGTCATGCGGAGGCTGACGCTGAGCGCCGACTGACCGTTCGCCTTGCGGAGGTTGTTCTGGGTGTCGAGATATGTCAAGGCGTTGCGCATCTGCTCCAGGGAGAGCGGGTTGGTGTCGCGAGACATATCCTGATCGACGTACTGGTCATACCATTCG
>CAUHIY010000118.1:0-5182 GCA_959606405.1 uncultured Collinsella sp. | reverse complement strand
CACCAGCTCGCGCAGCAGGTCCTCAAAATAGCTGCCGTCCAGCTCGCCACGCAGCTCCTCGTACACCGGGCCATACTTGAGCGCCAGCGTCGCGGCGTCGTCATCGTAGAGCCAGGTGCTCAGCGCGTCGCACGCAATGGCCACGCCGTCGGCGATACCGTAGTCGCGCTGGCGCAGGTCGTATTCGTTGCTGCTGATGATGGCTTCCAGGCGCTCGCGCGGAACGCCGTGCTCGCACAGGTCGCGGCAGGCGGCCTGGAACACGCGGCGCAGCTCGCGCGCCACACCGGGCTGTGCGTTTTGCAGCATGATGAGCTCGTAGGGCTGCAGGCTCTCGGCCGCGGTGTAGCTCACCACGTTGCCGCCCAGGCCGGCGGCCAGAATGGCCTTCTTAACCGGTGCTTCGTTGGAGCCCAGCAGTGCCTCGAACAGGATATCCGCCGCGATCGTGCGTTTGCGGTCGAGCGCGCTGCCCAGCACCAGGCCCAGGCCCACCAGGGCGTTCTCGGGTGTAGTGGCCATCTCGACGCGCTTGTACTCGCAGGTCACGGGTGCCTGCACGCCCAGCGGATTGGGCGCCAGCGTGGACGGGTCCTCGCCGGCGGCGACGGCAGCGTCCATGCGGCAGCTCGCGGCACTCGGCTGCGACAGATAACGCTCGTCCAAAAACGCCAGCGCGCGGTCCACATCTAGGTCGCCGTAGAGCGTTATATAAGAGTTGGAAGGATTGTAGTGGCGCGCGTGCGTGTCCAGGAACTGCTCGTAGGTGAGCGCGGGAATCGCGCGCGGGTCGCCGCCGCTCTCGTGCGCATAGGCGGTGTCGGGATAGAGCGCGGCGTTGATGGCGTCGTCCAGCACGCTCATGGGGTCGGACAGCGCGCCCTTCATCTCGTTAAACACCACGCCGTTATAGCGCAGCGTGCCCTCGCGCAGGCTGGCGGGGCTGCCGTCGCCCTCGCCCTCGGCGCTCTCTGGCAGATCCAGCTCGTAGTGCCAGCCCTCCTGCTCAAAAATGGTGGGCTTGGTATAGATGGCCGGGTTGAACACCGCGTCCAGGTACACGTCCATCAGGTTATACAGATCCTGCTCGTTGGTGGTGGCAACGGGGTAGATGGTCTTGTCGGGGTAGGTCATGGCGTTGAGGAACGTCTGCATGGAGCTCTTGATCAGGTCGACAAACGGCTCCTTGACGGGAAACTTGGCCGATCCGCACAGCACCGAGTGCTCAAGAATATGGAACACGCCGGTGGAATCGGCCGGCGGCGTCTTAAAGCCAATGGCAAAGGCCTTGTTTTCGTCGTCGCACGCCAGGTACAGCAGACGAGCGCCCGAGGCAGTGTGTCGCAGCACGTAAGCGTCCGAGTCGAGCTCGGGCACGGTCTCGCGGCGCTCGACGGCAAAGCCGTGGCAGGTAGTGCCGGGCACCAGCAGTGCAGCGGCTGCGGCGCGCGGGTCGGTTGAGGTGGTGGGCATATGCAGTCTCCTTTGACGCCCCAGCGGGGGCGAATCGAGTCGAATCCTCGAGAGTATACCCATATGGGGCCGCGACCCTGCGGCGAACTGGAGACGATGCCAGCGGATTGGGCGAAGGGCTCGCGTGCCCGCCGCACGAGCGTGGAAAATTGGACACTCGCCAAACGAGAGTGGATATTCGGACGGACGAGCGAGGATTTCCGGATACCTATCGAACGAGAGTGGATATTTGGACGGAATTTGCCGCAAAAGCCCCAAAAACCGTCCAAATATCCACTCTCGATATCCGACCGTCCGAAAATCCTCGCTCGTCCATCACTCGCGTATCTCTCGTCCCTCATTCGTCTCTAATATGAGAGATGACAGGAAGATGAGAGAAAAATATGAGAGATAACTGAGCAGCAAAGAGACAGGCAATCATGGTATTGTCTCAATACCGATTGTTCTACCAGCAAAAATATGTATAAATGAAGCAAATGGTAGACATTCCATCTCTATCTATCTCTTATCTCTAAGCCGAGAGATAGAGAGATAAATGAGAGATAATTACGAGAGATAACTGAGAGACGAGGGAAATCTATCCGCGGCATTCTCCGCAGGACCGAGCGAAAGGACGTGCAGATGAACGAAAACGAGCTGACCGGTCTGCTTGAGTCTTTAAGGCGTATGGGCTCGGATGATCTTAACGTCGAAGTGAAGGAGAGCGCCACGACGCTTTCCCGCGACGTATGGGAAACGGTGAGCGCATTCGCGAACACTGCCGGCGGAATCATCGTGCTCGGAGTGAGTGAGCGCGCAGGTTTTGTCCCGGTTGAGAACTTCGAGACCGAGAAAGTGCTCAACCAATTTGTGTCAGGCATGGGTGATGCGGGCGGTCGAGGAAAGCTGGCCAATCCGCCTAAATACACGATCGAGCGAGTGGAGCTTCAGGGCGTCATCGTTCTCGTCATTACGATTGAGGAGCTCGATCCGTCGAGCAAGCCCTGCTATGTCATAGAGCGGGGCGCCCAGGGCGGCAGCTACAAGCGCATCGATGACAAAGATGTGCCGCTTTCATCGACTGAGGTGCTCGCATTGGCGTCATACGGTCGAGCGACTCCGAGCGATCGCGACGCGGTGGCGGGTGCGGGCGCGGACAATCTCGACGAGACGCTGGTCGACCGTACGATAGATCGGGCTTTCTCGTTGACGCCCCGGGCAATGCGCGGCGCGCCGGACAAACAAACGAAGCTGGAGCGCCTAAATATCCTTGATTCCCAGGGCAATGTCACCAAGGCTGGACTCCTAGTTGTGGGCACCTACCCTCAGCAGTTCTATCCCAAGCTCTTCATTGACGTGGCTGTCCATGCGGGAACTCAGAAGGGCATGGCGGGGTCGCTGAGGTTCATGGACCGCACAATCTGTGAGGGAACGTTGGGCGAGATGATCTCGGATGCTGTCGCGGCCGTCGCCAAGAATTTGCGGCGAACCTCGACCGTCCAAGGTGTCTCGCGTGTCGACTCGCTGGAGATTCCCGAGGAGGTTCTGCGCGAGGCAATCGCCAACGCCGTAATCCATCGAGAATACGGGGATCGGTTCTGTGGACAATCGATTGCCGTCGACGTCTTTGACAATCGTGTCGAGGTGACGAATCCTGGCGGCCTTTACGGGGGAAAGACTCGCGAGAACTTGTTTGACGGCAGCTCCCGATGCCGTAACGCGACGCTCGTGAAACTCATGTCGATTGTCCCGCTGCCGGATGGCGCAGGTTCGCCGGCTGAGGGCAATGGCTCGGGCATCCCGATGATGATCGATGCCATGCGCGCGCATGGTCTGGCCGAGCCCCTGTTCTGCCCGGGGCTCGATCGGTTCAAGGTCGTACTTTACCGTTCAAAGATCGAGCCGGTCGATCATGGCGGGGGCTTAATTGTGACGGCACTCAAACACTACGGCGAGCTGGGGACGCGTGAGCTGGCAGAACGCACGGGGCTTACAATTTCCCAGGTTAGGTCGCGCGTCAACGCGCTCATTGCTCAAGGCGAGCTTGAGCCCACGGCGCCGTCGACAAGCCGCAACCGCAAATATCGACTGTCAGAGCGCGTGGAATAAATGCGTTAGTGGACGAGGCGACTCAATAATCGACCCTCGATTGGCGCCCACTAAGGTAAAGCGGTTGTTGCCCAGTCGACGGTGATGCTAAAGACTCGGCTTACGCCGGCATGGCCCCGAACCCGTCCATCAAGAACAGCCTAAGAACCAGCTTGATGACATATCCCGGTTTGACTTCAGCCGTGCCAAAGACGCTGCGTTCGGCGAGCTCGCTGCAGTATGCGTAGATATCGCGGATAAGGTCCGCGCCCGAAAGCGTAAACATGTAGCCTGCGTCCGAAAGCGCATTGGGCGCGGCGGGCAACTTGGCCATGTGGCAGAACGTTTGCAGGTCGGGCGCCATAACATTCTGGTAGTCGAGGTGGCCGCTGGTATCCTGTGCGGCAAGCTCCAATTGGCGCGCAAAATCCAGCGCCGCCGCTAACACAAAGCTCGGCGTAGGCGCATTGACGTCCTGGGTGGTCGCCACAAGCCTGCCCGCCGCCTGCGTGATAAGCCAGGCGACCTCGCGCTGGCAGCGCACGGCCTTGCGCGTAACCGGCTTGATGGACGAAGAAGAAACGCTCCCCTTAGGTGGATTCGAAGCAGCCATAAGGCCCTCCCATGAACGACCCGGTCCAACAAGCCCGGATGAAACACGTGCTACATCAGTATACAGGGAAGTGGGGTAGCGGGGTACAAGCGCGCCAGCGGCAAACCGAGAGCATCAACGATGTGCCGATCGCGGAATGAGATCTCGTAATAATTGACTCTCGGCCATATTATTGAGGGGCATAACTCGCGTTCGTATGGTTGTAGGTGCTGGCGATGAACGACATTGACCTTGCTGTTCCGTTGATGGATGGACCAAGCTATGACCGCGCCTGCAGTCTCGTGCCTTCCGAATACGTTGAGGCATGGGAGTGGTTTCTGGGTGAGGAACAGCGCGGCGGCGTTTGGACCAGCCTTCCGCACCACACCAAGGAAGATAGCCCTCAGTATCAGTATCGTTTGAGAATTGGCTCGGACTTCTTTCCCGTAACGCGGGATTCAGGGATCTTCTGGCCGGGCCAGGATCGGGTGAAGCAAGATCCCAATAAGATCTTTGCGCTTTCGGTCCATAACTCTAAAAAGAGCTTCTACACCGATGTACCTCCGCTCTATTTGGACGATGGTACGTGGGTCATTAAGTATTCGGTCCAAGCGCCAGGCGCCGTTGGTTCTCGAGACCAGAATTACAACAGTAAAATGCTCAACTGCATGGAATGTGGCGTTCCAGTCGGAGTCATATTTGCAACCGAGGTGGGCTACAAGGTGCTCGGCCTTGCGTTTGTTGAACGGTTCGAGCCCGAAAACGGATGGTTTGTTCTGCACGGTCCTGTTCATAAAGGCGGACCGGACCCCCGTTTTGCGCCCGACATGAGCTATCTGAAGCACATGCCCGTCGATATTGAGTTTGCCGGACAGGGTACGACCGACGACGAAAAGGTCCGCTATGCGTTAAGGCGCGAGCGATTGGGGCAGCAATGGTTCCGCAAGCAGCTCGTTGCCGCCTATGATGGCCGTTGCGCGGTGTCGGACTGCGGCGTCAGACACTATGACCCAATCCGAGGGCACTAAAAAGATAGGAGCCCCCGCTCGT
>CAUHIY010000117.1:0-5300 GCA_959606405.1 uncultured Collinsella sp. | reverse complement strand
GGATACGAGTCATGGCCACCGCCGACCCCAAAAAGAAAAAGAAGAAGCGCAAGAAAAAAGAATCACTCGAGCATAAGCGCAACCGCATCCTGGTAGCACTGGGCATTTTTGCGGTGGTGTATGCCCTCGACGAACTCGGTGCCCTTACCGCCGCATTCGGTACCCCGGGTGACATCTACGCCAGCTTCGTGCTGTTCCTGGTGCCGTTCCTAATTGCCGGCTACGACGTGCTCCAGAAGGCGTTCAACAACATCCGCCGCGGCAAGGCCTTCGACGAGAGCTTCCTCATGGCCGTCGCGACCATCGGCGCGTTTGCCATGGTGCTCTTCCCCGATACCGACCCGCACATGGCCGAAGGCGCCGCCGTCATGCTGTTCTACCAGGTTGGCGAGCTGTTTCAGGCGTACGCCGTGGGCAAGAGCCGCAAGTCGATCAGTGCCATGATGGACATCGCGCCCGACTACGCTAACGTCGAGCAGCCCGACGGCACACTCGAGCAGGTCTTCCCCGATGACATCGCGGTCGGCACCGTGATCGTGGTCAAGCCCGGCGAGCGCGTGCCTATCGACGGCGTCATCGTCGAGGGCGAAACCCAGCTCGACACCGCCGCCCTTACCGGTGAGTCGGTCCCCCGCCCGGCCAAAACCGGAGACGATATCATCAGCGGCTGCATCAACATGACGGGGCTCATCCACGTGCGCACCACCAAGCCCTTTGGCGAGTCCACCGTCGCACGCGTCCTGGAGCTCGTGGAAAATGCCAGCGAAAAGAAGGCGCGCACTGAGAACTTTATCACGCGCTTCGCCCGCGTCTACACGCCCGCCGTCACCGGCGCTGCCGCGGTGCTCGCGCTTGGCGGCGGCTTGGTCACCGGCGCCTGGTCCGACTGGATCCTGCGCGGCCTGACCTTCCTGGTCGTCAGCTGCCCGTGCGCGCTCGTGATCAGCGTGCCGCTCAGCTTCTTTGGCGGCATCGGCGGCGCATCCAAACTAGGCGTTCTCATCAAGGGTTCTAACTACCTCGAAACGCTCGCCGACGTGGACACCGTCGTCTTCGACAAGACCGGCACGCTCACCAACGGCACGTTTTCGGTCGTGGCGGTGCACCCCGAGGCAGGCTATACCGAGCAATCGCTGCTTGAAGTCGCAGCCCTTGCTGAGTCGTTCTCCGATCACCCCATCGCGCAGTCCGTACGTGTCGCCTACCAGGGCGAGGTCGACCCCAAGCGCGTAAGCGACTCCACCAACGACGCGGGCCATGGCGTGACGGCAACCATCGACGGCAAGCACGTCGTCGTTGGCAACGCAAAGATGCTCGCCGCGGCCGGAGTCGAAGCGCCCGATTGCGAGGTCGTCGGAACGATTCTGCATGTGCTCGTTGACGGCGTGTACGCCGGCCACATCGTGATTGCAGACACCGTCAAGGCCGATGCTGAGCAAACGATTCGCGACCTGCACGCCGCCGGTGTCAAGCGCACCGTCATGCTCACGGGCGACCGCGAGGAGGTTGCGGCGTCTGTGGTCAAGCAACTCAGTCTCGACGAGTTCCACGCGCAGCTGCTGCCGGGCGATAAGGTCGAGCGCGTCGAGGCGCTGCTTGCAACCGAGAGTGGCAAGGGCAAGCTCGCCTTTGTGGGCGACGGCATCAACGATGCGCCCGTGCTTACGCGCGCCGATGTGGGCATTGCCATGGGCGCTATGGGTTCTGACGCTGCGATCGAGGCCGCCGATGTCGTGCTCATGGACGACAAGCCGTCCAACATTTCCCGCGCGATCCGCGTGGCACGCAAGACCATGACGATCGTCTGGCAGAACATCATCTTTGCGCTGGGCGTTAAGCTGCTGATCCTTGTGCTGGCAGCGCTGGGCATCGCCAACATGTGGCTTGCCGTGTTCGGCGACGTAGGCGTGGCGATCATCGCCATCCTGAACGCCATGCGCGCGATGGGTGTCAAGAACCTGTAGCGTCCGTGGTCCCTCCGGCCGGGGTCGGGCTTGGTTTTGAAAACGTCCTCGACCAATGAAACGCCCCCGTTCTGCTCCTCCGGAGCTACGAACGGGGGCGTTTCTGGTCTGCGGATTGTTTTCAGGGGTTAGCCCGTACGGCCTTCTACCGCAACGTAGCAATTAGGGTATCTGGGGTGGACGGCGGCTTGGCTACGAGCTGGAGCTGAAGATCTGAATGATTGGATGACGTTGTTGGGAGCGCAGGCGTTGCTGGTGGTAATCACTTTGAGACTGGAATTTCCGCCTGCTAGCAAAAAGGCCTCCGGAGCTGTTGCTCTGGAGGCCTTTCGTTTACTTGCAAACGGGTGCGCTAGTTGTTCGCGGTCAGACGCTCGACGTCGCGGGCGATCATGTATTCCTCGTCGGTGGGGATGACCATGACCGTAACGGCTGAACCGGCGGCGCTGATGACCTGCGGGCCGTTGCCCACGGCCTCGCGGTTCTTATTGTTGTCGATGCGTACGCCCAGCCACTCAAAGCAGTCGCAGAAGGCCTTGCGGATCGACCAGTCGTTCTCGCCGATGCCGGCGGTAAAGGTGATGGTGTCCACGCCCGCCATGGAAGCGATCATGGAGCCAGCCTGCTGCATGGCCTTGTAGGCGAACATATCGAAGGCGAGCAGGCAGCGCTCGTCGCCCTCGGAGGCGCGTGTACGGATGTCGCGGGCGTCGTTGGAGATGCCCGAGATGGCAAGCAGACCAGACTGCTTGTTCATCATGTCATCGACTTCCTGATAGCTGTAGCCGCCCTCGCGCTGGAGGTAGCACACGGTGGCCGGATCAATGGAACCGCAACGAGTGCCCATCATCAGGCCGTCGAGCGGCGTGAGGCCCATCGTGGTGTCGCGGCACACGCCGTCCTCGATAGCAGCGAGCGAAGCACCGTTACCCAAGTGGCACGAAAGCAGACGGTGGCAGCGCGAACCCAGGATCTCCTTGGCCATCATCCACTCATAGCGGTGGCTCGTGCCGTGGGCGCCGTACTTGCGCACGTGGTACTTGTCGCACACGTCCTTGGGCAGCGCGTAGGTATAGGCGACCTCGGGCATGGTCATATGGAACGAGGTATCGAAGACCGCCACGTTGGGCAGCTCCGGATACTTCTCACGGCAGTACTCAATCGCCGCGGCCTCGCCGTAGTTGTGCAGCGGGGCAAGTGGTGCCACCTCAAGAATCTTGGCCATAACCTCGTCGTCGACAACTGCGGAATCATCGAAGTGCCAGCCGCCCTGAACGATACGATGACCAATGCCATCAATCGTAAAGTCGGTCTTCTCGAGCTCCTCGAGCACACGAGCGATAGCAGAGCGATGATCGGGGAAAGGGACCTCCTCGGTCTGCTTGGCGCCACCGTTCTCGGAGTGGCCAAAGATGCCCATGTCCGAACCGATACGTTCGCAGTTGCCCTTGGCGAAAACCTCTCGGGTATCGGTATCCAAAAGCTGATATTTAAGGCTTGAGCTGCCGGCGTTGACAACAAGTACGTTCATGAGACTCCTTTGCAGTGCAATACGGTCGACGCAGACCCCTTAAGGCGGCCGCATTTTAATAAGAAGTTATCACAACTTGATAAATAGCTATCAGTCATATCGCCCAACGAGCGCAAAAGAGGGGCCGAACGGCGCTCGGTCGTCCAGCCCCTCCCCTCTTGCAATTACTTGCCGTTGACGATGCGCTCGACGTCGGAGGCGATCATGAACTCCTCGTCCGTGGGGATGACGAAGATCTTGACCTTGGAATCCTTGGCAGACAGGCACCAAGCGCCGTCGCCACGCAGGGCGTTGCGGGCATGATCCATCTTGACGCCCATAAAGGCCAGGCGGTCGGCAACGCCGGCGCGGACCGCCGGAGCGTGCTCGCCGATGCCGGCAGTAAAGACAAGGGTGTCCATACCGCACATAGAAGTAGCCATCTCGGCAGCCTTGGCGGCAATCTTGTAGACAAACATGTCGAAGGCGAGCTGAGCATCGGGGTCACCAGCGGCGGCGAGCTCCTCGACGTTGCGGCAGTCGTTGGTCTTGCCGCCGGTCACAGCCAAAAGGCCGGACTTCTTGTTCATCATCTCGTCGACCTCGTCGAAGGTGTAGCCACCCTCGCGCTGCAGGTAGCACACGGTAGCCGGGTCGATGGAGCCGCAGCGGGTGCCCATCATGACGCCGTCGAGCGGGGTGAGGCCCATGGTGGTGTCCATGCACTTGCCGTCCTCGATGGCGCACAGGGAAGCGCCGGAGCCGATATGGCACACGACGACCTTGCGAGCCTCGCCGTTGGTCATCTCGGCGACCTTCTTGGAGATGTAACGGTAGCTGGTGCCGTGGGCGCCGTACTTACGGATGTGCAGCTTGTCGCAGACGTCCTTGGGCAGGGCGTAAGTCTTGGCGACCTCGGGCATGTTGAAGTGGAAAGCGGTGTCGTAGACCGTGACGTTGGGCAGGTCGGGATACTGCTCCAGGCAGTACTCGATAACGTTGGCCTCGGGGTTGTTGTGCAGCGGCGCCAGCGGAGCGACCTCGCGGATCTTGGCGAGGACGTCCTCGTCGACGAGGGAGGAATCGCCGAAGTACCAGCCACCCTGAACGATACGGTGACCAATGCCCTCGATCTTGACGCCGTTGGCCTCGAGGTCCTTCAGAACTACCTCGATGGCGACCTTGTGGTCGGGGAACTCGATGTTCTCGGTCACCTTCTTGGAACCGTTGGCAGCGTGGGTGAAGGTGCCGCCGGTAAAGCAGACGCGCTCGCAGGAGCCCTTTGCGGACACCTTGTGGGACTTGGTATCGATGACCTGATACTTAAGCGTCGAAGATCCTGCGTTGACGACCAGAACGTTCATGTGTCTCCCTACTAACAGGCGGTGTGGCGCCGCCAGGTTACATACGCTTCAATAATAAACCCAAACGCCCTCGCGCTTGGGTTTATTGCGTTGATATATAAGTTATCGGTGCCCAAATACTCATGGCCTTTGACTTGTAAGACGAAAGAGCGCGGGGATATACACCAAAGAAGATATCCCGAGCGCTACAAGCAATATGACTCGAATGCCCGCGATGCTGCTCAACGCAGCATTGAACAGATAGAAAAGGATGGCACCCACCGCCACCATCTGGCTTTGGACCGAAATCAGTGAACAGCGCATCGAAGAATCGACAGCATTTTGAAAAATTGAGTATTTAATTGGAGCAAATAACGAGTAAGCGACCGTCTGCAGTACATAGAACACGGGCAGCAAATAGACCGGAGGGTAGCGCGCGGAGTCGTGGTGTAAGAAACAAGGGAGGGCCATCGCCTAGAATCG
>CAUHIY010000116.1:0-5394 GCA_959606405.1 uncultured Collinsella sp. | reverse complement strand
GCTACTACTGCAGCTACCTGCAGGACAAGTTCACCACGCTGTACGAGCTGTAAGGCATAACCGACACGCCAACGCAAAGGGGACGCCGCGGAACCAATCCGCAGCGCCCCCTTTCCACCTAGTTGTTTAAGAACGTCCCCAATGACTACCTTACAGAGCTTCCAGCGCGGCGGCGATGCGCTTCATGGCGGCATCGGCGGATGCTTGGTCGGGCGCCTCGGCCAGCACGCGGATAACCGACTCGGTTCCACTCTTGCGCACGAGCACGCGGCCCTCGCCTGCCAGCGCAGCCTCGGCCTCGGCGATGGCGTTCTGCACGCCCATGTTCTCGAGCGCGGCGTCCTTGTCCGCCACGTGCACGGCCACCTGCGCCTGTGGCAGCAGCTTGCACGGAGCCGTGAGCTGCGAGAGCGTCTCGCGCTCGGCACGAATTACTTCCATCACGCGCAGCGAGGTCATAATGCCGTCGCCCGTGCGCTCGATATCGCCAAAGATCGTATGGCCCGTCTGCTCGCCACCCAGGCTGTAGCCGCCCTCGCGCATCTTGGCATACACGTGACGGTCGCCCACGCCGCTGGTCACGGCGCTCAGTCCGGCAAGCTCCAACGACTTGATCAGGCCAAAGTTGCTGGCGATCGTCGGTACCACGGTACCGCCCGAGAGACGCCCGTGCTTGTTCAGGTACACGCCGCACACGTACAAGATCTGGTCGCCGTCGACCACGCGGCCGCGCTCGTCCACGGCCAGGCAGCGGTCGGCATCGCCGTCGTAGGCAAAGCCCACATCCAGGCCCTGCTCCACCACGTGGCGCTGCAGGCGCTCAATATGCGTAGAGCCGCAGTCGACATTGATGTTAAAGCCGTCGGGCGCGGCATTGATCACGCGCACATCGGCGCCCAGTGCGTCGAACACCGGCTTGGCCACCGAGGATGCCGAGCCGTTGGCGCAATCGATGCCGATCTTGACGCCCTGAAGCGAAAAGTTCGCGCTGGCGATGAGCGAGGCAATGTAGCGGTTGCGGCCCTGCATGTAGTCCACCGTGGCGCCGATGTGGTTGCCCGTTGCCAGCGGCACCTCGCTCTTGCCATCGATGTAGTCCTCAATGAGCTCCAGCACGTCCTCGTCCATCTTAAAGCCGTCGCTGTTGACGAGCTTAATGCCGTTATCGCAAAACGGGTTGTGGCTCGCGCTGATCATGATGCCGCAATCGAAGCAGCCTTCCACAGTCTGATGCGCTACGCCCGGCGTGGGGATCACGTGCAGCATATAGGCGTCCGCACCGCTCGCGACCAGGCCGCTCACCAGCGCCGCCTCGAACATATAACTCGAGCGACGCGTGTCCTTACCCACGATGACGCGCGCCTTGCGCTCGCGGTTGGCGCCGTAATACCAGCCCACAAAACGGCCAATCTTATAAGCGTGCTCTACCGTCAGCCCAACGTTGGCCTCACCACGAAAGCCGTCGGTGCCAAAGTACTTCATGCGCTCTCCTTACAAAATAGGGGCGAACAGATTGCCTGTCCGCCCCAAAATGGTACTCGATTATCTGCGCTACCAGAAAAACCCTACGCCGACGCGCTGTCGCGAGCCGCCTGGCATGTAGGAGTCTGACGCAGCGTAAGCGGCTTGTCCCCCGCCTCGGCCGACGTGGTCAGCGTATACGTGATCGTCGTCGTCTCGCCAGCATGCAGGTCAACGGTGCCCGAATAGAAGGGGATTCCATGCCACGTAGCGGCGCCAAGACCAAACTGGGTGCCCTCGACGGTCAGATCAGTAATGTTGCCGCCCGTCGGGGCAAACAACGAGACATTCAGACGCTCGTCGTCACGCGCGGCATCGGGTGCGCTCGCCGCAACGTAGTCGGGCAGCTTGCCAGCCTCCTCCTGCGTCATGATGTTCGTCAGGGTAACGGTGATGCGATAGGAGCACGTGCCGTCACCGTTCTTCACGCCCTGACCAATCTGCGTATCGGCGTTCAGGTACCAGTCGAGCTTGGAGAAGCTCAGGTTGTTAAAGTAGACACCAGCAACGGGATCTTCACTCGGGTCATCCGGATCGGGCAGCGAGGCGTCGATGTTCATCTCCTTGATAGCGTTCTGCTCGTCATCGTTTTTCATCCACGCGATCAGGCGGCCCTCTTCGGCACCGCGCTCAACGGCGCTGACAAGCTTCGTAACATCGACATCGCCGATACCGCCAAGGATCTTGTCGAAGGCAGCGCTGGCGACGGATGCAAAGATGCCGTCCGACTCCTCGACCGGATAGTTCCAGTACACATCGTGCATGAGGACCTTTGCGGCGTTGGTGCCGTCGACAACCGTTCCGTCGGGCAGCGAGACATTACCGACCAGGCCCAGCAGATACTGCAGGAACACCGGGTCGATACCGATGACGCCATCAACGTCCTGTCCATACTGGGACTTCCACAGCGCGGCGACACGCTGCGAGTTGCGGGGCCAATCAGGCGAATAGGTATTGCCCGAGTTGTACAGGTTACTGTGGTTGCCGAACAGCGCCTCATCCTCTTCGTCGACGCTCTCGACTGCCTCATCCTCGCTGAGTCCAATGCGGGGAACAAACTCGCCAATCGACATCTGGCCGTCAGTGACCGAAATCAGGCCCTGCGAACCGCCAAAGCCGCCGCAAGCACGAATCTCGACGTTGTTCATGGCGTACATAAGGTAGTTGCGCGTCTGGCCGTTGGCGCCGAGCATCTGGGGAAGGACGGGGGCGACCTTCTCCGCCGCGTCAACCGCGCCGTTGAGGGTGGCAAAGCCGTCCTTGGCCTTATCGACCAGCTCGGTCACCTGGGAAATATGAGTATCGCCAATGCCCTGGACCTTCTCGTTGGCGCTCTTGAACACCTTCGAGCTGCTGGAAAGCGAATCGGCGACCGCCTGCAGCGCGGACACGTTAATCATGCCGTCCTGGAACAGCTTGCCGGGCGTAGCCTGCGAAAGGTTATCGGCCATGGGAACCAGCGCATTGCTCGAGACATCGGACAGGGCGTCAATCATGGTGCGGGCCGCATTGATATCGCTGCCATACACCGGGATAAACGAAGCCGCCGCCCACAGCGGGCTCGAGGTCTCCGCCTTCATGCTGTTACAGAGCTCATCGATCTTCTTCGCGTCGTCAGGCAGCGTCGAAAAATCGCCCGACGTGACCTTGTCCTTAAGGCCACCGACGATCTCGACAGCCTCCTTCGCTTCGCTCTTTACGGTCTTTGCCGAGTTAAGCAGCATAAAGCCGCTTGCGCCAAGCGCAACGAGAAGCACCGCGACTACAACGGCAATAATGGCGCCGGTGTGACGCTTTTTGCGCTCGCCCTTGCGATGGCGATGACGGACCAGACCGTCAGAGGTCGAACTCGGCGAAGCGTCGCCACCGTAGTTCAAGCCAAAATCGTAATAATCTTCCTTGGAACCCGAGCCCGCAAACTCGGCACCGCTATCATCCAGGCGGGCGAACGTGCCAGTCTCGGAGGCGCCGGTGTAAATCGTGCCAAGGTTACCCGTAAGCCCCGCGCCACCGGCAGAGGGAGTATTGTTGGCGGCCTTGTCGGCATTAACGTTGCCGGCGGCATTCGCGGCGTTGGCAGCACCTGCGTTGTTCGCGGGTACCGAAGGAGCCCCGCTCGGCTGCGACGTGGAGGTTGCACCGCCCGCAAAGACATTCCCTCTTGCACGGCCGGTCTTTTTTGCCTTTTGAGACTGCTCGTACAGAGCGGTAAACATCGCTGTCTCGCCCGGGGACACGCGCTTACCGGAACCGCCCTGTCCAGCGCCGCCCGGCGTGCCGGCCTTACCAGCCCCGTTCGGACGCGGCGGAACTGCAGGACGGCCGCTATCGCTGCCCTTAAAGTGATTACCAGCCATAAAGAAATCCTCGCAATTGAGTCGCAATGAAAAAGTCCATAACGTTACTAGTTTATGGCATTTTGAGCATCGACAGCTAAACTCCAGACACGGACATCAATTGGCGAAAATGCGGCACAACACCTTTTCCGTCTTGGCAGCGGCGCCAGCTACACCGTGAGGAACATCATCACGATGATCATGGCAAAGCCGATAAGGTCGGTCGGCAAAAACACCGTGCCCAGCATAACGGCGCTGGTGATGGTCGCCGAGACGGGCTCCACGGTTCCGATGAGACTCGCACGCACCGAGCCGATGTCCTTAACGCCCTGCATATAGAGCATGTAAGCAAAAAACGAGCCGATAACCACGAACACCGCGAGCGCCTCGACGCCGGCAGCGTCGAGTGCCGGCACATGCGCCCAGGGCTGCACGAAGACACATGAGATCACGCCCGCCGTGAGCATTGCCGAGCCCGTGACGATGGGGCTGCCGTATTCGGGCAGGATCTTGGCGGGAATCACCGCCATACACGCGGCGCTGACCGCACACATAAGACCTGCTGCCAGGCCAAGCGGCGAGATATTCAGGCTGGTGGGGTCGCCGCCGGTGGCGATTAAAAAGGTTCCACCCAGAGCCAGGCCAATGCCGATGACTTCGCGAGTACGCGGCATGCGGCGATCGATCACGCAGGTGTAGCCCATGATGATAACGAGCTGCAGGCACTGGAGCACCGTCGCGGTTCCGGCGTTCGTCAGGCGCACGGCCGAAAGATAGCAAAACTGGTTGAACAGCAGGCCAAAAGCGGTAAAGAGCAGCAGCTGCTTGCGATCGGCGGGTGTGGTCCAGAGCTTGACCAGGCGCTCGCGGTCGCGCGTAACAACCACGGCCATAAAGAGTAGACCGGCGAGAATCTGACGCACGCTCATAAGCCACAAGGTGTCGACGTGGTAGGTATCGAACAGAAAGCTCGCGCTGGTGCCCGAGAAGCCCCAAAACGAACCGCCCACCAGCGTAGCCAAGACGCCCGTGATCATCTTGCGCGTCGAAGCGCTGTTCAGGCGGTCGCGCCATGCACGGCGGGTGCTGCGGCTGAGCTCGTCGGTGCCCTCGGGCACATCGATGTTCGATATATCGGTCATCGGCACCGAAGCCCCTGCGCCTTCGACCTGCTCGACACACTCTTTGCTCATTCCACTCCCCCGAAACAGCCTGGAAACAATTCGGCTTACCTTACCACGGCGAAGGCACCAGCCGGAGGCTTGTCCGCTTATCGGTAGGTCAATTCCGCAGGCGTCTTTCCATAGCTCGATACCGCAATGGCCTTGCATTAGTCGACAGCCAAATCGCGGCAGCAGACTCCTTTGAAATGGATACGACAAAGCCCCCGAATTCCACAATGTAAGCGATTTTTAAAAATGTTCTTGCCACCGAGTTCAGGCTCCGTTATATTATCCCTTGCGCGCTTGCGCACCCTTGATCGGGCGTTTAGCTCAGGGGGAGAGCGCTTCCCTGACACGGAAGAGGTCAGAAGTTC
>CAUHIY010000115.1:0-5413 GCA_959606405.1 uncultured Collinsella sp. | reverse complement strand
CCGCCGTTGGGAATCGCGCGGAAGTCGTCGCGCCCGCGGTCCTTTTGCCCGTGCAGGTTAAAGCTACAGTGGTCGGTCGCAATCGTATCGATCTCGCCGGCCACAAGCGCCTCGCGCAGTGCCGCACGGTCGCCGGCATGGCGCAGCGGCGGACTCATCACGTACTTGGCGCCCGCAAAGCCGTCCTCGCCCTGCTCCAGATAGCAGGTGTCGTCGAGCATCAGATACTGAGGGCATGTCTCGACATAGATGTTCTTCTGCCCGCGCGCTTTGGCAGCGCGAATGGCCTCGAGCCCCAGCTTGGTCGAAAGGTGCACCACGTTGACCGGAGCGTCCCCGGCCAAGTGCGCCAGATACAACAGGCGGCTCACGGCCTCGGCCTCACACACGTCCGGACGGCTGAGCGCATGGCCCTCGGGCCCGTGGATACCCTGCTCAAACACGCGCTTCTGCAGCGCGTTGACCAACGTGCCGTTCTCGCAATGCACGCACAGGATACCGCCCACGCGCTTGAGCTCCTCCAGCACCTCGAGCGTCTCGGCATCGTCCAGGCGCAGATGGTCGTAGGCAAAGTAGGTCTTAAACGACGACACGCCCGCCTCGCGCATGGCCGAAAGATCGGCGCGGTTGCGCTCATTCCACTCGGCAAGCGCCATATGGAAGGCATAGTTGGCGGCGCAGGTGCCGTCGGCGCGATGATGCCACTCGGCCAAGGCATCGGGCATGGTCACGCCGCGATCGGCCGTGGCGTAGTCCACAATGGTCGTCGTGCCGCCGCAGGCAGCCGCGCGCGTGCCGGTCTCAAAGCTATCGGCTGTCCAATCCATGCCGGTCCAGCACTGCATGTGCGTGTGCCCATCGATAAAGCCCGGGAACACCCAGCAGCCCGCAGCATCCTCGACGGTATCGCCCTCGGCCGGCTCAATCGCCGCGGCAATCCGCACGATCTTATCGCCATCCATGGCAAGATCGGCGCGGCGAAGCCCCTGGGGCGTCACGAGTGCGCCGTTTTTGATGATGATCATAATTGCTCCTTATTGATTGATGCAGTTGGCCACGCGATCAAAATACGAGCAGGCGGCGATATGCTCCGTTATGCGTCGCTGTCCCTTGACGGTATCGACGTCCCACAGCTCGTAGGCACGCGCCTCGACCAGCACCACGTCGGTACGGTCCTTGAGGATCGAACCGCCGCCGTCCTTACCCTCAAGACACATAAGTGCATCGAACAGTTCCGCCGGAAAGAGCACCGGGCTCGAAGGCTCACCGTTGCACGCAAGACGCACCGGATGCTTGCGGCCACGCTCGTCAAATGCACGAACCATAGCCTCAAAAGAATCCGAACTCACGAGCGGCTGGTCGCCCGGCAAAAAGAGGCAACCTTTCCAGTTGCGTTCGACTCCCCACGAAAGGCCCGCACGGACGCTTTCGCTGCGCAGCTCGCCATCGTGCAGCACGCACGGGCAATGCTTGTCATCACAAATCTGAGCGACCTCGGGCCAACGCGTCGAAACCACAACGTCAAAGCCCCGGGGAACCGAATCAATGGTCCGGGCAATCAGCGGCTCGCCATAGATATCGGCGAGCATCTTGTTAGAGCCAAATCGCTTGCCCTCGCCCGAAGCCATAATGACGCAACCAAGTTTCATGGCGATACCTCCCCTGAAACCATCGTACCCATAACTCGCGTCGCGGGGCATCTACATCGAAAGCGCTTATCCCGCACGCCCACGATGCAAAAAGGGGCACCCCGCCGGTTGGCAGAGCGCCCCCTTTACATGGCTTACCTCAGCGCGGCTTTAGGCCTGGAACCAACGGGCGGTGTTGCGCTCGTCGAGGGCCTTGAGGGTAGCGGCGGGATCGGCAACCTTCTGCAGGAACATCATGGCAGCGATGGCGTACGGCTTGTAGCTGGCCTCCTTGTACATGCCCACGCGGTGCATGTCGAAGACGTCGGCGTTGACCTCGCCGTGCTCGCAGGAGACACCGGAGATGTCGGCGGGCAGCGGATGCATAAAGATGGTGTCCTGGCCGTTGGCGGTCTTCTCCATGAGCTCGGTCGTGGAGCACCAGTCCTGATGGGTGGCGTTCTGGGCGAGCAGCTCCTTCTCGAGCGCAGCGATGCCGGCGTCGTCGCCCTCGGCGTACAGGTTGGTGCGCTTCTCCATGGCGGCAAACGGAGCCCAGCTCTTGGGGATCACGATGTCGGCGCCCTCGAAGGCCTCGGCCATGGTGTTGACCTGCTTAAAGGTGGTGCCGGACTCGGCGGCATAGCCCTTGGCGCGCTCGACGACCTCGGGCATGAGGTCGTAGCCCTCGGGGTGGGCCAAGGTGACGTCCATGCCAAAACGGGGCAGCAGGCTGATCAGCGACTGCGGGCAGGACAGCGGCTTGCCGTAAGAGGGCGAATAGGCCCAGGTGACGGCAACCTTCTTGCCCTTGAGGTTCTCGAGGCCGCCAAACTCGTTGATGAGGTAGAGCATGTCGGCAGAGGACTGCGTGGGGTGATCGGAGTCGGACTGTAGGGAGATGAGCGTGGGACGGTGATCCAGAACGCCATCCTCGTAGGCCTGCTGCACGGACTCGGAGACCTCGGCCATGTAGGCGTCGCCCTTGCCGATGTACATGTCGTCGCGGATGCCGATGACGTCGGCCATGAAGGAGATCATGGTAGCGGTCTCGCGGACGGTCTCGCCGTGGGCGATCTGGGACTTCTTCTCGTCCAGATCCTGCAGCTCAAGGCCGAGCAGGTTGGCGGCCTTAGAGAAGGAGAAGCGCGTACGGGTGGAGTTGTCGCGGAACAGCGAGACAGCCAGACCCGAATCGAAGATCTTGGAAGAGACGTTGTTCTCGCGCAGCTCGCGCAGAGCGTCGGCGACGATGTAGAGCGCCTTGAGCTCATCGGTGGCCTTGTCCCAGGTGTGCAGGAAGTCGCTGCCGTACATGCCCTTAAAATCGAGGCCGTTCAGCTGCTCGACGAGCTCGGTAAACTTGGCGTCCATGTAAATATCCTTTCCAAAGATGAAACGATCGCAATGAGTAGATGCGCTCCGGCATGCGCGTGTGGCTAGAACATGCAGAGCACTATGACGAGGACCCGCTACCGTTGAGGAAGCATGGGAGATAACGACCACGGGCCCCAAGTCAACAGGGGGTGCCGGGGACACGAGATGTCCCCGGCTCAACAAGATCGAGGAATGGGACTAATCGATCTTGTTGTTGGTCAGACCGGCGCGGAACACGGTGGCGTCGCCATCGGCCTGGCTCGGATCGTAGAGGTTCAGGGCAGCCACATACATGGCGGCAGCGGTGACCAGGTCGTCCTTGTAGGTGACCTCGTTGGGGGCGTGAGCCTGAGACTCGGCACCCGGGCCGAAGCCGACGCAGGGGATGCCATAGCGGCCCTGGATGGAAACGCAGTTCGTGGAGAAGGTCCACTTGTCGCACAGCGGACGACCGGTGCGCTTGTCCATGCTGGGCTCGCAGCCGATGCGCTCGTCACCGAACATGGCCTTGTGGGCGTCGACGAGGGCCTTGACGTGCGGAGCGGTCTCCTTGTTGATCCACGTGGGGAAGTAAGCCTCGGTCTCGTAAACCTCGCCGGTCCAGGACGGACGGTCGTACATGTACATGGAGACCTTCACGTCGTCGCCGTACTTCTTGGCGGCCGGCAGGTTGCGGATCTCGTCCAGGCAGGACTCCCAGGTCTCGCCGGCGGTCATGCGACGGTCGATGGAGATGGCGCAAGAGTCAGCGACAGCGCAGCGGCTGGGGCTGGTGTAGAAGATCTGGCTGACGGTGCAGGTGCCGCGGCCCAGGAAGCGGGCATCCTCGAAGTGCTCGGGGTTGTACTTGGGGTCGAGCATCTTGACGAGGCCCTTGATATCGGTCGACTCGTCGCAGCCGTTGTTGTTGAGGGCGCGGACGTCGGCGATGATGTCGGCCATCTTGTAAATGGCGTTGTCGCCGCGGTCGGGAGCGGAGCCGTGGCAGGAGGTGCCGTGAACGTCGACGCGGATCTCCATGCGGCCGCGGTGACCGCGATAGATGCCGCCGTCGGTGGGCTCGGTGGAAATGACGAACTCGGGCTTAATGCCGTCCTTGTTGTAGATGTACTGCCAGCACATGCCGTCGCAGTCCTCTTCCTGGACGGTGCCGACGACCATGATCTTGTAGCCCTCGGGGATGAGGCCCATGTCCTTCATCATCTTGGCAGCGTAGGTAGCAGAAGCCATGCCACCCTCCTGGTCGGAGCCGCCGCGGCCGTAGATGATCTCGTCGGTCTCGTAGCCCTCATAGGGATCGGCGTCCCAGTTCTCGATGTTGCCGATACCGACGGTGTCGATGTGGGAGTCGATGGCGATGATCTTGTCGCCCTCGCCCATAAAGCCCATAACGTTGCCCAGGCCGTCGACCTTGACCTCGTCATAGCCAAGGCTCTCCATCTCGGCCTTGATGCAGGCAACAACCTCACCCTCCTCGCAGGACTCAGAGGGGTGAGAGATCATGGCGCGCAGGAAGCGAGTCATATCAGCACGATGGGACTCAGCAGCAGCCTTGATAGCGTCGAAATCGAGTTCTTTAGCCATTGTTCATAACCTTTCAAACGAAGGAATCAACCTGTGAGGTGGCGGAGCGATACCTATTTACTCCGCCCCAACGATTAGCAAGTGGGATATTCGCCTTCCCAAACAATGCGGCGATACTGATCCGGATCGGTGTCGCCCTCGGTGGAGAAGCAGAGCACGGAGCTCGTCTTGTCCAGGCCGATGAGTTCCTTGAGCTCGGCGTACTCGGGATCGAGCATGAGGGTCTCGACCAGACCGGTGGTCACAGCGCCGGACTCGCCAGAGATGACGCGCGGGTCGCCCTTCTCGGGAGCGCCCAGAGTGCGCATGCCGCGAGCGGTGACCCAGTCGGGGCAGGACACGAAGGCGGTGGTGTGGTTGCGCAGGATATCCCAGCCCAGAATGTTGGGCTCGCCGCAGCACAGGCCGGCCATGATGGAGGGCATGTCGCCGTCCACGATGCGCGGGTCGCCGTCGCCGGCGGCAGCGCCCTTGTACAGGCAGGCGGCAGGCGCGCACTCGACCACGACGAAGGTGGGCGGGTTATCGGGATACAGGTTGGTGAAGTAGCCCACCACGGCGCCGGCGAGCGAACCCACGCCAGCCTGGACAAACACGTGCGTCGGGCGGTTGATGGCCATCTCGCGCAGCTGCTCGGCAGCCTCGGAAGCCATGGTGCCGTAGCCCTCCATGATCCAAGACGGGATCTTCTCGTAGCCCTCCCAGGCGGTGTCCTGAACGATGACGCCGCGCTCGCAGGCGTCAGCCTCGGCGGCGGCCATGCGCACGCACTCGTCGTAGTTGACCTCTTCGATGGTCACCGTGGCGCCCTCGGCGGCGATGTT
>CAUHIY010000114.1:0-5448 GCA_959606405.1 uncultured Collinsella sp. | reverse complement strand
CAGTGCCTCGCGCAGGGCGGGGCGACCGTTGTTGGGCGGATAGTGCGTGTCACCGCGGTCCAACGCGGCGGTCACCTCGGCGCTAATCACATCGGGCGTGGGAAAATCGGGCTCGCCGAGCGCGAGCGCGATACACCCCGGATGCCGGGCGGCGAGCGCGTTGATCCGGCGGATGCCGGAGGGCTTGAGCGTGGCAAGCGAGGTATTCATGGGCAGGCGCATGGCGTTCCTTTCGTAAGGGTTGCACTAGGATAGCGCGGCGAGGCGCCGCCAGACGGTGTAACCTAAACGGAAACCAACCGGAAAGGAGGCGGCATGGAGACGACCGCACGCGGCGATGTACCAAAAACGTTGCAGACCATTGCGTATATCAGCATTCCCGATAGCGCCGACCTTGAGTTTTTGCTCTGGGACCTGCAGGATGCCATCGCCGCCTATGCTCAGCTTTCTGGCACCGCGCTCCCCCACCCGGTCGATTTGGAGGCGGATGATGCCGGTGCAGTCGATGGCATGGTGCTCGCTGTTGACGATGCATTTGACGATGAGGCCATGATCGCTGTCGAGCAGATACTCGATCGCTTTGGCGGTACGGGAACGCGTGTCTATGCCGTGATTCGAGCCGCACAAGAGGGCGCTGAGCAGGCGCGTGGGGCCGCCGTTCGTCTGCACAAGGCATGCGAGCGCCAGGGCCAATTGTGGTGTGGCGGCGTTGTCATCTGCGCCGGCAGCGGCATCGCAGCGCTTCGCCATTCCCCGCGCATGGGACTCTTGCGGCGACCGTTTTCGGAAGCGATGGATAAGCTTGTGGGCGCTGTGCGCATGGGCTGCTCCATTGAGCATGCGCAGCTGCTTGGCGGCGGCAATGCCGGTAGCGTCGATACCGACGGTATGGTGCGCGCCAAGCCCGCGCTGCCCGCGCCAATTTGGCATGCCACCATCAAACGCCTCGGCGCCCATGCTCAATCAAATATCTAAATTAGAGAGCAGCCCAGTCAACTGCCTCGCGCCAGCGCTCGACAAGGCGCTCCAGACGCCAAGCCGCATTGGCAGGACTTGTCGAGGGCAGGACGATGGCGGGCAGCCCGGTGCGTTCTTGTAGATAGCGCTTGTAGAGCCGGCCAGCCGTACCACCGTTGCATATCACCTGCTCAATGGGAGCTGCGTCGGTAATGCACTCGATATGTGTCGGCACAACGTTACGAATGCTCGCGTCGCTCGAGCCCTTAATGTCACAGCTCTCGATCACATCCCACAGAGCCACGCCGCCGTTCAGCAGCATGGATCGCTTGGAGGCAATTGAGGCGTCGAGCGTCGCGGGCTCGCTGTCCGCCAAAGGGTCGCCCTCGTTGGGCGGCACAGGCACTCCGAGGCACGCGGCCATCACGCGCCAAAAGCGGTTCTGCGGATTGCCATAGTAGAAGGCATTGGCACGCGAGAGCACCGAGGGAAACGACCCCAGCACCAAAACGCGCGAGCGCTCGTCAAACACGGGTTCAAACCCATGCTCAATATGTTGATAGCCCTCGTCCGGCGCGGCCACGAGCTAGGCCCTCAGCAGATAGCGCACCTCGTAGGGTGCAAGCTCGAGGGAGCTCGTCAGCTCGACCGTGGGCGCACCGTCAGCAAGCAGATCGACAAAGGAGCCGTTGAGCTCGCCGGCGCCAAAGGTGTAAGGCTCATCCACGGCGTTCACCGCCACGAGCACCGTCGCGTCGTCGCAGGCGCGCTCAAACAACAGTTGCTTGTTCTGGATCACCACGTTGCGGTACGCGCCGTAGTTGAGAGCGCGTGCCGCCGCACCGCCTGTCGAGCGCAGGTGCGCGAGCTGCTTGATGAAAGCCGACAGCTCGTTGGGCGCAGGCTCATCGAGCGCAGGACGCAGCGCCCAATCGCCATCGGGGCCGCCCTTTTCGCCGGCAATTCCCCACTCGCTGCCATAGTAGACGCACGGGATGCCCGGCATGCCAAAGAGCATGCCATAGGCGGGACGCAGGCACGACTTGTCGGTGAGGATACTCGCCAGGCGCGGCACATCGTGGTTGTCGACAAACGACAGCAGATGCTTGCCGCGGTAGATGCACCACGGATCGCCGCCAAACTGGCGGTGCAGCGAGTGGGCGATCTCGAACATGTTGACCGAGTTAAAGCTGGAGTACAGGCCCTTGTAGCACTCGTAGTTGGTGCAGGAGTCGAGCATCTCGTCGTTGACAATCTGGTTGTAGTCGCCGTGGAGCGTCTCGCCGATCAGCACGAAGTCGGGCTTGAGCTCACGGGCAAAGGCGTGTAGGCGGCGCATAAAGTCGCGGTCGAGCATATAGGCGACGTCCAGGCGCAGGCCGTCGACGCCAAAGACTTCGGCCCAGCGACGCACGGACTCAAGCAGGTAATCGACCACGGCGGGATTTTGCAGGTTGAGCTTCACAAGCTCAAAATGGCCCTCCCAGCCCTCGTACCAAAAGCCGTCGCCATAGCAGGAATCGTCGTCAAAACTGATGTGGAACCAGTCCTTGTAGGACGAGTCCCACTTGCGCTCCTGCACGTCGCGGAATGCCCAGAAGCCGCGGCCCACATGGTTAAAGACGGCATCGAGCACCACGCGAATGCCATGGGCATGCAGCGTCTCACACACGGCGGCAAAGTCGGCATCCCCACCCAAGCGGCGGTCGATATGGCGCAGGCTGCGCGTATCGTAGCCATGGCTATCGGACTCGAGCGGAGGGTTGATGAGCACGGCGCCAATACCGAGTTCCTGCAGGTAGTCGGCCCATTGGGCGATTTTCATGATGGGGGCATCGGGGTTGGGCGCGGGGATGGCAGCCTGGGAAAGTTCATCCTCGGCAACGGGCGCGGCGTTCTCGCGCGGAGCTCCGCAAAAGCCCAGCGGATAGATCTGATAGAACGTCGTCTCGTAAGCCCACATAACAACCTCCCGGCAATCTTTTACGCAACGCCATCCATTGTATGCCCGCCGCGCATCCCCTCCCCCAAAATAAGTTGCGGTGAAATACGGACTGTTTTCCGGGTTTATTGGGCCCAGCAGTCCGTATTTCACCGCAACTGATGAGGGGACGTGATTAGGCGACGGGCTTTGCGCGGCGTATGGCTGGGAACAGTACGGTGATGGCAAGGATGACGCCCACGACGGTAATCGCCCCGCCCGCGAAGCCAATCCAAGCGATACCGGGACCCGAAACCACGGCGCCGCCGATTGCGGTGCCCGTGCCGATACCGAGGTTAAACAGGCCCGAGAAGATCGACATGGCGACGGCCGACGAATCCGCCGGCGTGTACTTGATGAGCTCGGCCTGGAACGCCACGTTAAAGGCTGTGGAGCAGCAGCCCCATAGCGCGCAGACGGCAAGCACTGCTACGAGCGACGATGCGACCGAACCCATGAGCAGCAGAGCCACCGGCACGCCGGAGAGCGTGATAGCCAAGAACGGGAAGCGATGCCCATCGAACAGGCGGCCAAACAGCCAGCTTCCGAGCAGACCGGAGCAGCCAAACGCCGTCAGGGTCATGGTAATAGCGCTTGCGTCGACGTGCGCGACCTGCGCCAGGAACGGCTCGATATAGCTGTAACCCGCATAATAGCCGGTTGCCATGAACACCGTGACCGCATAAAGCGCGATGAGGAACGGATTCTTGAGCAGCTCGGGCAGCTGCTTAACGGTAAAGCGCTCGCCCACCGGCATGGCCGGGAACACCGCGGCCTGGTAGACGACCGCGACAGCTGAGAGGGCCCCGACCACGGCGAATGTCATGCGCCAGCCCACGGCCAGCCCGATGGCGCGGCCGATCGGCAGGCCAAAGATCTGCGCGATGGACGAGCCCGTGGCGATCATGCTAATGGCGAGCGCCCCGTGGCGACTGTCAACCAGGCGCGAGGCCATGATCGAGGCGACCGACCAGAACACGGCATGCGCGCAGGCGACCACCAGACGCGCGCAAACCAAAATAGGATAGGTAGGCGCCACGGCGGACAGGAACTGACCCAGCGAGAACACGGCAAGCACGCCGAGCAGCATACGCTTGAACTCAAAGCGCGAGGCAAACACCATGAGTGGCAGCGACAGCAGCATGACGCCCCAGGCGTAGACCGAGATCATGATGCCGGCCTGGGCCTCGGTGAGCGAGAACGACGCGGCGATATCGGTCAGCAGGCCGATGGGCATAAACTCCGACGTGTTGAACACGAACGCACAACAGGCGAGCCCGATAAGAGGGAGCCACTGCTTGAGTGAGATGCCATCTTGTCTTGCCTGACTCATATATAACGTCTCCAATCATTTTGAGCGGAGGCGATTATATAGCAACGGCCCCGCATCCGTCAGTACAGATACGGGGCCGCAATCAACTCAATACACAGGGGTTGCGCCGTCAATAAATAGCTAAGCCAACCCCAGCAATATGCCCGCCGAATGCACGACAAACGCCACGATCCAGGCGACCGTCACCTGAAACGCGAACACGGCAACGGCATAGCGCGCGCCCAGCTCGCTCTTGACGGCACCGATGGACGCCACGCAGGGCGGGTACAGCAGCGTAAAGACCAGGAACACGTAAGCGGTAAACGGCGAAAACATGGTTGACAGCACCGCGGGCGACGTTGCGCCCAAAAGCACCGTGAGGGTCGAAATGACGCTCTCCTTGGCGATAAGTCCGGTGACGAGCGCCGTCGAGGCGCGCCAGTCGCCGAAGCCGAGCGGGGCCAACACCGGCGCGATGATGCTACCCAGACCGGCAAGCAGACTCTGCGACTGATCGGCGACCACATTAAAGCGGATATCGAACGTCTGGAGGAACCAGATGACCACGGTAGCGGCAAAGATAATGGTAAAGGCCTTGGTAATAAAGTCCTTGGCCTTATCCCATGCCAGCATCACCGTCGTCTTGACGCTCGGCAGGCGGTAATTGGGAAGCTCCATGATAAACGGCACCGGGTCACCCTTAAATGCCGTGCGGTTGAGCACCAAAGCCGCGATGCAACCGACCGCAATGCCAATCAGATAGAGCGAGACCATGGCGGGAACCGTCGCCTTCGGGAAAAACGCCCCGCACAGCAGACCGTAGACCGGCAACTTGGCCGAACAGCTCATGAACGGCGTGAGCATGACCGTCATCTTGCGGTCGTGCTCGGATGGGAGCGTACGGGTCGACATGATAGCCGGCACGGTGCAGCCAAAACCGACGAGCATAGGCACGAAGCTGCGGCCCGACAGGCCAAAGCGACGCAATACCTTATCCATGACAAAGGCCACGCGCGCCATGTAGCCCGAGTCTTCCAGAATGGAGAGGAACAAGAAGAGCACGACGATGATCGGCAGGAAGGTCAGCACGCTGCCCACGCCCGTGAGAACACCGTCGACGGCCAGCGAGCGCACCACGTCGTTGGTGCCGAACGCCTTGAGACCCGCATCGGCCGAGGCGATGATGGCAGCGATGCCG
>CAUHIY010000113.1:0-5552 GCA_959606405.1 uncultured Collinsella sp. | reverse complement strand
TCGGCACCTCATTTCAAGGGTCGGCGACTAACTTGGTAGCACTAATGTAAGTATACCAAGCGGTCGACCCGACACTGGCTGGGCGTGCGCGTGCCTTTCCGCTTCTTTGGAAACCGAATCCCATTAGAAATGACGAGTTGTTTACGCTTCTTTTGGGGTGGCGGTACTATCATGGTTCGAATTGAATGTGGATGATGATAGGGAGCGCCTATACATGATTGAGCTGCTCAGGCGTTTTGGCGGTAAGTTTCGCCGCTATATGGTGATTGGTCCTGCGTGCAAGCTGATCGAAGTGATCTTTGACCTGCTGACGCCGCTGGTGATTGCCCAGATGATTGATAAGGGTATCGGCGCACACGACGTGAACGCCGTCGTCCACTACGGTATGGTACTTGGCGCCATGGCTGTGATCGGCATCTCGTTTACGCTCGTCTGCCAAAAGATGGCGGCGCTCACCTCGCAGGGCATGGGCACCGACATTCGCGGCGCGCTCTACCAGCACATCAACAAGCTGAGCTATGCCGAACTCGACCGTTTTGGCATGCCGTCGCTCATCACGCGCATTACCAACGACGTCAACCAGGTGCAGCTCGCCGTGGCGCTGGGCGTGCGCATGCTCATCCGCTGGCCCTTCCTGGCGGCGGGCTCCATGGTCGCGGCCCTTGCCATCGACCTTAAGCTCGGCATCATCTTTTTGATTTGCACGCCCGCCATTGGCCTGGTGTTCTGGGTTGTCATGGCGCGCTGTATTCCGTACTACAAGCAGCTGCAGGCAAAGCTCGACCGCATCGCGCTTATCTGCCGCGAAGGCCTTTCGGGCGCTCGCGTGGTCCGTGCGTTTGTGCGTGAAGATCACGAGCGTGAGCGCTTTGCCCAAGCCGCCGATGACCAGGCCAATACTGCCATCGCGGTGGGCAAGCTCTCGTCGATTCTCAACCCCGTCACGTTTCTTGTGATGAACCTGGGCGTGTGCGCCATCCTGTGGGTCGGCGGCATCCAGGTCAACGTGGGCGAGCTCACGCAGGGTCAGGTCATGGCGTTCGTCAACTACATGACGCAGACCCTCACCTCCATCGTGTATGTCGCCAACCTGGTCGTGGTCTTTACCAAGTCGAGCGCCAGCGCGTCGCGTATCAACGAGGTGCTCAATTGCGTGCCGAGCATTACCGATGAGGGCAACCAGCCGGTCGCACTGCCCGAGCCGGGCAATGTCGCTCCCGTTCCTGCGTTGAGCTTTGACCATGCGAGCTTTTCGTTTGGCGTGGGCGCGGCAAATGCCGTGAGCGATGTGACGCTGGAGCTGCCGCTGGGCAAGACGCTCGGCATTATCGGCGGCACGGGCAGCGGCAAGTCCACGCTCGTTTCGCTTATCCCGCGCCTGTACGATGCGAGCGCTGGCAGCGTGAGCGTGATGGGCGCCGACGTGCGCGCCTGGCCGCTCGACCAGCTGCGCCATGTGGTCGCGACCGTCCCGCAGCGCGCGTCGCTGGTGAGCGGCACCATCCGCAGCAACCTGACCTGGCGTGACGAGTCAGCGACCGACGATGAGCTCTGGGCGGCGCTCGATATGGCGCAGGCCAGCGAATTCGTGCGCAACAAGCCGCAGGGGCTCGATGCCCCGGTCGAGGCGGGCGGTAAGAACTTCAGCGGTGGCCAACGCCAGCGCCTGACCATCGCGCGCGCCCTGGTGGGCTCGCCTCAGATATTGATCATGGATGACTCCGCCTCGGCACTCGACTTTAAGACCGACGCGGCGCTTCGCCATGCCGTCCGCGAGCGTAGCGTGCGCGGTGCCGCCGAGGGCGGGCTGCCGCTCACGACCGCCATCGTGAGCCAGCGCGTCTCGACCGTGCGTGATGCCGACATGATCTGCGTACTCGACCACGGCTCGGTTGCGGGCCTGGGCACGCATGACGAGCTGTATGCAAGCTGCCAGCTCTACCGAGAGATCTGCCAGTCGCAGCTTCGCCGCGAGGAGCTCGAGGGCCAGCAGGGGAGTGCGGCGCCCGCGTCTGCCCCAACCGTCCCCGCATCCGTCTGCGCAAAGGAGGGCTGCTAGATGAATCCGTATACTTCTTCCGGTTCGGTCGCCACGATGACGGCCAATGTGTCCGGTAACGACAAGCTCAACGACCTGGGCGACGGCCCGCGCCAACCCGGTGATCCCGAGCGCTATCCCGTGGGCGCGGTGACGCGCCGCCTGCTGGGCTATGTTCGCCCGCACCGTATTTCGTTTACGGCGTCGTTTGTGAGCGCCGCCATCTCGGTGATTCTGCAGCTCTACACGCCCATCCTCATTGGTGAGGGCATCGACCTGATCGTCGCCACCGGGCAGGTGGACTTCGATGCGCTGCTGCCGCTCGTTACCAAACTCGCGATTGTCGTGATGGGTGCTGCGGCCTTTCAGTGGCTGCAGGGCTACTGCGTCAACCGCCTGTCCTACGAAACGGTGCGCGACATGCGCGTGGAGGCGAGCGACAAGCTCAGCCGCATGCCGCTCAGCTTTGTCGACAGCCATGCCCACGGCGACCTTATGAGCCGCGTGGTCAACGACGTCGATCAGGTGGGCGACGGTCTGCTGCAGGGCTTTACCCAGCTCTTTACCGGCGTCATCACCATCGTGGGCACGCTTGCGTTTATGCTCTCCATTAACCTGGCCATGACACTCGTGGTGGTGCTCGTCACGCCGCTTTCCATCTTTGCAGCTGGCGCCATCGCCAAGCTCTCCAACAAAAGCTTTACGGCTCAGCAGCGTATTCAAGGGCAGCTCGGCGGTCATATCGAGGAGTATGTGGGTGAGCAAAAGCTGGTGGACGCCTTCGCCTACGGCCCGCACGCTCAGCAGCGCTTCGATGCCCTTAACGCCGAGCTCTATACAGCAGGTGAACGCGCGCAGTTTATGGGTTCGCTCTCCAACCCCGGCACGCGCTTTATCAATAACATCATCTATGCCGTGGTCGCTGTGATCGGCTGCGTGGGCGTGATCACGGGCGTGCCAGCGGCGCTTACGGTGGGCGGCGTGCAGATCTTCCTGTCCTACGCCAACCAGTACACCAAGCCGTTCAACGAGGTCACCAACGTCATCACGCAGATCCAGACCGCGTACGCCTCGGCGCGCCGCATGTTTGCGCTGCTCGATGCGCGCGAGCAGGAGCCCGACGCGTCGGACGCCGTAGAGCTTGCCGCCCCGCAGGGCGAGGTTGCCTTTGAGCATGTGGACTTTAGCTACGTGCCCGACCGCAAACTGCTGCAGGATATCTGCATCGATGCCAAGCCCGGCACGCGCTTTGCCCTCGTCGGCCCCACGGGCTGTGGCAAGACAACGCTCATCAATTTGCTGCTGCGTTTTTACGATATCGATGCCGGTCGCATCGCGGTCGATGGCCGTTCCTCGCGTGACTACACGCGCGCAAGCCTGCGCCGTGCCTTTGGCATGGTACTGCAGGACACTTGGCTGTTTGAGGGCACGGTGGCGGAAAACATCGCTTACGGTTGTCCCGATGCCACACGCGAACAGGTTATCGAGGCGGCCAAACGCGCGCATGCGCACAAGTTTATCGTGCAGCTGCCGAAAGGCTACGACACGGTGATCGGCGAGGACGGCGGCACGTTTAGCCAGGGTCAAAAACAGCTGCTGTGCATCGCGCGCGTCATGCTCACCGACCCGGCGATTTTGCTGCTGGACGAGGCAACGTCGAGCATCGATACGCGTACCGAGCTGCAGGTGCAGGCGGCATTCGACGAGCTCATGGCAGGTCGCACAAGCTTTGTCGTGGCGCACCGCCTGAGCACCATCCGCAACGCCGACTGCATTCTGGTGATGCGCGACGGCGAGATTATCGAGCGCGGCACGCACGACGAGCTGCTAGCGGCAGGTGGCTTCTACGCCGAACTCTACCGCAGCCAATTCGCCCAGTGAGCAAGCCCGTGGGGCAAATTAATCAATCGACAGACGGTGGTTTACATCTGTCACGTTAGTACTAAGATATTCATCTAATAAATTGCATTAGTGGCTTTAGTTTTGGGGGAAACGAGGCAACGTGACTATGACGTGCTCTTTGGTGGTTAACAGCAAGAGCGGTAATACCAGGATGGTTTCGGGTGCGATCAAGCGCGCTCTGCAGGCTGCGGGCGTTGAGTTTGTCCATGCCGCGGCGTTGAGCGACGATGCGGATGCAGATCAGGTTGCGCTCGAGGCGCAGGGGGCCTGCGCGGCCGACATGGTGCTCGTCGGTTTTTGGTGCGACAAGGGCGCGTGCACGCCTTCGGTCGCGGCGTTGCTCTCTGCCTTGCACGGCAAGCGCGTGTTCCTGTTTGGCACCTGCGGCTTTGGGGCCGACCAGAGCTATTACCAGCAGATTATCGACCGCGTAACTTCCAATCTGGCCGTGGATGCCGAGCTTGCGGGCTGGGCGATGTGTCAGGGTAAGATGGGCCCTGCGGTCAAACAGCGCTACGAGGCCATGCTCGAGCAAGATCCCGACAACGCCCGATTTAAGATGCTGCTCGACAACTGGGTTGCCGCGAAGGACCATCCCACCAAGGAGGATCTGGACCATATGGCGGTGGCGGCCAAGAAGGCCGTGCTGGGCGAGTAGGCGTGTCGCCTCGCGCTCGAGATAATACAAACGTGAAAGCCTCGAAATTCTCGAGGCTTTTTTCTTAACACGGGGGTGCGCCGCGGCAAGCGTCTGGGGCGACATTTTCCATCATCCGGACGATGAGTCGGTTTTGGAAGATACGGTCTCCTGTATCCGCTGGATGTATAGGCAGATGGAGTACGGCTACAAAACGTACCCGGGCTTCTTTACGCACCATTCGATGGGATTCATGTAGTAAGACGCCGCCGGGCGGGCGCCACGTTGCAGAACCTATGCCTAGCAGGTGGCTGATAATTCCATACCCAGATGTGTCTAGAGTGGGATGGGCTTTCCGGATGGGTGGGGTTGCGGAAGCTGCGTCCCGGAATTTGCCTTTGGAATGGGATGTGGTTTCCGGTTGGGGGATCTGGCGGAAAGTGCGACCCGGAATTTGTGATCGAGGTGGGATGTGGCTTCCCAACGGGGCCGCAAGCGGAAACCACATCCCACCTCGCAAGCGAATTCTAGGACACGGTTTCCAGCGGGTTATGGGCTGCGAACTAGATGGGGCAGCCATGAAACTCCGATAGGGGGGGGTTAAAAACAAATGGTACATCCGGCAGTTAATTTTAATGTGGGGGGGGGGGTACGATTCTTTTGGTTGCGCAAAATATCGGACCTCCTATTGAGGAATTGAGTAGCGGGTCGATCACAGGTATTGGATAAAGCAGGTCATTTTGGGGATAAATGACCGCTTACGCCAAAATTAGTAGCATTAGGCGATGAGATATTGATAAAACTGTAGGACATCACTATGTTTTCTTAATAAGAAGAGATTCCAAATTGGCTTATTTCGGACTCACTTTTCAATCGCCTTGCGGTTCCTGTTGAAACTTGCTGACCTTTGGATGGGTCGAATAAGGCCTCGATGGGGATGAATTAATCATTATGGCGGCGCGCGGACTCAAACGA
>CAUHIY010000112.1:0-5687 GCA_959606405.1 uncultured Collinsella sp. | reverse complement strand
ACATTGCTGATGGGGAAGGTGTTCGTACTTCTCTGTTTGTGAGTGGGTGCCGTCGTGGGTGCAAGAATTGTTTTAACTCCGTCGCGTGGGACTTTGCCGCGGGCGAGCCGTTCGATCGTGCCGTCGAGGACAAGATTATCGAGAGTCTCGATCATCCCTTTATCGATGGTCTGACGATTCTGGGCGGCGAGCCCATGGAGCCCGAGAATCAGGCGGGGCTCGTTGAGTTTGTCGAGCGTGTTCGCGCGGCCTATCCAGTGGGGTCGGGGAAGACCATTTGGTGCTTTACCGGTGACGTGCTCGAGGAGCTTATGCCGGGTGGTCGTCATCATACCGAGGTGACGGACCGCATCCTTACCTGCCTTGATATGTTGGTGGACGGCCCGTTTGTTCAGGACCTGTACGATATCTCGCTGCGCTTTAGGGGTTCGAGCAACCAGCGCGTGATCGATATGAACGCTACGCGCGCCCGTGCTGAGCGCGAGGGCGTTGCGCTTTGTGATGCGGTTGAACTTTGGCGTGATGATCCGGTCTATTCGACCCATACTATGTAGCTTATGGTCGATGCCGGAGGGCGTGGTACCATAGCGCGAACGTGAAATCGGAAAAGTGAGGCCCAGATGGTCGATCAGGAAAAAGTCGAGGCCGCCATTAAGCTGTTGCTTGAGGGCATAGGCGAGGATCCAACTCGTGAGGGCCTGCTGGAGACCCCGGCGCGCGTTGCCCGTATGTATGGCGAGATCGCCGGCGGTGTGGACCAGAGTGCCGAGGAGCACCTGTCCAAAACCTTTGCCGTCGCTTCGAACGATTTGGTTATCGAGCGCGACATCACGTTCTACTCGCTGTGCGAACATCATCTGCTGCCGTTTTATGGCAAGGCCGCCATTGGTTATATCCCTAACGGTCGGGTGGCCGGGCTTTCCAAGCTTGCTCGCACGGTTGAGGTTTATGCCCGCCGTCTGCAGCTGCAGGAGCAGCTGTGTGCGCAGGTTGCCGATGCCCTCATGGAGTATCTCGCTCCCCAGGGAGCGATTGTGTTGATGGAGGCCGAGCATATGTGCATGACGATGCGTGGCGTGCAAAAGCCCGGCACCAAGACCGTGACGCTCGCTCGCCGCGGCGTCTTTGAGACCGATCCCGCGCTCGAGGAGCGTTTCTTTAGGATGCTGGACCGCTAACCATGAGAGTCGTCAACGACTTTACATCGAAGACCGATGAGGGGACGTCGCGTCGCGGCTTTATGGCTTCGGGCCTGGCCCCCTTTGGCGCCATGCCTCGCATTGATTACATTTGTACCAACGGGCTGTTCCGGCGGCACCTGGGCAACATTGCACAGTTGGAATCGGGGCGCATCTTCTGCCGCCACGGTATTGACCATCTGCTGGATGTCGCTCGCATTATGTGGATCAAGAATCTCGAGGAGCAGCTCGAATTTGACCGCGAGGTCATCTACGCCACGGCACTTCTTCACGATATCGGCAAAGATGAACAGTATGAATCGGGTATATCCCATGATGTTGCAAGCGAACGCGTCGCTGATGCGATCCTCGGTGGCATGCCCGATGACATGGCGTTTGAGCCGGCCGATGCCGCAGCCATTAAGACGGCCATTCTGGGCCATCGAAAGCTGCGCGTGAACAGCCAACCGCTTGAGCGTCTGCTCTATGCAGCCGACAAAGCGTCGCGCGCCTGCTTTGCATGCCCCGCGCGCAATGCTTGCAACTGGAGCGATGATAAAAAGAACCTGTCGATTCGCGTGTAGTTGATTTGCGCGGTCGGGGTTCTAAACGAAGGAGACGATCGCGATGAGTAACAAGAAACTGCCCGAGAATGCCACCAAGACTGAAGGCGCCGAGCTCGCTCGCCGTGGAAGGGGCGAAATATCCACCGCAACGGCGGTGCCTCACGTGAGCTATGACGATCTGCGCCATGCCGATCGTATTGCCATTGACGGCCTTGAGGTTTTTGCCAACCATGGCGTGTATCCCGAGGAGAACGCGCTGGGTCAGAAGTTCATCGTTTCTCTGGTGCTCTATGCCGACCTGCGCGCGGCGGGGGAGCACGATAACCTGGATGCCTCGATTGACTACGGCTCGGTGTGCCACGATGTTGATGGCTATCTGCGCGAGCATACGTTTAAACTCATCGAGGCGGCAGCCGAGGGGACGGCCCAGATGCTGCTGCGCCGTTATCCCTCGCTGCTTGGTGTGCGCATAAAGCTCGATAAACCGTGGGCGCCTGTCGGCTTGCCGCTGGCAAGCTGCGGCGTCGAGATCGAGCGCGTGCGCTAGTCGACGCTAGAGCTTGTTGAGGGGTGGCTGCTTGAGCCGCTGCGACAGAGCTCTATTGTTAGGGCAGTACGTGTCGAGCAGGGCGTGAAACCGCTGGTTGTGGCTTGGCTCGAGCAAGTGGACGAGCTCATGGGCGACAACCATGTCGAGGCATTCGACGGGGTAGGCGGCGAGCTCGCGCGCGATGCGAATGGCGCCGGATTTGGGCGTGCATGAGCCCCAACGCGTTTTCATGCTGCGCACGGAGACGCGGGCCACGGCGACGCCCATTGCGATTTCGTACGCGTGCACGATGTCGCGTAGCGCTGCGGTGACCTCGGACGCGTAGAGCTGGTCGATGTGGGCTTGGAGCTCGTCGGACGTTAGGCCGTCGAGGATTGCGTGCCGCTTGGCCTGCGGGCCTTCGTCCGATTCATCGGTACCCATAAAACTTGCGAAGGTGGCCTGTTTGGGTCGCGGTGCGGGTAATGCAAAGTTGTGATCGAGTGCGTCCTGTACCGTGATGGGCTTGCCCCAAAGTGCAATGATGGACGAGGGACTGAGCGGCTCTCGCGCCGTCGCCTGACGTTGCTCACGCTGGGCAAGTCGGCTGATAATCCAGGCGCTGTTGCGCTTCACAAACGCTTCGACACGCTCGCGGCTGGCGCCGAGCGGTGCGCTGGCGTGGACCTCACCGCTCGATGTGACACGTAGGTTGAAGTTCTTGACGCGCTTTTTGGTAACGACGACGGGGATGGGCGTCCCATCCGGTCGGGATACGGAAATCGTAAACTGCTGCGTCAAAATCGGTCCTTTGGATTGGGGACGGGCCGGCATGTCGACCGTTCGGCATGCCGGCCCGCTCAAGGGATGTGAAATTAATAGCGCTCGAAGAAGGCAAGCGCGTTGTCGCTGCAGAGCTTTTGCATCACGGTCTTGCCAAAGTGCTTGGAGAGCATGTTCTGGAATTCGGGCATCTTGCTGGCATCGGAGAGGAAAGCGGGCACCGTGGCACCGTCCCAGTCGCCGCCGAGCGCGATGGCGTCCTCGCCGCCCAGGTCGAGCCAGTGCTCGATATGTGCCGCCAGCTGGTCGAAGGTGACGTCTGCGGCGGTTTTGTCGGTTGCGTCGTTGGAAAGGAACTTGCTGCAGTAGTTGAGGCCGACGATGCCGCCCATGTCGCGAATGGTACGGAACTGGTCGTCGGTAAGGTTGCGCTTGACGCCGCAAACCGCACGGGAGTTGGAGTGGCTGGCGACGAAGGGGCGCGTGGCGTGGGCGACAACCTCGTCAAAGCACTCATCGTTGAGGTGGGAGACGTCGAGTACCATGCCGGCGTGCTCCATTTGCGTAAGTGCCTCGATGCCGGCGGCGGTAAGGCCGGCGTGGGTGTCGTGGCCGCTCGCGAGCGGCCCCTGCGCGTTCCAGCTGAGTGACGACATAAGCACGCCCAGGCTCTTGAGCACCTCGATCAGCGCGGGGTCCTCGGCAAAGAACGTGGCGTTTTCGATGGTGTGGATACAGGCGATCTTGCCGTCCTTGAGCGCGGGGCGAATGTCTGCGGCGCTGCGTACGTTGACCATGCGGTCGTGGTTGAGCATTGCCTGGCCGCTCATATGCGCCATGATTTGCGCCTGGAAGCGCGCGGCGTGGGCGGTGGGGATCTCGTCGGGGACAAACGTAGCGAAGCACTGTGCCCACGGCGTGTTGTCGATCTTTGCGAGCGAGATGGCGCAGGCGTTACCCTCGATGAGGTCGAAATCTTGCGGATGCGTTTCGTCGCCGGGGAAATAACCGTCGGTGCCGGCGGTAAAGCGCAGGTCGAGATCGAGCGTGGCCCAGCCGATTCGGTCGGCGGTGTCGCAGTGTAGGTCAAATACGGGATATGCCATGGTTCCTCCGGTTGCAGCGTTTCTTTGCAAACTTTCTTCAAATTGTATGACTAGGGTATAGTTAGCGCCATATGTTCATGGCGGCCCGTGTTGTGCGCCGCCCTTATCACGGAGGTTTCCATGTCCAACCAGGGCAAGAAGGTCAAGACCCATTATCGCGGCACGCTCGACGATGGTACGCAGTTCGATAGCTCCTACGATCGCGGCGAGCCGCTGGAGTTCACCTGCGGCGCCGGCCAGATGATCAAGGGCTTCGACGCCGCTGTTGTCGACATGCAGGTGGGTGAGAAGAAGACCGTGCACATTCCTGCTGCCGATGCCTACGGCGAGCACAATCCCGAGATGGTTCTGACCTTCCCGGCCGAACAGGTTCCCAACATCGAGCAGATCGAGAAGGGCATGAAGCTCTTCCTGTCCACGCCGAGCGGTATGCCCGTCCCCGCCGTGGTCATCGATGTAACGCCCGAGGCCGTGACGCTCGACGCCAACCACGAGCTGGCCGGTAAGGACCTCAACTTTGATATCGAGCTCGTCGAGGTCGAGGGTTAGCGTATGCCTGAACGCTTGGTTTCGACGACATGCTTGGGAAATCTCAACGATCCGTCCTATGAACTCCTGCTTCGCCGGAAGTTGGGCGGCGTCTTTGAAGTTGACGAGCTACTGCTCGATTGGGACCAGGCTGATGTATACGCGTTTGTGGGCGTGACGGAGCTGGGGCGCACGGTCGATGTTCGGCTGGATACTGCCGACGGCGGTCGTCTTGCCGACGGCGACGTGCTCGCCATTGACCGTTCGGGCATGGTGCCCGTGGCGGTTGTCGTGCGCTTGCGCAGCGCCGAGGTTTATTTGGTCGAAGTTGACCGCATGGACCCGATTGCGCTCGCGCATGCGTGCTGGGAGATCGGCAACATGCATGCGCCGCTCTTCCGGGGCGACTCGGACGAGCATACCGTGCGCATGTATACGCCGGTGCAGCCTGTTTTGGGCCGCATGCTCCGGGGTGTCGAGGGTGTTCGGCTCTCGCTGGTTACCCGTGAACTCGATGCGGACCGGCGCTTTGCGTCGAGTGCGGCGGAGGTCGTCGTGAGCATGGCTCCCGACTTTACCATCGTAAAAAAGGCGCGCGGCTAAGCGCGCGTATGCGCAAGACGGGCTTTGAGGGGCGACCGATCAAGGTCCGTCTTGCTGTTGATATGAGGCTTTGGGGGAAGCATATGGGTCTTGAGGGAATCAAACTGATTGCATGCGATTTGGACGGCACGTTGCTGCATCCGGGGGAGCGCGAGCTGCGTTCCGAGGCCTTTGAGCTTATCGATGAGCTGCATCGTCGTGGTATCGTGTTTATGCCGGCGAGTGGCCGTCAATATGCGAGCTTGCGCTACCTGTTTGCCCCGGTGGCCGATCAGCTCGCCTATGTATGCGAAAACGGAACTCTGGTGATGAGCGAGGGGCGTGCCGTTGTCAAGCGTTCCATGGAGCGTAGCCTTGCTATGGTTATCGCGAATACCGTGGTTGCGTATCCCCA
>CAUHIY010000111.1:0-5780 GCA_959606405.1 uncultured Collinsella sp. | reverse complement strand
GCCTCGGGCTTGCCGGACTCGGCTGCCTGGGCCTTGTAGATGCTCATCTCGTGCTCGACGGTGGCGGCGGGCACGTCCTCGCGGGTGGTGGCGACGGGAGCCGTGGCAGCGATGTGCATGGCGACGTCGTGGGCGAAGGTCTTGAACTCGTCGGTGGCGCCGGTCTCGGGCTTGGAGAACTCGCAGACGACGATGTCAGCGAGCTTGCCGCCGAGGTGGATGTAGCCGGTCATGGCGCCGTTCTCGACGGCGACGCGCTGGAAGCGCAGGACCTTCATGTTCTCGCCGATGACGTGGATCATCTCGGTGAGGGCGGAGTCGACGGTCTCGCCGTTCATCGGGCAGGCCTTGAGGGCCTCGACGTCGGCGGGGTTCTGCTCGGCGACAACCTTGGCAAGGTCAGCGGCAAAGCCGGTGAACTTGGGGTTGGTGCCGACGAAGTCGGTCTCGCAGGAGAGCTCCAGGATGGCGCCGGTCTTGCCGTCCTCGGAGACGTAGGTGGCGATGGTGCCCTCGTTGGTGTCGCGGCCGGCGCGCTTGACAGCCTTGGCGATGCCCATGGTGCGCAGGACGTCGACGGCCTTGTCCATGTCGCCGTCAGCCTCGACGAGAGCCTTCTTGCACTCCATCATCGGGGAGTCGGTCATCTCGCGGAGCTGCTTGACCATAGCGGCGGTAATCTGGGCCATTGTGGTTCCTTTCAAAGAGATGAAAAAGAATTAACTAAGACTGATTTACTCGGCCTTGGGCTCAGCGGCCATCTCGGCCTCGGAGACCTGCTCCTTGCCGGAGCCAGCGAGGCAGGCGTCAGCCATGAGCTCGCACATAAGGGTGACAGCGGAGATAGCGTCATCGTTGCAGGGGATGCCGTACTCGACCTCGTCGGGATCGGAGTTGGTGTCGATCAGGGCGACGACGGGGATGTTCAGGCGCTGGGCCTCCTTGATGGCGTTCTCCTCGCGCTTGGTGTCGATGACGAAGAGAGCCTGGGGCAGACCCTTCATGTCGCGGGCGCCACCGAGGTTGGTCTGGAGCTTAGTGAGCTCCTTGCCGAGAACAGCCTGCTCCTTCTTGGGCAGAACAGCCATGCGGCCGTCCTCGACCATGGCCTCGAGCTCCTCCATGCGGTTGATGCGGGAGCGGATGGTGACGAAGTTGGTCAGCATACCGCCGAGCCAACGCTGGTTGATGTAAGGCATGTTGGCGCGCTCAGCAGCGTTCTTGACGGCCTCCTGAGCCTGCTTCTTGGTGCCGACGAACAGCACGTTGCCACCCTTGGCGACGTTCTTGACGAAGGTGTAGGCCTGGTCGGCGTCGAGGATGGTCTGCTTGAGGTCGAGGATGTAGATGCCGTTGCGCTCACCGAAGATGAACGGCTTCATCTTGGGGTTCCAGCGACGGGTCTGGTGACCGAAGTGGCAGCCGGCCTCGAGCAGGGTGCGGATATTAATCTTGGTAGCCATGTTAAACCTCCTGTGGTTTGCCTCCGCGCGGGGTCATCCTCCAAAACCAACCCGGACATGTGCTACCAAAGCCCGGGCACCACGGTATGAAGTAGCCGCGCGTGCGTGATAAAAACATGTTGCCGTGAAGCAACCCGATGAATGATAGCAGGAATGCCTCTTCCTGCCAACCCGCAATCAAAACCACACACCTGAGTGCGGCGCGGGACGTGCCAGCCACTATTCGCCGCGGGGATGGGCTTGAGCCACAGCCCGCTTAAGCCGATCGGGTGTGAGATGCGTGTAGATCTGCGTCGTGGACAGGCTCGCATGACCTAGCAGCTCTTGAACCGAGCGCAGGTCCGCACCGCCCTCGAGCAAGTCGGTCGCAAAGGTATGGCGCATCGCATGCGGGGCGATGTCAGCCGGAATGCCGGCGAGCGTCGCCAGCGTATGGAACCGCCGCCGGAGCATCGCGGCGCTCATGCGATTGCCGCGCGCCGATATAAGCAGCGGATGCGGCCCGGTAGCGAGGTCGCGGCGCTTTGCCCGAGCGAGCAACTCCGGCCTCCCCTCTTCAATATAGAGACGCGTCACATCGAGCGCACGACGATACAGAGGAACGATGCGCTCCTTGCTTCCCTTGCCCCACAGGCGCAGCGTGCGCTCGGACCATGAGATGGATTCCACATTGAGCGCCGCAAGCTCTGAGATGCGGGCACCCGAGGCATAGAGCAACTCGAGCATCGCCGCATCGCGCAGTCCCGCGGGTGTTGAGGTATCAGGCGTCTTGAGCAGCGCCTCGACCTGCTGGGTCGTAAGGACGCCCGGCAGGTCACGCGGCAGCTTGGGCGACGCGATCGCCGAGACCGCATCGCCCTCGACAATCCCCTCGGCAGCCATCCAGCGATAGAGAGATCGAATAGCCGACAGGTGCGCCGCAAGCGTTCGGGGAGCCACCTGCTCACGCGAAAGCTCGGCAAGATAGCGACGAATGGTGCGCACGTCGGCAGCGAAAGCATCAATATCCTCGCGCTCGCACCAGGCAGCAAAGCGCTCTAGCCTCGAGCCATAGGCCGTCACCGTGTTGGGAGAAAGCCCCTCAACGCGTGCGATATAGGCGATAAAAGAGTCGACGGTGTCGTACAGGTCAAAGGCTATGACCGGTCGCCTCCAAACAAGTCGGAACGCGTGGCCAAGTAGGCATCGAGGGCCTCGAGCGCACGGTCCGCATAGGCCTGATAGCGGTCGCGCTTGCTGCGGCGCTTACCATCCTCGAGTGGCGGCACCAGGCCAAAGTTGACATGCATAGGCTGATAGCCCACGGTGGCAGGATCGGTCGCATAGCCCACGAGCGCACCCAGGGCACCCACACGCGGCAACTCGACGCCCGCGGCACCGATAGCCTCGGCATAGGTGTTGAGCGCCGCGAGCAGACCTGTCGCCACGGCTTCCATGTACCCCTCGGTGCCGGTGATCTGACCGGCCAGGCGCACGCCGGTACCGGGCACGGCAAAGGTGCCATCGAGCACGTGCGGAGCGTCGACAAAGGTATTGCGATGCATGACACCGTAGCGGAAGAACTCAGCGTTCTCCAGGCCCGGCACCATATGGAAGACGCGCTTTTGCTCGCCAAAGGTCAAGTTGGTCTGGAAGCCCACCAGGTTATAGGCGGTCTTCTCCTTGTTCTCGGCACGCAGCTGTATCGCCGCCCAGGGGCGACGTCCGGTACGCGGGTCGGTGAGGCCAACGGGCTTCATGGCGCCAAAGCGAATGGCGTCCTTGCCGGTGCGCGCAACTTCCTCGGCAGGCTGGCAGGCCTGGAACAAATCGCCGCCCTCAAAGTCTTTGAGCACCACGCGGTCGGCCGTGGTAAGCGCCTCGATAAAGGCCTCGTACTCCTCCTTATTGAGCGGAGCGTTGAGATAGTCGCCGCTCCCCTGCTCCTCGTAGCGCGACTGCGAGAACAGCACGTCCATATCGAGCGTGGAGGCATCGACGATCGGCGCCGCCGCATCGAAGAACGCAAGGGCGTCGCCACCGACGAGCTTCATGACCTCTTCGCTCAGCGCCGGTGAACACAGCGGGCCCGCGGCAATGACCACGTGACCCTCGGGAATCTGCGTGACCTCGCCGTGCACGACCTCGATATTGGGACGGGCGGCAACCTCGGCCTCGACAAGCTCGGAAAACTTGACGCGGTCGACCGCCAAGGCGCCACCGGCGGGAACAGCCGCGCGATGGGCGCAATCGAGCAGGACTGAACCCATGCGCTCAAGCTCGGCTTTCAGCAAACCAGCCGCGGAATCCGGACGGGTCGACTTAAACGAATTGGAGCAGACGAGCTCTGCCAGGTGATCGGTATGGTGGGCCGGGGAGCTCACCTGGGGGCGCATCTCGCACAGCTTTACGGCAAACCCGCGATCTGCCAGCTGGATCGCGCACTCCGACCCCGCCAGACCGCCACCGATAACTGTCACCTGATCGAACTGCATCTGCAAACACCTTTCTAATTGACACGTTTTCCATTGTGACCGAAGGGTGTCTGGGCGTGAAGGGCAAACTTGGAGGGCGCATACCTTCCATCCATCATGCGCTCGATAAGGCCCTCGAGTTCAAGCGAACCCAAGAGTTTGAGTACGCCGACAGCATCGAGCGAGACGAGCGCCGCGATGTCGTCGACCTTGAGCGGAGAGGCGATGAGCGCATGCATCACGGTCTGCTGCGTTGGATCAAGGTCGGCAATGCCGGGAGCAATGGGGCGCGAGTAGCGCAGGGTTCCGTAGATGCGTGAGATAGCCATCTCGATAGATTCCTCGTCGACGATGCAGCAGGCACCGTTCGCAATGAGGTAATTCGTGCCACGCGACTCGGGCGATAGGATCGACCCCGGCACGGCAAGAAGTTCGCGCCCCAAATCCATAGCAGCCTCGGCTGTAGAAAACGTCCCAGAAGGCATACCCGCCTCGGATACAAAGAGGGCTTGCGACAGGGCCGCGATCACGCGATTGCGGCGCGGAAAGGCAAACTTGCGCGGACCCATGCCCCACGGAGAGATCGACACGACCGCGCCACCCGTATCAAGCGTGCGCGTAATCAGCCCCGCGCTCGAACGCGGGTAGACCACGTCGGCGCCCGTCCCCAGCACCACAACGTGTTTGCCGCCGGCGTTGACCGCAGCCCAACCCGAGGCCTGGTCACAACCGACCGCACCGCCCGAAACTACCGTCACTCCCGCCTCAACCGCCACCTTCGCCGCAAGCTCTGCCACGGCAAGACCATACGGCGAGGCCTTGCGCGCGCCGATGATGGAGAGCGCGGGCGTCGAAAGCACCTCGGGGTTGCCGCGCACATAAAGCGTCTGGGGTAAATCTGAAAGCTCCAAAACGGTCTCGGGATACAACGCATCACCTGGATGCAGCTCGAAGGTCCCCTCGGCCATCATTGGTCCCTCCTTCCCTGGTACATCGCCGCCTCGAGCACGTGGTCCTGCGTCACCTGCTCGCTCTCGGCGACATCTGCGATCGTACGCGCAATGCGAACCAGGCGCACGATGCCACGCCCTGTGAGATGCGTGCGTTTGGATAGGCCGAGCACACACTTCTCCGCCGCATCATCGAGCTCGAAGGTCGAAACGACGCCGTCAATGGACCGTGTCTCGTCATCCTCGGCCTCGGCATCCGCATCGTCCATGCGGGATTCGCGCCAAGCGCGAAAGGCGCGACCGCGCACAACGTAGTCACGTAACTCGGCCGACGACATACCCTCTGCGCCCTCGATAATCACTTGAGGGTCGGGACGGGTCACATCGATCATCAAGTCGATACGGTCGGCCAAAGGACCGCGCAGTTTAGACCGATAGCGCTCGACCATCGCCGCCGAGCAGCGACACGGTACCTCGCGATCGCCCAAAAAGCCGCAGGGGCAGGGATTGCTCGCAGCCAGCAGCTGAAAGCGCGACGGGAAGGTAAAAGCCCCGTCGACGCGTACGATCCTCACGTAGCCGCGCTCGATGGGCTGACGCAGCGTCTGCAGCACGCCAGTGGGAAACTCGGCAAGCTCGTCCAAAAAGAGCACGCCGCCATGAGCAAGGCTGATCTCACCCGGGTGCACCGGGCGCCCACCGCCGATAAGGCCTCCGGTCGAAATACTGTGGTGGGGACTGCGGAAGGGGCGGTGCCCCGCCAACAAGCCATCAATGTTCTCACCCAAAACCGAATGGATGCACAGTGCCTCCTGCTGATCCTCAACGGAAAGCTCGGGCAGGATGCCGGTCATACGACGCGCGAGCATCGTCTTGCCCGATCCCGGGGACCCGATCATGCGCAAGCCGAGTTC
>CAUHIY010000110.1:0-5884 GCA_959606405.1 uncultured Collinsella sp. | reverse complement strand
CAAACCGGCACCGGCAAGACGGCCGCCTTCTTGCTGCCGACCATGAACAATCTGGAGCACATTGCTCCGCCCAAACCCGTGCGCGAGCGCGGCGGCCGCAACCGCCGTCGCGGTGCCAAGAAGCCCGAGGGCAACGGCCGCGGCCCCGTGATGCTCGTCATCACCCCCACGCGCGAGCTCGCCCAGCAGATCGACGAGGTCGCGAGCAAGATCGCCGACGTCACCGGCCATGTCGCCGTGACCGTCGTGGGTGGCGTGAGCTACAAGCCGCAGACCGCGGCACTCAAGTACGGCTGCGATATCCTGGTCGCCACGCCGGGCCGTCTGGTCGACCTGATCGAGCAGGGCGCCTGCCACCTGAACGAGGTCAAGGTGCTGGTACTCGACGAGGCCGACCGCATGCTCGACATGGGTTTTTTGCCAGCCGTCCGCCGCATTGTGCGCGAGACGCCGGCCGAGCGCCAGACGCTGCTGTTCTCGGCGACGCTCGACGAGGAGGCCGTGGGCGAGATCACCGACCTGGTGAGCGACCCGGCCCGCGTGGAGATCGCGCCCGCTACGTCGACTGCCGACACCGTCGACCAGTTTGTGTTCCCGGTGTCCATCGAGGCCAAGAACAACCTGCTGCCCGAGTTCCTCAAAAAGGAGGGCCCGGAGCGCACGATCGTCTTCATGCGCACCAAGCACCGTGCCGATAGCTGCTGCCGTCGTCTGGAGCGCAAGGGCATTAAGGCCGCCGCGATTCACGGCAACCGCAGCCAGGCCCAGCGCGAGCGTGCCCTTTCGGCCTTCCGCGACGGTACCGTCGACGTGCTGGTGGCAACCGACGTGCTCGCCCGCGGCATCGACATCAGCGACGTGCGCTACGTCGTGAACTTTGACGTGCCGGCCGAGCCGACCGACTACATCCACCGTATTGGCCGTACGGGCCGCGCCGGCGAGCTGGGCTGGGCCATCACGTTTGTGACCGAGCAGGACGTCGATGAGTTCTACGAGATCGAGAAGCTCATGGACAAGACCGCCGACATCTACGAGGCCGGCGACCTGCATGTGGGTCCCAACCCGCCTGTGGTTGATCCCGAGCGCGACCCTGCGGCCTTTAAGGTGAAGAAGAAGACCAAGCGCGGCAAGTCCAAGAGCAAGAAGAAGCTTGAGCAGGCACGTCGCGACGGCAAGCGCAACGGCGATGACTATGGCGATGTGGCCGGTCGCTCCAACCGCGGTCGCGACGAGCGTCGCGGCGACGGCGAGCGTCCGAGCCGTCCCAAGCGCGGCGGCAAGACCCGCGTGCGCGAGGGCGTTCAGGCTCGCGTGGACGAGGCTGTGGAGAGCGTGGCCCGCGAGGTGGCTGCCGAGGAGCGCGCTGGCGCTGCTGCCGTCGAGCAGGGCCCGCGCGGCAACCGTGCCGAGCGCCGTGCCAAGCAGTTCCAGGGCGAGGCACATCGCCGTCGCCGCGAGGACGAGGACCGCGGTGGTCGTCGTCGTGTTGAGCGCGAAGACGAGGGTCGTGGCTCGCGTGGCGGCAAGCGTGGTGCGGGCAACCGCCGCCGTTCCGGTCGCGATGACGAGCGCGGCGGCCGTGACGAGCGTCGCGGCGGCGAGGGTCGCGGTGAGCGTGGCGCCCGCAGCGGTGAGTCCCGTGGCGGCAAGCGCTTTGAAGAGCGCGGTAACCGCGGCGGTGGGCGTCGCGAGGGTGCTCGCGGTAATGGCGGGCGCAGCGGCGCTGGGCGTTCTGGTGAGTCGCGCGATCGTCGCGATCCGCGTGCCAGCCGCGATCGTCGTGATGACTGGCGCAACTACGACGACACCCGCGAAGAGCGTCGCGGCGGCTACCGTGGTGGTCGCGGCGGCAACCAGGCCGGCTCCCGTGGCGGCCGCGCCGGCGGTCGCGATAACCGTGGCAGCTATGGCAACAGCCGTGGCGGCAAGCGCGGCGGCAGCTCCCGTCGTCCCGGTGACGGCGGCGGCAAGCGCAAGTAACATACGCGTCTCGCGGTAAGGCGAGGCGACCAGAGGGCTCCGGGCATGTTTTTGCTCGGAGCCCTTTTTGGTGCAAAGAGGTCAGGTTAATCTGCACCAACGTCTTGAAGCTGCGGTGGAATACGGACTGTTTTGGCCTTTTGAGCGGCTTTTCAGTCTCTATTTCACCGCAACTCATGATTGGTGCAAACAAACCTGTCCACGATGCACCAGAGTGAGGAGTGTCCCCAAGTGCCGCATTGTGGGTAACGCGTTTATCAAATATGGCATTTATCTGCGGTGATGTTCTATTTCACCGCTGAAGGTGACATTTCATACCGCCTGCCGAACCGCGTGGAGACCTAACAACTTTTTAGGTCAGTGTTGTGCGTGTAGCAACTTCGCCCGGCCTCGCCTCCGGGCTGCCATGTGAGAGGGGATCTTATGGCTCGACTGCATGTAATGGAACGCAGCCACGCTCAGGCCGTCATGGACGACCTGCACGATGCGCTCGGACGTCGTCTGGCGGTGAGTTCGCTCGCCCCGTGTCCCGTTGAGTTTACGGCAGCGCTCGTCAACCTGTGCTCCACCCAGAGCTGTGGCAAGTGCACGCCCTGCCGTGTGGGCCTGAGCGCGCTGAGCGACCTGCTCGCCGATGTGCTCGAAGGGCGTGCCGATGAGTCTACGCTCAACCTGATTGAGCGCACGGCCCGCACCATCTATCTTTCGAGCGACTGCGCCATCGGTTACGAAGCTGGTGCCATGGCGCTCACGGCCATTCGCGGCTTCCGCGACGACTTTGAGCACCACATCCGTGAGCACTCCTGCGGCTTTGACCGCGATGCCCGCGTTCCGTGCGTCTCGGGCTGCCCGGCGCACGTCGACATTCCCGGGTACATTTCGCTCGTCGAGGCCGGTCGCTATGCCGATGCCGTCAAGGTCATCCGCAAGAACAATCCGCTGCCGCTCGTTTGCGGCCTGGTGTGCGAGCATCCCTGCGAGATGCACTGCCGTCGCGGCATGGTCGACGATCCCATGAACATCCTCGCCCTCAAGCGGTTTGCCGTTGAGCACAGCGACCTCAACGATTACAAGCCCAGCGTGGCCGACAACACCGGCAAGCGCATCGCCGTGATCGGTGGCGGCCCGGCCGGCCTTTCATGCGCCTACTACCTGGCCGTGATGGGCCACAAGGTGACCATTTTTGAGCAGCGCCACCACCTGGGCGGCATGCTGCGCTACGGCATTCCCAGTTATCGTCTGCCGCGCGAGCGCCTGCAGGCCGAGGTCGACTGGATCTTGAGCGCCGGTATCGATGTGGAACTCGACCACTCCGTGAGCGGTGAGGAGCTCGCCCGTCTGCGCGACGAGTTCGATGCCGTCTACTTGGCCATCGGTGCCCATAGCGACAAGAAGCTCGGCCTTCCGGGCGAAGAGGCGCCCGGCGTTGAGTCGGCCGTCAAGATGCTGCGCGCCATCGGCGATGACGAGCTGCCCGACCTAAGTGGCCAGCGCGTGTGCGTCATCGGCGGCGGCAACGTTGCCATGGACGTGGCTCGCTCTGCCGTGCGCTGCGGTGCCGAAAAGGTAAGCATCGTCTACCGCCGTCGCATCTGCGATATGACGGCCCAGGACGCCGAGATCGCCGGTGCCCAGGCCGAGGGCTGCGAGGTGCTGGAGTTGACGGCCCCACTCGCCATCGAGACGGGCGAGGACGGTCGCGTGAGCGGCTTGCGCGTGCAGCCGCAGATTATCGGCGAGCCCCGCCGCGGTCGTCCGGCTCCGCGTGCCGCCGCTACGCCCGAGCGCATCATCCCCTGCGAGCGCGTATTCGTCGCCATTGGCCAGGACATCGATTCCAAGCCGTTTGAGGAGATGGGCATTGCCTGCAAGTGGGGCTGCATCGTCACCGATTCGGACGGCGCCGTGCCCAACTTTAATGGCCTCTTTAGCGGCGGCGACTGCCAGACCGGCCCCGCCACCGTCATCCGCGCCATCAATGCCGGCCGCGTGGCTTCGGCAAACATCGACCGCTATCTGGGCTTCGACCACAAGATCAAGCTCGACGTGGAGCTGCCGACCGTCCAGTTTAAGGGCAAGCACGAGTGCGGCCGCTGCGAGCTGGGCGAGCGCGAGGCCGGCGAGCGCATTCACGATTGGAATCTGGTCGAGCATGGTCTCACCGAGCAGGAGGCGCGCCAGGAGGCGAGCCGCTGCCTGCGCTGCGACCACTTTGGCTTTGGCGCGTTCCGCGGAGGGAGGAACCTGGAATGGTAGAGCCCAACAAAACCACCGTCAGCGACAACACCGAAAACGGAGCGCACAATATGGTCAAGCTCACTATCGATAATTGCGAGGTCGTGGTTCCCGAGCACACCACGATCCTGGACGCAGCCAAGTCCGTCGGCATTCAGATTCCTACCCTGTGCTACCTGCGCGATCTAAACGAGATCGGCGGTTGCCGCGTGTGCGTGGTCGAGGTTGAGGGCTGCGACCAGCTGGTTGCCGCCTGCAACAACTACGTGCTCGACGGCATGGTGGTCCACACCAACAGCCCCAAGGCGCGCGAAGCCCGTCGCACCAACGTGCAGCTGCTGCTGTCCCAGCACGATTCGCAGTGCACGAGCTGCGTGCGCAGCGGCAACTGCAACCTGCAGACCATCGCCAACGACCTGGGCATTTTCTATCTGCCGTATCAAAGGCATTTGGCGGGCGAGGGCTGGGATTTCGATTTTCCCATCATCCGCGAAAACGACAAGTGCATCAAATGCATGCGCTGCATCAAGGTGTGCGAGAGTGTGCAGGGCCTGGGGATTTGGGACCTGACCAACCGCGCCACGCATACCGCCGTGGGTACCCGCGGGCGCGCGTCGATCGGCAAGACCGATTGCGTCGCGTGCGGTCAGTGCATCACGCATTGCCCGACGGGCGCGCTGCGCGAACGCGACGACACCGAGACGGTGTTCGATGCTCTCGCCGATCCCGACAAGATCGTGCTGGTGCAGATTGCGCCGGCCGTGCGTAGCGCTTGGGGCGAGGAGCTCGGCATTCCGCGCGAGGAGGCAACCGTTGAGCGTCTGGCTTGCGCGCTGCGCCGCGTGGGCTTTGAGTACGTGTTCGATACCGATTTCTCGGCCGACCTCACCATTATGGAGGAGGGCTCCGAGCTGCTCGAACGCCTGGGCGCCGCCGCCAAGGGCGAGGGTGACAGCCGCGGCTGGCCAATGTTTACGAGCTGCTGCCCGGGCTGGGTGCGCTTTGTGAAGGCGCGTTACCCCGAGTTTGTCGACAGCCTGTCTACGTCCAAGTCGCCGCAGCAGATGTTCGGCGCTATTGCCAAAACCTACTACGCCAAGGTGCTGGGTGTGGAACCAGAGCGCCTGTTCGTGGTGTCCGTGATGCCGTGCACGGCCAAGAAGGCCGAGTGCGCGCTGCCGAGCATGGTGGGCGAGGGCGGCGCGCCCGACGTGGACGTTGCGCTGACGGTGCGCGAGATGGTGCGCATGATCCGCGCGAGCCACGTGAGCGTGGATACGCTGGTTGAGGAGCCGCTCGATACGCCGCTGGGCTTTGGCACGGGCGCGGGTGTGATCTTTGGCGCCACGGGCGGCGTGATGGAGGCCGCCGTGCGCTCGGCCTATTACCTGGTGACGGGCAAGAACCCGGATGCCGATTTCTTTACCGATGTGCGCGGCCTGGACGGCTGGAAGGAAGCCGTCGCCGATATCGATGGCACCAAGGTGCGCGTCGCCGTGGCGCACGGGCTGGGCAACGCCGCCCGCCTGCTCGACGCGATTCGCGACGGCCGTGTGAGCTATGACTTCGTTGAGGTTATGGCGTGCCCGGGCGGCTGCGTCGGTGGCGGCGGTCAGCCCATCCATGACGGCTGCGAGCTGGCGGCCGAGCGTGGCCAGGTGCTGTGGGG
>CAUHIY010000109.1:0-5885 GCA_959606405.1 uncultured Collinsella sp. | reverse complement strand
CGAGTTCCGCACGAGCCGGAGAGCACTTAATGTGCTCTCCGTGCGAGCAGGACTGCCCGAGCAGGCGATGTTGCCCCATACGCCCGCCCAGGTCCGCCGGGATTATGACAGCTTGACGATCGGAGCGAATCCCTTCATGAGCTTTTTGGTCTGGCCGGTCTTTTCGAACTGGACCTCGATCATGTCTCCGGCGACCGAGATCACGGTACCCGTGCCAAAGGTCTTATGGCTCACGGTATCGCCCGCGGCAAAGTCCTGCGATGCGCTGGCGCGATCGACCTTGCGCTCCACCGTCGGGGACACCTTGGACGACGGCTTTTTGGCTCGCGGCGCGCCCGAGCCAAAGGTCGAGGCAACACGGCCGGCGTCGGGCGAGACCCCACGATGGCGCTCGGTCCCGTAGCTGCTGCCGCCAAAGAAATCGTCAAAGCTCGATCCACCGCGCGAACCGGAACCGCCGGTCGAGCGCGTATGCGAGCCAAACACCTTGCCGCCATACATATCCGAACCCATGCCCGAGCCAAAGGTGCCGTGACGGTCGCCGCGCTTCTCCCAGCCCGTGCCTTCAAAACCGGCAGAACCGATACCGCTAAACTCGATATCCTCAAACGGAATCTCATTGAGGAAGCGCGAGCGCGGGTTGGCAGAGGTCGAGCCGTAGGTGCGACGCGTGGCCGCATAGGTCAGGAACAGGCGCTTGCGGGCGCGCGTGATGGCGACGTAGGCCAGGCGACGCTCCTCCTCAAGCTTACCCGGGTCATCGCTGCCGCCAGAGTCGTGCACGTGCGGGAAGATGCCCTCCTCCATGCCGGCTACGAACACCGCCGGGAACTCCAGGCCCTTGGCGGAGTGGATGGTCATCATGGTAATGGCATGCGTCTCGCCGGCCAGGGAATCCAAGTCGGAGCGCAGGGCCAGCCACTCCATGAGTGCCGGCAGCGCCTTACAGGTGAGCGGACCGTAGGTGCGCTCAATCTCGTCGGCATGCACGGCACCCGCCGGCATCTCCGTCGGCGCGGCATACGCGTTGCCCGCGATGGCGGCGGCCAGGGCGTCCTGCGGCGAGAGCGCCGGGGCGGCTAGGCTATCGAGCGGATTGGAACCTGCGGCATCGCGCGCGCCGACGAGCGCCTCAAACGAGGATGCCGGGGCAGATGGCCCCGGTTCGGGCGCAGGCGCGCTCACCACAACGGGCTCGGACTCAGGCTCGGCAGGCACGTCGGCAACGCCGGCTGCGCGCAGCTCTTCCAAGCTCTCGAGCGTACCCTCGATATCCTCGTGCGTCTCCTCAAATTCGGCGGCGACGCCCAGGAATTCCTGAATGTTCTCGGCGCGGCTCTCGGACTCCATGGTGCCCTCGGCGCGAAACGCCTGCAGCAAGCCCGTCTTATCGACGATCATCTCGACAACGTCCTTGAGCTCGCCGTCCATGCGGCGGCCCTCGCGCACCAGCGACACAAAGCTCGACAGGCCGTTGCGCACCTTGGCACTAAACATGCCCGTCTCGGCGCACGCGATCTCGCAAGCCTGGAAGAACGAGCAGCGGTTGTCGCGCGCCAGCTGCTCGATCTTTTGGATCGAGGTGGAACCGATGCCGCGGCGCGGTGTGTTGATGACGCGCTTGACGCTCATCTCGTCGGCCGGGTTCACGATCATCTTAAGGTAGGCCATGACGTCGCGGATCTCGGCACGGTCGAAGAATCGCGTGCCGCCCACGATCTTGTAGGGCACGCCCGCGCGCAGGAACATATCTTCGAGGATACGCGACTGGGCGTTGGTGCGATAGAACACGGCGATGTCGTCGTAGCTCGTGCCTTTGGCATGCAGTTTCTCGATCTCGCCGGCAATCCAGCGACCCTCGTCGCGTTCGTCGCTCGCCTGGAAGGCCTGGATCTTCTCGCCATCGCCCTCGGCCGTAAACAGGCGCTTGTCCTTGCGCTGCGAGTTGTGGCGCACCACGGCGTTGGCGGCGCTCAGGATGTGACCCGTAGAGCGATAGTTCTGCTCCAGCTTGACGGTCTTGCAGTTTTTAAAGTCCTTCTCAAAGTCCAGGATGTTGGTGATGTCGGCGCCACGCCAGCTGTAAATGGACTGGTCATCGTCGCCCACGACCATGAGGTTTTGGTACTTAGCGGCCAGCAGGTTGGCGATTTCGTACTGGACGTGGTTGGTGTCCTGATACTCGTCGACGCTAATGTAGCGGAAGCGCTCTTGGTACTTATCGAGCACCTCGGGACGGGTGCGCAGCAGCTCGAGCGCGCGCACGAGCAGGTCGTCAAAGTCCATCGCATTGGCGGCGCGCAGGCGGCGCTCCAGCTCTAGGTAGACCTGCGCGGCCTTTTTGTCGTTGGGGCTATCGGCGCTCTTGAGCATGTCCTCGGGGCCGATCATGGCGTTTTTGGCCGAGCTAATCTTGCTGCGGATCATGTTGATGGGGAACTGCTTTTGCTCGATGCCGAGCGCCTGCATAATGTCGCGCACCATGCGCTTTGAGTCATCGTCATCGTAGATGGTGAACTGGCCGGTGTAGCCCAACAGGTCGGCGTCCTCGCGCAGCATGCGCACGCACATAGCATGGAAGGTGCACACCCACATGCCACGGGTGCCGCTGGGAATGAGTGCCGCCAGACGCTCGCGCATCTCTGCCGCGGCCTTGTTGGTAAACGTAATGGCAAGAACCTGCCAAGGCTTAACACCCAGGTCGCCGAGCATATGTGCGATGCGGAAGGTCAAGACGCGGGTCTTGCCCGAGCCGGCGCCGGCGAGCACCAGCAACGGGCCCTCGGTGGACAGGACCGCCTCGCGCTGGGCGGGATTAAGGCTGTCGATGTCGACGAGCGGTTTGGCGGGCTTGGGCGCCGGCGCGGGAGCGTCGTAGATGTCGAGCGGAACGAGCTCGGGCTCCGGCGCAGCGGGGGCGGTGTATGCATCGAGCGGCACGGGTTCCGGCGCGGGCGGTACGGGTACCGCGGCGTTCTTTTCCCAGGGCAGGGGCTGGGTCATGGGCGACTCCTCATCTGACGGACGGCGCGCCTGCGGGCGGCGCCATAGTTTGAGCCGTACCAGTATACCGAGCCGCGCGGACACCGACGCAAATCACACCACGACTCCGTGCGCCACCGTCAGGCCCGCCCCAGCGGATTTAGTGCATTGGGGGGCCACCGATGTCATGGCAGCAGCGAGCGGCGGCCAGAGCGAACAAATTGGCATGAAAAGGGGGCGGCATAGACCTTTTGGTCATGCCACCCCCTTTGAATGACAAGTTGTCGCTCTGGTCGCCGCGCAGCGTCAACCAAGTTACAGGCCGAGCATAGGCTCCAGGACAAAGAAGTACGCGAGCACCACGATGCCCAGGATGATGCGGTAGACGCCGAAGCACTTGAAGTCGTGACGGCGCACGAAGCCCATAAGCCACTTGATGGCAATGAGCGACACCACAAAGGCGACGACGCAGCCCACGCCCAGGATGGCGATTTCGTTGGTGCCGAACGTGCCGCCCTTAATAAAGTACTTGACCAGCTTGAGCGCACTCGCGCCAAACATGACGGGAATGGCCAGGAAGAACGTAAACTTGGACGCCACCGAACGCGTGCAGCCCAAAAGCAGGCCGCCGATGATCGTGGAGCCGGAGCGCGATGTGCCCGGAATCAGCGAAAGCACCTGGAAGCAACCGATACCCAGCGCGGTCTTCCAGCTCAGATCCTCGAGCGTAGTGATGGAGCCAAAGTCCAAGCTATCGTCATCGTCTGCGGCGGCAGTCGCAGCGGGCGCGGCAAAATGCGCACCGGCGGGACGTCCGCCCGCCACCACAGCACGCGAACCAAACGAACCGGCAAGAGCAGCCTGGTCGCGCTTGTTCGCGCGCCAGTTCTCGATCACGATAAACAGCACGCCGTACACAATGAGCGCCAACGCCACGACGGGAGCATTGTAGAAATGCTCCTCCATCCAGTCGTTAAGCGGCAGACCGATCGCCGCGGCGGGAATGCAGCCGAGCACAATCTTGCCCCATAGCACCCAGGTGTCGCGACGGCCCTCCTTGCCCTTGCTGGGAGAAAACGGGTTGAGGTCGTAGAAAAACAAAACGCAGACGGCCAAAATGGCGCCAAGCTGAATCACGACCAGGAACATATTCCAGAACGTCTCGCTCACGTTCATCTTGACGAACTCGTCCACCAAGATCATGTGACCGGTCGACGAAACAGGCAGCCATTCGGTGATGCCCTCGACCAGGCCCATGAAGGCAGATTTTAGAAGCTCGATAATATCCAAAGGGACCCCCTCGTTAGACACCCGCCGATATTGTTCTGCGGACGGTGCGGGCGATGTCCCATTATCAACCGTTGGCGGCGCGCCTGCGCCTACCCTTACCAAAAAACTCGCCCGTTCACAGAATTGCGAGCGGTCAAACCCAAATCCTTGGGTATAACTGCAACAAGATAAAGTGTCCGGCGGCCACGCATCCGCGCCCGCCCGATGCACGAGCCCCACGCCCGTGCGATAGACCAAGGAGGAAACCATGAACGAGGGCTACACCAAGGTATTTGTTTCACTCGACGGTACTGAGCAGCAGGATTTTGTGCTCGCACGCGCCATCAAGGTCGCCGCGAACAACGGCGCCAAGCTGATCATCGGCCACGTTATCGATTCCACGGCGCTCGAGAGCGCCGGTTCCTATCCGGTCGATCTGGTCAACGGCCTGGAGGAGGCATTTAAGAACTCCATCGCCAAGCAGCTCGAAGAGGCCAAGGCCAATCCCGACATTCCCGAGGTCGAGGTCATGATTCGCGCCGGCCGTATTCGCGAGACGCTCAAGGACGAGATGCTCGACGTGGTCAAGCCCGATCTGGTGCTCTGCGGCGCTCGTGGCCTGTCCTCGATCAAGTATGCGCTCCTGGGTTCGATTTCGACGTTCCTGCTGCGCAACACCGACTGCGACATCTTGGTCGTGAAGTAGCAAACGTACGCCTAACGCATCGCGGAGCGCAAGCCCACGTGCCCAAGTCTTCCAAGAGCGGGACCACCATTACGGTGGCCCCGCTTTGCTTTAGGCTGAGAATTGCTCCAGAACCCTCATTCTCTCAACGGAATCCGTCTGAATTTTCAGAGCGACCCGACCCAAATCTCCGGTTGCAGAGGCAAGTTCTGCAAGCTGGGCAGACGCCTCTTCAGCCACTTCCGCCGCGATGTTCTTGATCATCTTGAGTGGCAGATGCAAATCTTGAGACATGAATTCGAAATCTTCAGGAGTCACCCCATCGATCACCCGGTGATCCCCAATATCAATCCCAAGATTATGGTCGTATCCCATTATCGTCGTGCAAACAATATCGTATGCAGGGGCCAACCTCTTTTCCCGCCAACTCGGACTATAAAGAAACGAATGGTTCTTGAGATGCGAGTCGCAATTCCCCAACGCATAATCGACCATTACCTGACGAGCGAACATTTGAGTATCAGCAATTACGTTAGACGATTGCTCTCTTATCAATCGGCCGCAAAGAGCCATATAGCAGCTATCGGGACGTGTCTCGTATTTCATATACGAAGGCCAGCCAACCGCTTGGCAAAAATCCTCCTGATGCAGCCTCAGAGGCACATCGAATCCGCTCATCGACGGCGGCTCATTGCTCCAGATTCTGTCATAACGCTCGGAAAAGAACGCACCAGGAATCGTATCCGAAGCTTCTGAACGGGCAATTTCAAGCCCAGCAGCAGACGCTGCCGTCATGCAAATTAATTCGTTGAACGGCAAATCCGGATGTTTAGTTGAAGCAATCTTGACTATGTGAGTCGAGGGGGCAGAGCCGAGCGGCAGCATCCAATCCCCCGACCCGGCCTTTTTTGCATCTTTACCGCGCGGTAAAAACCAACCGGTTTTAGAC
>CAUHIY010000108.1:0-6049 GCA_959606405.1 uncultured Collinsella sp. | reverse complement strand
GCCGGCGGCATGTGGACGTTGGCCTTGAACGCCTCGGGATAGGCATCCTGGAAGTTCTCGAGCGCAGCGGTCCAAGCAAGCGGGCACACGATGTTGACGTTGATGCCGTCGGGGCCCCACTCGTTGGCGGCAACGCGGGTCAGGCCGCGGATGCCCTCCTTGGCGGCAGCATAGCTGCACTGGCCATAGTTGCCAAACAGGCCGGCGCCCGAGGCAAAGTTGACCACGGAGCCCTTGGTCTCCTTCAGGTGCGGATAGGCCTTCTGCATGTACAGATAGGTAGCATACAGACCGGAGTAAATGGCCAGGTTAAACTGGTCCATGGTGTGATCGGCGATGGTCACGCCCGAGGCGCTGGCCTGAGCATTGTTGACGACGGCGTCGATGCGGCCGAACTCCTCAATGGCCTTGTCGATGACGTTCTGGACGACGGCCTCGTTGTCCTGACCAGCTGAGACATCGGCCTGAACAGGCAGAACCTTGACGCCGTACTCGGCCTCGAGGGACTCCTTGGCAGCCTCGAGCTTGGCAACGTTGCGGCCGGTAATAACGAGGTTTGCGCCCTCCTTGGCAAAAGCGATATCGATGCCGTAACCGATGGAGCCAGCGGAACCGTCCTTGAGCGTGGCCTTGCCGCCGCCGGTGACGATCACGGTCTTACCAGTGAAAAGTCCCATACAAAGTCCTTTCGAATCGCGACGGGCACGCCCGCCGACTGCGCGTATCCAACTTCACGCGCCAAAAGCTGAAATGCAACTTTAGCGTGTTCAAGTGAAAAATAAAGACCGCAGCAGGCGAACGGCGCAACGTCATTCGGCGAAGGGATTGTCAAGTACAAACTGGATAAAGCGGCCGAGTTGTTGTTATCAGATCGAGCCATCGAACACGTTTTGAAACTTTGCTGCGGCGCGCGGGATGTCGGCGCGAGACTTTATCATAGGGTGACAAACAACGATGAGGAGCACATGCCTATGACAGACGAGCTGGACCCCCAGACTCAACAGCATATTGATGATCCCGCAGACGTCACCGCAGATACTGACGCTGTGACCTGCGATGGTATCGACATCGACGACCCCATCTTGGACGAAAGCGCTACGGCGGAAACCCCCGAAACAGAAAACGCCGATGAGCAAAACGACGATGCGCCCGCTCAGGACGACGCCCCTGTACAGGACGACGCCCCGCAAGCTGCGGGCCCCATCGAGGTGTCTTCGGAAGAAGAGCTCGATGCCGTCATGGACTCCATGATGGACGCCGTCAAAGCGATGAAAGACGCCGTGTCCGATGCCGATATTGATGCCGAGGAAGAGGAGGCTGCCGAGGCCGCCTCGACCTTTGTGCCCGGCGAGACTCCGGTTGCCGACCAGGGCAGCACCATGCCCTCGTTTCTGCAGCTCGAGCACCCCACGATTGGCGCCGATGCGGTCGATCCGCACGCAGCAGGCTTTTCTGTGGTCGAGGGCGGTACCGGCAATATCGCCGCGCCGCAGGCTGCCGATGCGGACGCTGCCGACACCGCTCGCCCGACCGCCCCGCACTACCCCGCCGCGAGCCACGATCTGGGGACCGCTGTCTCGAACACTGCGAACGCCGTGGGCAGCTTTATCGCCCAAGGTGCCTCGGCCATGCGCGAGATGAACGCCGCGAAAAAGGCACTTGCCGATGCCCGCGCCCACCTGGCCGAACTTGAGCAGCGCATTACCGATCAGACCGAGGAACTCGAGACGCGCCAGGATATCGCAGGCCGCTACGACCAGATCGTCGCCGACCAGCGTCAGGCGATCGCCACAGCGCAAAAGACCGCTGCGGCAGCCGAGATTGACCGTGATGCCCACGCCGCCAAAGCGACAGAGCTCAAGAGTCAGTTCGAACAAATGAAGACAGAGGATGACGCGACTGAGCTCCGCCTGAAGGCCGCGCTCGACGCCGTGGAGGCCCGCGAGGCGAGCTCGCGCGAGACCGGCAACCGCCTCGTTCGACGTCTTGAGGATTCCAAGCGTATCCGCGACAAGGTGAAGGCCGAGCGAGACGCCGGCATTGCGGCCGCACAACAAACCGTCGACGCCACGCGCGCCCAGCTCGAGACGCTGCGTCATGAGTATGCCGAGCTGCAACGCAATCCCTCGGCAAATCCCGCCAGCTATACGGTGCGCACCAGCGAGCTCTCGATGCAGATCTCCGACACGGCAGATGCCCTGCGTAAAGCCGAAGAAGATGTCCCGCGCATCACCGCCGACCTTGAGCACTCGCTTGCCGCAGCCGAGCAGGCCGTCGAGCAGGCTCAAGCCCCCATTGCCGAAGCCAAACGCGCACACCAAGCCGTGACGACTGAGGCCGATGCCGCGCGCGACGAGCTGCAGACGGCGAAAACTGCCGCCACGACGCGCCAGCGCGAACTGCGCGAGAAGATCGCCGCCGAGGACAAGGCACGCCGCGACCAAGAGCAAAGCATCGCCAACGCCCAAGCAGATGCCGCACATGCACAGTCGATCATCGAGCAGGCGACCGAGGTACATGACCATCCAGAGATCACTGAGTCGCTTGCAGGATCCTTGGCCCGAGACAAAGCCGAACACGCCGAGACCGAGCGAGAAGTCGCCCAGCTCGAGGCCACCGAGGACGCGGTGCGCGAGCGTACCCGCGACTCACGCATCAAATTCACCGGCGCCATCGTCTGCATCGTCGCCGCAATCCTGGTGATCATCCTAGTCTGGCTGTTCGCAAGCAAGTAAACCAACCGCCAAAAAACGCTCAACGCAGTTGCGGTGAGATAGTTCCTGTTTAGCCCCAAAAAGGCCAATTCAAGAACTATCTCACCGCAACTTATTTAGATCGACGCAAGGCAACCTACCCCTCTTGCACCGATCTCATGACATAAGGACTGTCCCCAGGTGCCGGCACAAAAGGAACGTCCCCAAGTGCCAAGTGCCCAATGACTACTCAACAACCACGGCAACACCGATGTAATGGCAGAGTCAGCGAGCGGGTCACATTTGAGACAAGGTGACGTGAAACGAAAGGGCGCTGACCTTCTGGTCGCGCCCTTGAAGTTGAACGTCAGATTGTCCAAATGCGGCCCGCGCAGCGTCGACCGGTTACGGCGTTTGTAAAACGCCGTAACCTACTGAATGAGCATGGCGTCGCCAAAGCTGAAGAAGCGGTAGCGCTCCTCGATAGCAGCAGCGTAGGCATCCATGATCTGGTCGCGGGTGGCAAGTGCGCTCACGAGCATCATGAGCGTGGAGCGCGGCACGTGGAAGTTCGTGATCAGCGCGTCTACCACGTGATAGGTCGAGCCGGGCATGAGGTAGAGCTGCGTCGTGGCGTTCTCGCGCACCACGATGTCACCGCGGCCAAGCGTGTCGGCTCCGTCCTCGCGGCCTTCAAAATAGCGCGCCGTCACGGCCGGATCGAACACCGGGGCTTCTGCGTCAAACGCGCTCTCGAGCGAGCGCACCGCGGTAGTGCCGACGGCGATCACACGATGACCCTCGGCTTTCGCCTTATGCACGGCGTCGACAACTTCCTGCGACACGTGGTAGCGCTCGGTGTGCATGACGTGCTGCGTGGGGTCGTCCTCCTCCACCAAGCGGAAGGTATCGATGCCCACCTCGAGCTCGACGGCGGCAAACTTCGCACCCTTGGCCTCGATAGCGGCCATGAGCTCGGAAGTAAAGTGCAGACCCGCCGTGGGAGCTGCAGCCGAGTGTTCCTCTTTCATGGCGTAGACGGTCTGGTACTTCTCGGGATCGCCCTCGTAATCGGTAATGTAGGGCGGCAGCGGCACGTGGCCGGCAGCATGGATGGCCTCGTCGAGCGTGCGCGGCTCGCCGGCGGCATTGCAACCGGCCGGCTCAAAACGCACCAGGCGGCCGCCGCGGCTATCGGTGACAAAGTCGATGACCTCGGCCGTCAGCACCACGGGAGCCCCCTCGGGCGCATGGGCGCCGCCCGCACGATACTCAATCTGAGCACCGGGCTTCAGGCGCTTACCCGGCTTGACCAGGCACTCCCAAACGTGGCCCAGCGGGTCAACATCTTCGCGGCGCTTGAGCAGCAGCGTCTCGACCACGCCGCCCGAGCCCTCCTTGCGACCGATCAGGCGGGCCGGCATCACGCGCGTCTTGTTGATGACGAGCACATCGCCAGGCTCGATATAGTCGATGATGTCGCGGAAGATGCGGTGCTCAACGGTACCGCCGTGCTCCAGCGGCGTTCCCGCCTGGGAGCCCTTGCGATCCACCACCAGCAGGCGGCAGGAGTCGCGCGGCTCGGCAGGAGCTTGGGCAATCAGTTCCTCGGGAAGGTTGTAGTCAAAATCATCGGTACGCATAGACACGTCGGATACTCCTTATATAGCTATAGTCCGCTCTACATCCTAGCAGGCTGCCAGCTCAAAAGAACTACTTTTTGGACGCTTTGCGCTCGTCGCGGATGCGGGCGCGGTCCATGGCCGCCTCGACAGCCGAGAAGCGGCAACCACAGTAGTTCTGCCGATACATGCCCAGCTCGCGCGAACGGCGTGTCGCCTCGGGGTAATACGGACGAAAATCGCGAATCACCGGAGTGAGACCGCGGGCGGCAGCCAGACGCTCCAACACATCATTGCAGGTGTCGAACAGCTGATACGGCGAGACGGCGAGCGTCGTACCCACAAACTCAAACCCGCGCTCCTGGGCCACTCGGCATGCCTCGGCCAGGCGCAGGGCATAGCATGCGCGACAGCGACGGGCTCGATCGGCGCCCAGCGGGGCCACGCCGGCCTCCCAACGCTCACGGTCCTCCCCCGCCTCGATAAGCTCGATGTCGCCATCGGCACACCACCGGCGCAGCTCGTCCAGGCGACGCTGCCATTCATCGTGCGGCTGAATATTGGGGTTGGTCCAGCAAATCGTGGGCTCAAACCCTTCCTCGCGCAGCAGGCGGACCGGCTCAAGCGAGCACGGCGCGCAGCAAGCGTGCAACAACAACGGCTTCATCAACATCTCCTCACCCGAAAAAGCGCACGCCAAAGGACGTATCCTCGCAGGCGACAATGCGGCGGTCGCGCAAAATGGTCCGCACGTAATACCAGTCGCCCACACAGCCTGACAAATGCAAGCCGGCCGCCAGATAGCACAGCAGCGGATAGCCCGAAAACGCAAACCCCAGGGCAAGCGTTGCCGTCACAACAACCGTCGGCGCCAGGCAAACCGCCACGTACCGCCGGCGAGAATACACAACGCCTTCGGCGCAGGCATAGATCATCGCTGTCTCGCGATTCGCCCCAAAGGTCACCTTCGCGCCCGCAGGCGCCAGCAGCTTAAAAAACACACCGTGCACCAGCTCGTGCACGGCGAACGACGCCATTGAGATCGCAGCCAAGCCGACTATCCAGCCCACGACCGCCGTCCAACCGCCCGCGTCAGCCGCATCCAGGTCCGCGGGTCCGCCCAGCAGCATAAACACCGGCACCAGGCACACGGCAAACACGCCGACTACGACCATCCCCCACACGAAGCAAGCGTGCAGAAAATCCTCGTCTTCAAACGCATGTATGTTGGAAATCTCATTCATAGCATCTTAGGATAGCGCCCCTGCCACGCACCCGCCCGCATGTGCGATAATGTCGAACGATATGCACGAATTGACCACCGCGCCGCCGAGCCCCGCGCCCGGCCGCGCCCTCACCATATGCGAAGGAGTCCCATGGCATCCAAATACTCCATGAACGACCGTCCCAGCTGGCCTCGCCGCGCCATCGTTACCGCCGGCGAGCCCTACGGCAACAAGGGCCTTCACTTTGGCCACGTTGGCGGCGTCTTTGTCCCTGCCGACTTCTTCGCCCGCTTCCTGCGCGACCGTCTGGGCCGTGAGAACGTCATCTTCACCTCGGGCACCGACTGCTACGGCTCGCCCATCATGGAGAGCTACCGCAAGCTCAAGGAGAACGAGGGCTACGACAAGTCCATTAACGAGTACGTCGAGTCCAATCACTCCCGCCAAGCAGCGACCCTCAACAACTACAACATCAGCTGCGATATCTACGGCGGCTCGGGCCTTGAGC
>CAUHIY010000107.1:0-6148 GCA_959606405.1 uncultured Collinsella sp. | reverse complement strand
ACATATACCAGGAGATTTACGCCTCGCAGATGGAGTTTGCGGGGAACGCGGACGCCGGTGACGGCAGCGACGATGGCTGCGCGAATGATCCGTTTTCCTCCGTCCCCAGCGGATTGACCTTGGAAGGGGGTGAGCGCCATGCCTAAGACCGCAGCCCAAGCACGCCCGGCCGACCTCAAGCGCACTGTGCGCCGCTTGCTCTCCTACATGGGGCATGCCAAGTTCTCGTTGCTCGCGGTGGGTGTGCTCGCCTCCGTCGCCGCCATCGCGAGCCTCGCCGGCACCTACATGGTGCGCCCCATCGTTAACGGTTTGGCCACGGGCGGGGAGGAACTGCTTACCAAGCAGGTCATCCTGACGGCTATCATCTACGCCGCGGGCGTGCTCTCGGCCCTGGGCTACTCACAGATCATGGTGCGCGCGGCCCAACGCGTGGTGTCCGATATTCGCCGTGACCTGTTCGCGCACATCCAGACGCTGCCGCTCAGTTATTTTGACAGCACGCGCTCGGGCGACATCATGAGCTTTTTCACCAACGACGTCGACACCGTCTCCGAGGCGCTCAACAACAGCTTTGCCAACGTGATTCAGGCGAGCATCCAGGTGGTCGGCACCACGGCCATGCTCATCATCCTCAACTGGCAGCTCACGATTATCACGCTCGTGTGCGATGTGGCCATTGTGCTGTACGCGCGCTACTCGGGCGCGCGCTCTAAGCGCTTCTTTGCCGCCCAGCAGGCATCGCTTGGCGACCTGGACGGATATATCGAAGAGATGGTCTCGGGCCAAAAGGTCATCAAGGTCTTTAATCACGAGGCAGCGAATGTCGCCGGCTTCACCTGCCGCAACGACGAGCTTTGCCGCACTGGCACCGCCGCCGTGAGCTATGCCAACTCCATGGTGCCTATGACCGTCGTGATTGGCTACGTCAACTATGCCATCGTCGCCGTGGCGGGCGGCATGTTCTGCATCAAGGGGCTCGCCGACGTGGGCGCGCTTGCAAGTTACCTGGTCTTTGTGCGTCAGGCCGCCATGCCCATCAACCAGTTTACGCAGCTGGGCAACTTCTTGCTTAACGCACTGGCCGGTGCCGAGCGCCTGTTTGCGGCTATGGACCTTAAGCCCGAGGTGGACGAGGGCTGCGTGGAGCTGGTGCAGACGGGCGACGCCGCGTGGGCGTGGAAGATTCCCGAGGGCCAGGGCGTGGGCGCGTACGGGCACTTGCATGATGTGGCTGCCGTTGATGAGTCGGGCCGTGCGGTGGCTGCCGACGGCACCGAGCTCACGTGCGGCTTAGTCCCGCTTGCCGGCGACGTGCGCTTCCATGCCGTGGACTTTTCCTACGTGCCGGGCACCCGTGTGCTCACGGATCTCAACCTGTTTGCCAAGCCGGGGCAAAAGATCGCGTTTGTGGGCTCGACGGGCGCCGGAAAGACGACCATCACTAACCTCATCAACCGCTTCTACGAAGTCGATGACGGCGAGATCACGTACGACGGCATCGACGTCAAGCACATTGCCAAGGCCAGCCTGCGCGGGTCGCTCGGCATTGTGCTGCAGGACACGCACCTGTTTAGCGGCACCATTGCGCAGAACATTCGCTTTGGCAAGCTCGACGCGTCCGACGAGGAGGTGCGCGCCGCCGCCGAGGCCGCCTGCGCGGATTCGTTTATCCGCCGCCTGCCTAGAGGCTACGACACACCGGTCACGGCCGACGGTGCCAACCTGTCGCAGGGCCAGCGCCAGCTGCTCGCCATCGCGCGCGTCGCCGTCGCCGATCCGCCGGTGCTCATCCTGGACGAGGCCACTTCGAGTATCGACACGCGCACCGAAAAGCTCATCGAGCGCGGTATGGACCGCATCATGCGCGGACGCACCACGTTTATGATCGCGCACCGCCTATCCACCGTCCGCGACGCCGATGCCATCATGGTCCTCGAACACGGCCGCATCATCGAGCGCGGCACGCACGAAGAGCTGCTCGCCCAGCACGGCGAGTACTGGCAGCTGGCGCATGGCTTAAAAGAGTTGGATTAACCCGTTCGAGCACGATGCTTTGACCCCTCTGCGCCCCCCCATCTCGCCTCAAACCATCACAACATTCGACGCTTTTTGCCAAAATCGGGAAAAGCATCGAATGTTGTGATGGTTTTTATGTCACTCGATCGGGTGGAATCGCTTTCTTGCGCACGAAGGTGTGCGGACCCGTGGGCAGGGGAATAAGGTTGGTTATCCGACTCCATTGGAGGGCCCATGGACCTGCCGATCGTCCTGTCCCATAAGACTGCCTGGCTGTACCACAACGTGGCGCGCCCGTCCGAGCCGCTCTCGCGAGCAAGCAGCCTATACGATGAGGACTCGCTTGCTAACGAGGCGGAGCCGACCGCGAGCCTGCCCAAATTGGGACTCGATGCCAAGGGGCTGAGGGCTTCAACGGCTGTCGGGATTGTTACCGACTATCTGGTTTCGCTCGGTATTCCACGAGAAGAGCTTGATCATATCGACACGCTCGTCAACTTCGATTTTGAGCGCTCGACGCCGGCTGGATTTAGGTGCCACGTGTTTGGGGCGCCGATACCTCCAGGCCATCTTATCGAGGTGGCAGAGGGCCTTCTGGTGGTTGATGAGGTCATGTGCTTTGTCCAAGCGGGTTCGTGGATGAGTGAGCCCGAGCAGCTGGAATATGGCTACGAAATCTGTGCCCGATACCATTTGAATCATCTGTCGACAGGCGATTATATCGAGATGGGGCAGAGGTATACCGTTGCCGACTTGATTGCCTATTGCAATGAGAACCGATCTCGTCAGGGGGCTATACGCGCGGCCGCCGTGCTCAAGCGCGTGCACGATGGCGCGCGGTCGCCCATGGAGACGGCCACCGCAATCATGGTCGTAGCAAAACGTTCCCAGGGCGGGCTGGGATACGCCAAGATCGAGCTCAACCATCGGGTCGATGTTTCCAGCGAGTTCAAATATCTCGCTAAGGCCGGGTATTTCGAGATCGATGTATATGCACCTGCGAGCGGTACGGGCATCGAGTACAACGGCTCGGACCATCTTGATAAACAACGCAGCGCGTCGGATGCGGAGCGTATGACCGTGCTGAGCGCGCTGGGCTTTAGGATGATCGTCCTCACCGGGACTCAGTTTGCCCACCAGCTGCAATTGCACCGGGCGATGAACGCCATCGCACTCGCTATGGGCCTTAAGTGCGACCGAAGCGAAGCGTTCCAGAAGCGGCAGAACGACCTGCGAGAATTCGTGATTCGGCACTGGGACGGCGGCCTTTAGGGGCGCTTTGGTCCTTCTACGGGGTGCCGTGGGCAGGCAAATCATCACAACATTCGACGTTTTTCGCCAAAAATGGGAAAAGCATCGAATGTTGTGATGGTCTGTGTTGAGGATGGGCTTGGAAAGTCCGTTTTGCTCAAAGCAACCTGTCCTGTCGTACGGGTGTCGGCATGATTCTCGCGTGGGGTATTATGTTTTCCGAAGAATAAAACGCCGCGTGAGGGGAGGGCTGCGTGGACGGGCACGTGCAACACGACGGCTTTGGCCGCGATATCAACTACCTGCGCATTGCCGTTACCGACAAGTGCAATTTCCGCTGCATCTATTGCATGCCGGCCGATGGCGTGGCACCCCGCGCGCATGACGAGCTGCTCAGCGCCGAGGAAATCGCCCGTTTTGTGCGTCTGGTGGCGGGAGAGGGCATTCGCCGCGTGCGCCTGACGGGCGGCGAGCCGCTGGTCAGCCGCCGTATTATCCCGCTCATTCGCGACATCCGCGCGATTCCGCAGATCGAGGATATCTCGCTCACCACCAACGGCGCCCTGCTGCCCAAGCTGGCGCCGCAGCTCAAAGACGTTGGGCTTAACCGCGTCAACATCTCGCTCGACACGCTCGACCCTACGCTGTTTGGAAAGATCACGCGCCTGGGTCGACTCGAGCAGACCATGGCGGGCATCGACGCAGCGCTGGCTTGGGGCTTTGAGCCCGTTAAGGTCAACTGCGTTGTTGTGCGCCGGCTCAACCAGGATGTGGCGGCCCTCGCGCGGCTCACGCTCGACCGCCCCATCCACCTGCGCTTTATCGAATACATGCCCATTGGCGACGAACACACGAGCTCGCATTGCGCCGTGGACCCGCATGCGCCCGCGCTCAATCCCGAGCTGTGGGACGCGAGCGACACCGTGCCGAGCGACGAGCTGCGGGCGCGCATCAATGCCGGGGTCGCAGCGACGGGGCTGGGCGAGCTCGAGCCGCTCGACACCAACGACGCTCCTGCCGGCGCGGGCCCTGCGCGCTATTGGCACTTTCCGGGCGCGGCGGGAACGGTCGGCTTCATCAGCGCCATGTCCAATCATTTTTGTGCGAATTGCAACCGTCTGCGCCTGACGGCCGACGGAAACGTGCGCCCGTGCCTGTTTAGCGATGCCGAGTATTCGGTGCGTGAGGCGCTGCGCCGTGGTGATGATATGCAGGTACTTTCGATTTGGCGCGATGCCGTGGCCCACAAACCGCAGGAACACGCGATAATTGAGGGCACGCAACGATTTATGTCCCAAATCGGAGGATGATCATATGGCCAAGAGCAGGTACGCCGATGCCACCAAGGCCGCTCGCAGGGCCGCGATGTCTGCCCACAAAGTCACGGCTGCGGCGAATGCTGGTAACGCCGACGCGTCCGCGCAGCCGTCTGTCAGCGCTGTCGCCGAGCCCGCCCGTGACGCCCGTCGCGACGAGCTGACGCACGTGGACGCCAAGGGCGAGGTACGCATGGTCGACGTATCCGACAAGGCCGAGACTCATCGCATTGCCATCGCCGAGGGCACCATCCTCATGCACCCCGAGACGCAGGCCATGGTGCTGCAGGACCGCGCCAAAAAGGGCGACGTGCTTGCCTGCGCGCGCGTGGCGGGCATCATGGCCATCAAACGCACGAGCGACATCATCCCCATGTGCCATCCGCTGCTCATTACCAAGAGCAAGTGCGACATTGCGCCCATCGCTCCGGCGGGGACGCCGGCCGAGGACATGCCCGAGGGCTGGGCGCCGGCGCGCGCGGACGGGCAGGTTGGCTTTCACGTGCTGGTTACGGCCGGCGTGACGGGCAAGACGGGTATCGAGATGGAGGCGCTGACCGGCGCGAGTGCCGCGTGCCTTACGATCTATGACATGTGCAAGGCGGTCGATCGCGGCATGGAGATCGTCGACGTGCGCCTGTTGCACAAGGAGGGTGGCCGCTCGGGCGTGTGGGATCGCGCAGAGCGTCAGGCCGCTGCTGTTGAGTCTGTGGCCGCTGACGGTGCCGCGCCCGCGAGCGCACCCGTCGCCGTCGCGCCTGCAGCTCCCACTTCGGCCGTCCCCGCGATCGCGTTTATCGGCTATCAAAACTCGGGCAAGACCACGCTCGTCGAGAAGGTTATCGCCGAGCTCACCCGCCGCGGCCTGCGCGTGGGTTCGCTCAAGCATCATGGGCATCACGGCTTCGATATCGATGTGCCTGCTAAGGATACGTGGCGCCATCACCAGGCCGGATCCAAGCACGTGGGCCTCATCTGCGCCACGCGCTGGGCGGAGTACGCCGACACGCGCGAGGAGGACGAGATGCCCGCGCGCGAGCTGCTGTCGCGCTACAACGATGTCGACGTGGTGATCATCGAGGGCTACAAGACCGAGGGCTTCGACAACATCGTGGTCGCGCGCTCCGGCGTCGACCGTCTGCGCGGCAAGAGCTCGCTCGACCTGGTCGACGGTCACACGCTGGCCCTTGCCTGCAACGAGGCCCTGGCACGCCAAGCCTTCGACGCCGGCTTTGCGACCCGAGCCATCAACATCAACGACGCCCGAGCCATCTGCGATCTCATCCAAGATCATCTGGCCTAAAACCTGCCAAATAGGGACAGGTTTATTTTGGCAGGTTTTATCTGGGCAAACGTCATTTTCACCACAGAGGGGCCAGGCACCTTTGTGGTGGATTTTGCTTTAGTAGATGTGTGGGACATGCCTTACAATCTACCAAGTAGTTCATGACGGGCGAAAAACGGAGAGAAGGGGCTTGATGCGTCCTGACGGTTTCATGTGGATAGATTGATTTGACCGACGGTGGCGAAGGCCCACCGCCCGGATTCGTAGGGAACAAGGA
>CAUHIY010000106.1:0-6198 GCA_959606405.1 uncultured Collinsella sp. | reverse complement strand
CGCGTGAAAAGGCTGCGCAGGTACTCGCCGCAACCCGTTCCTAACCCATAAGGATTGCTTTTTCGTTTTATGGATACTGTTCTGAGCGTTCTTTCATCGGTCTTTTGGGGCCTGCTGATGCTTTCCGTCCTCGTGTTTTTGCACGAGGGCGGCCACTTTTTGGCGGCGCGTGCCTGCGGCGTCCGTGTGACCGAGTTCTTTTTGGGCCTGCCATGCCGCTTTGACATCCATTACACGTCGCGTCGCATTGGAACCAAGTTTGGCGTGACCCCGCTGCTGCTGGGTGGCTACGCTGCCATCTGCGGTATGGATCCGACCGATGTCTCGTGCGCCGATCGCGTGCTCGCGGCTATCTACCGTCATGGTCGCGTGACCGTGGCCGACCTTGCTGTCGAGCTCGAGCTTTCCGAGGAGGATGTGCTCGAGGCTTGTGCTCTGTTGCTGGGTTGGGGCTCCATCGCACCTTGGTATGAGGAAGGGGAGAAGCCCTCACCGAGCTACTATCCCACCAAGTATCAGACACTGCCTCGAGACGCTGCGGGTTACACCACCTTTGACGGCCGCCGGTTCGATCGAGAGCATGCGACTGCCGAGGGCGATGTGTGGGAGCTGCCGTGCGGCGAGGCTGATTTCTTGGCGCAAGAGCGTTCGCATACCTATCTGGGCCAGGGTTTTCTCAAGCGCGCCTTTATGCTGCTCGCGGGCATTCTCGTCAATATCCTGACGGGCTTTTTGCTGCTTATGAGCATCTACTCTATTGCGGGTGTCACCGTGCCGATGGATACCAACGTGATCGGTCAGGTTGACGAGGGTTCTATTGCCGCCAAGGCGGGTATCGAGGGCGGCGACGCGATCCTTTCGGTTGACGGAGTATCGTGCTCTACCTGGATGGACGTTTACGATGCCATCGGCAAGGCCGCCGGTAAGGACGATATCGCCATCGAGTACGAGCGTGACGGCAAGCAGCATTCGACCACGGTTGCACTCAAGGAGGAGGAGCGCCTAGGTGTGTATGCCTCTACGCAGGTGGTCCGTTTAGACCCCATCACGTCGGCTCGCCTGTCTTTCTCCTATGTCGTGCAGACAGCGGAGGGCGTGATGCGCCTGCTCCAGCCGCAGCATACGATGGAGATTCTCGATCAGTCTTCTTCGATCGTGGGTATTAGCGTTATGTCCTCACAGGCTGCTGCTGCCGGCCCTGCCACGTTCCTTTCGTTTGCCGCTCTCATTTCGTTCTCGCTTGGCTTTATGAACCTGCTGCCCATCCCACCACTCGATGGCGGCAAGCTGGTCATCGAGATCATTCAAAAGATTGCGGGCCGCGAGCTACCTCTCAAGGTCCAGACGATTGTGAGCTATGTGGGCATCGCGCTCTTTGCGCTGCTGTTTGTCTATATGCTTCGTTCCGACATCCTTCGATTTATTCTGTAGGGGAGTGTTTGGATTGTCTTTATCCCATCCTTTGCCTCGCGAGTTGACGCGCCCCGTGCATGTGGGCGGTGTGCAGATCGGTGGCGGCGCGCCGGTGGTGGTCCAATCCATGACCTGCACCGATACCGCTGATGCCCAGGCAACGCTTGCGCAAGTGTGCGCGTTGGCGCAGGCTGGCTGCGATATCGTGCGTGTGAGCGTGCCCACCGAGGCCGCGCTTGAGGGTTTCCGCACCATCTGTGCCGAGTCTCCGGTGCCAATCGTTGCCGATATCCACTTTAACCACAAGCTGGCCATTGGCGCTGTGGAGGCCGGTGCCGCCAAGCTCCGCATCAATCCCGGTAATATCGGCGATTGGGCCAAGGTCGATGCCGTGATCGATGCCGCGGGCGCCGCTGGGTGCGCGATTCGCATTGGCGTGAACGCCGGCTCACTCGAGCAGGATATCGCCGAGCGCGACGAGCTTACGCAGCCCGAGAAGCTCGTGATGTCGAGCGAGCGCTTCGTCAAGCACTTTGAGGACCGCGGCTTTACGAACATTGTGCTTTCTGCCAAGGCCCATAGCGTGCAAACGACGCTTGATACCTATCGAGCCCTGTCGCGTGAGATTTCCCACGTTCCGCTTCACCTGGGCGTGACGGAGGCGGGGACCAAGCTCCAGGGCACTATCAAGAGCTCTGTAGGCTTGGGTATCTTGCTTTCCGAAGGCATTGGCGACACCATGCGTGTGTCGCTCACAGCCGATCCGGTTGAGGAGCCGCCGGTCGCCTGGGGAATTTTGCAGTCGCTGGGCCTGCGCCGCCGTGGTCCCGAGATTGTCTCGTGCCCCACGTGCGCCCGCTGCCAGGTTAACCTGATTCCCATCGCCGAGGAGGTCACCGAGCGGCTTAAGAACTATGCCGCGCCGCTTTCGATTGCCGTCATGGGATGTGCCGTTAATGGCCCCGGTGAGGCTTCTGATGCCGACCTGGGCGTTGCCAGCGGACGTGGTCAGGCTCTGCTCTTTTCGCATGGCCAGATCATTGGTAAAGTAGCTGAGGACCAAATTGTCGACGCGCTTATGGCAGAGGTCGACAAGCTTATTGAGGAGAAATAAATGACCCGAGCAATGTATATGTCTAAGCTCTATGCGCCGACGCTTAAAGAGGATCCGGCGGACGCTGAGCTCGCCAGTCACCGCCTGCTGCTCCGTGCCGGCATGATCCGCAAGGAGGCCGCCGGCCTGTATTCCTACCTGCCGCTTGCTTGGCGCTCGATCCGTAAGATCGAGAATATCGTGCGCGACGAGATGGACGCTGCCGGCGCCCAGGAGCTTATGATGCCCATCATGGTCGATGCCGAGCTGTGGCGTGAGTCCGGCCGTATCGATGCCTATGGCAAGGAGCTTGTGCGCTTTGACGACCGTCATGGTCGCGAGTTCGTCCTGGGCCCCACGCACGAGGAGACCGTCACGGCCCTGGTGCGCAACGAGCTGCGCTCCTACAAGCAGCTGCCCGTCAACCTGTACCACATTCAGGACAAGTTCCGCGACGAGTTCCGCCCCCGCTTTGGCCTGATGCGCGGTCGCGAGTTCATCATGAAGGACGCCTACAGCTTCTCCGCCACGCAGGAGAGCCTGCAGGAGGAGTATGACAAGATGAAGCAGGCCTACGCTAACATCTGCGAGCGCTGCTATATCAAGGCCCTGCCCGTTGTTGCCGACTCCGGTGAGATCGGTGGCGATACCTCCGTCGAGTACATGGCGCTGGCCGATGCTGGCGAGGCTTCGCTCGTCTATTGCGATGACTGCGGTTTTGCCGCCGATGACGAGGCTGCAAGCACCAAGGTCGTCGTGACCGAGGGTCCTGGCGACGGTACGCTTGCCAAGGTCGAGACTCCGGGCATGGGCACCATTGAGGCAGTTGCTAAGTTCTTTGGGTTCCCCGAGAACGGCACGCGCAAGTCGCTGGCACTCATCGACGCCGAGGGCAAGCCGGTCGTGGCCATTGTTCCGGGCGACCACGAGCTCAATGACTGCAAGGCCGAGCATGTCTTTGGCAAGGGCTATCGCATGATGACCGACGAGGAGCTCCAGACTTATGGTCTGCATAAGGGCTTTATCGGACCGGTTAACCTGCCCGAGGGCATTCGTCTGGTGTGCGACGAGAGCCTGCGTGAGTCCAAGCAGTGGGCCTGCGGCGCCAACGAGGTCGACTATCACTTTACCGGTGCCTGCCCCGAGCGCGACTTTACCGTCGACGAGTGGGCCGACCTGGTCACCGTCGTTGCCGGCGATCCCTGCCCGCACTGCGGCAAGCCGCTCTCCGCAGCCCGCGGCATCGAGGTCTCCCAGGTCTTCCAGCTGGGCACCAAGTATTCCGAGGCCATGGGTGCCACCTTTATGGACGAGGACGGCAAGGAGAAGCCGCTCATCATGGGCTGCTACGGCGTTGGTGTGTCCCGCTCGCTCGCTGCCATCGTGGAGCAGCACAACGACGAGCACGGTATCGTCTGGCCGGTCTCCGTTGCCCCGTACGAGGTCGCGGTGATTCCGCTCGATCCCAAGAAGGAGGAGTGCGCTACCGTCTGCGAGCAGATCGTTGATGGCCTGTGCGCCGAGGGTATCGAGGTTGTCGTCGACGACCGCGACGAGCGTCCTGGCTTTAAGTTTGCCGACAACGACCTTATGGGCTTCCCGTATCAGGTCGTTCTGGGTAAGCGTGGCCTTAAGAGTGGCACCGTTGAGCTCAAGGACCGTGCCACGGGTGAGCGCGAGGATGTGGCGATCGACGAGGTCGTCGCCAAGGTCGCCGAGCTTGTGAAGGCAGCACGCCGTTAATCGACGATTTCGCTTGTAGTTCGATATACGGGACGGCCCCGCATTTCTCCAGATCGGGGAGATGCGGGGCCGTCCTTTTATCTTGTGGCATCCTCGATATCTAAAAGGAAAACCCCACAGCCCATGCGAGCTGCGGGGTTTTCCTTGTGCCTCCGATGCGAAATAAATCGCTCAGATATTACTGATAATCGACGACGTCGATCCAGTTCTTCAGGAACTCATCGTTCACGTTGCGCTTACGAGCGAGCTCGGAAGCGGCGACGATGCTCGTCCACTGACGCACGACCTGCATGGGCATGTCGGCGCGGTCGCAGTAGAGCTCCAGGTAGGCCTCAGCCTGATCCTTGCTGTTGAGGGCAAAGAGCAGGTAGGTGGTGGCAACGTCGGCAGCAGGGGAGCCCTGGGTGGCGTGTGCCCAGTCGCACACATAGAGCTGTCCGTCGTCGCCGACGATGACGTTGGAGGGGTTGAAGTCGCCGTGGCAGACCTTGAACTCCTTGGTCATGCCGTCCAGACGCTCCTGAAGGTTGTAGCGCGTGGTGGCATTGAGCTGATCAAGGCTGTCGATCATGCGGGCGTACTTGTCGCGCTGACGGTTGAGCAGCGGGGAGGTGTAGCCGTGGATCTCGATCTGGAGGTCGACGAACATCTCGAGGTACTCACCAAAGCGCTGGGGCTCGGCAGTCATCTTCTCGGCAAGGGTGGTGCCCGGAACCTTCTCGGTCACGAGCGCCCAGCCGTTGGCGTTCTCGAGCTGGGAAACCTCGAGCGCCTTGGGGCTGCGGATGCCGCACTCATTGATGCGGGCAAGATTCAAAGCCTCGTTGAACACGTCGGAGACAGGCTTGGTCTCGTTAAAGACCTTGACGATCTTGTCGCCCAGGTCGTAAACGACCTTGTTGCCACGGCGGACGAGCTCGGTCTTGGAATCGGGTAGCAGCATGGTTGCATCCTTTCAACGATGCGATAGAAGCGACGGCGGGGGTGTGTGAAACACCCGTGCACCCCCGCCGTTAAAAACCGTGCTAAAACTAGCAGACGGCGTAATCCTGGGGCTCGCGGCCGTAGTAGGCGTCCAGGTAGAGCTCCTTGATCTCGCTCATGAGCGGGTAGCGCGGGTTGGCGCCGGTGCACTGGTCGTTGAATGCCTGCTCGGTCATCTCGTCGAGGGTGTCGAGGAAGTACTTCTCGTCGACACCGTAGTCGGCAATGGTCTTCTTGACGCCGATGAAGTCGCAGAGCTCGGTGAGCTTGGTGATGAAGTTCTCGAAGACCTCACGGTCGTCCTTGCCGTCGATACCGCAGTAACGAGCCATCTCGGCGTAGTTGTGCAGCGCGTTGGGGTAAGGATACTGAGAGAAGGTTCCCATCTTGACAGGAGCCTCGGCGGCGTTGTAACGCATGACGCGGGTCAGGATGACTGCGTTTGCGAGGCCGTGGGGCAGATGGTGGAAAGCGCCGAGCTTGTGGGCCATGGAGTGGTTGAGGCCCAGGAAGGCGTTACCGAATGCCATACCGGCCATGCAGGATGCGTTGTGCATCTCCTCGCGAGCGTGCGGATCCTTGGCACCGTTGGTGAAGGAGCTCGGGAGGTTCTCGAAGACGAGCTTTGCGGCGCGCTCGGAGAGGCCCTTGGTGTAATCGGAAGCCATGATGGAGACGTAGGACTCGATGGCGTGGGTCATGACGTCAATACCGGAAGCTGCGGTGAGGCCCTTCGGGGCGGTCATGCAGTTGTCAGCGTCGACGATTGCCATCTTCGGGAGCAGCGCGTAGTCGGCGAGCGGCCACTTGATGCCGGTCTCCTTGTCGGTGATGATGGCGAACGGCGTGCACTCGGAGCCGGTACCCGAAGAGGTCGGGACGGCGACGAAGTAGGCCTTCTTGCCCATCTCGGGGAAGGTGAAGATACGCTTGCGGATGTCCATGAAGTCCATGGCCATGTCCTC
>CAUHIY010000105.1:0-6214 GCA_959606405.1 uncultured Collinsella sp. | reverse complement strand
GGCACGCTAAACTGCGAGACCTCGGCGGCGTGCATCATGGGGAACTCGTGCGCGCCGCCCTGGAAGTGGTCGTGCGACAGAATCGAGCCGCCCACGATGGGCAGGTCGGCGTTGGAGCCAATGAAGTAGTGCGGGAACAGGTCGACAAAGTCGAGCAGGCAGGTCAGCCCCTTGCGGTCGACGTGCATCGGACGATGCTCGGAGCTCATGGCAATGCAGTGCTCGTTAAAGTACGCGTACGGGCTGTATTGGAAGCCCCAGCGCTCGCCGTCGAGCTTAATGGGGATAACGCGCAGATTCTGGCGGGCGGGATGGGCGCCGCCGTCGGCTGCAGCGGAGCGTCCGGGATAGCCTTCGTTTTCGATGCAGAGCTGGCAGGCGGGATACTTCTCGCCCGTGTTTTTGGCGGCGCCGGCCGCGGCAATATCGCGCGGGTCCTTTTCGGGCTTTGACAGGTTGATGGTAATCTCGAGGTCGCCCCAGTTGGTGGGGGTGCTCCATTTGATGTTGCGCGCGATGGCGGCACGGCGCACGTAGCCGGCGTCGCAGCACAGGCCGTAGAACCAGTCGGTCGCGGCGCGGGGCTCGTTGACGCCCATGCGTCCGTTGAACTCCTCGTTTACAACCGAAGGCCTTGGCATGAGCGCGCCCATGATGCGCATGGCGATGCGGTCGCGGCCCGATGCCGTGTCCTCGGCGGCGCCGTTGGCAACAGCCGCCTCGGCAAGCGCGGCAAGTGTGCCTTCAAGGTCAAAGTTGGGCAGGGTGTCGGGGTGCAAGAGCGAGAGTTTTTCGACCTGGAGCGCCCAGGCCATGTCGAGCGCCGGGCCCGTAGCACCGATGCACTCGAGAATGGTGTTATACGCCCAGATGCGATCGTCCTGGCCGATCATCGATCGGTGGATAGCGTACTCGATCAGGTTCTGCGCGGCCTCGCGCACGTCAGTCATTACAGCCATGCCGCGTAAGCCCCCTTGTCAGAAATTGCGTAGTGGCGGGCAGAGCCCTCGCCCAGCCAGCCGTTCATCTTGGTGATAAAGGTGTCGACCAGGTCGAGCGGCACGAAGGCCTGGATGGTGCCACCAAAGCCGCCACCGTGGATACGGACGGCGCCACGGCCGTCGAGCACGTGCTCGGCCAGTGCCAGGGCATACATCGAGGGCTGCTCGGAGCCCAGCTTGGCAACGACATTCTGTAGGTACATGGCAGAGCTGGCGCCGGACTCGCGCGTCAGGACCAGGAACTGATCGATGTCGCCGGCGTTCAGGGCAGCCCAGCGCTTATCGACCAGGCCGTTTTCGTACCAGTAGTGAACGGCGCGCAGGCAGGCGCGGTCGCCCAGCTTGGCGCGCAGCTCGGGGAGCTTGGCGTCAAAGTCCGCCACGTTTACCTCGCACAGGCGTGCCTTGCCAAACTCGGCAGCGACGTCCTGCATCTCGCGCGGAACGGCGGCGTAGTCGTCGGTGGCGGCCACGTGGTCGGCACCGACCTTAACGAGCACGAGCGCATAACCGTGATCCTCAAAGTTGAGCTCGAGCTTCTGGGTTTTAGGCTGAGCCTGGTCCTCAAAGTCCATGTAGGCGAGGCCGCCCAAGCAAACGGCGGCCTGGTCCATAAGACCGCAGGGCTTGCCATAGTAGTTGTTCTCGGTGCGCTGGCTCATCTGGGCGAGTGCGACGGGCTCAATCGCGGGCGCGCCCCAGAGCGTCTCCATGGCACGACCGTACGCGGCCTCGACGGCAGCGGAGCTGGATAGGCCGCCGCCCGAGGGGACGGAGCAGGTGAAGGCGAAGTCGAAGCCCTGGGGCTCAACGCCAAGGGCTGCGACCTCGTGGGCCATACCGCGCACGAGGCTTGCGGACGTGCCTTTCTCGGACTCTTGAACATCCAGCGTGTCGAGCGTGATCTCAAATGTGGGGTAGCCCTCGTCGGCGACGCGGACCTTGTTGGAGTCGGTGGCCACGGCGATACCGTCAACGGCGACATCGAGCGAGCCGGCGATAACGTGGCCGCCCTCGTGATCGGTGTGGTTGCCGCTGATCTCGGAGCGCCCGGGCGCGTGCACGTAGAGCACCTGGCGGTCGCCAATGGGGCCAAACTCCTCCTCAAACAGCTTGGTGAGCGTGGCGAATGTCTTTTCGTCGGGGGTGGTCATGGGAGTCCTTTCCTTGGCGCGCACGGGCGAGTTTTGCGTCGTTATGAGTACGTTAACAACTTAAAGCGGCATGAATCAAGTATTCACGATACCGCACGTTACGGGCTATGTTAACGTACTCATAACACATCGCTTGTCACTTTTTGAGAATCTGGTAATCGGTAGAAATACAGCCGTGAACGGTACTGCCGTATGGACTTATAAAGCAGAAGAGATGCAGATAGAAAAAGTAGAGTACGTTAACATGCGTCCGACGATAGCGGGCCTCGGCGCGGGATGTATTTCTGCCCGGGCCGGCATTCACGCTATTCAGATCTCGCAAGGGTGAAGGTGATCCTGTGGCAAGGCGCCCGTCCAACGATACCAGTTCGCGTCCGGTCTCCATGGCCGACGTCGCCCGCGCTGCCGGCGTTTCGCAGCAGACGGTTTCGCGCGTCGCCAACGGCTTGCCTAACGTTAACGAGCAGACGCGCCAGCGCGTACAGGCCGCTATGCAAAAGCTCGGCTTTCGTCCGAGTTATGCCGGTCGCTCGCTGCGCGACGGCCGTTATCATTCGGTCGGCCTGTGCGTCAACGATGTCACCAAGTTCGGCAACCTCTCAATGATCGACGGCATCGCCAGCGCTGCTCGCGAGCATAATTGCGCCATCACGCTGGTCGAGATGTCCAAGACCGAGGAGTTTTCGCTTGCCGAGGCCACGCGTCGTATGGCCGCATTGCCGGTGGACGGCATCATCATCGGTATGAGTCGCATGGCGCCCGATTTTGAGACGTTTGATCCACTGCCGGGCATTGGCACGGTCATCGTTACCATGTACGCGCACCCGCGGGTGACCACGGTCGATTCCGACCATTACGGCTGCTCGCTATTGCTTATGGATCACCTGTTTGAGCTAGGGCACGAGCAGATTCGCTATATTGGCGGCCCGTCATTCTCGATCGACGAGCAATTTCGTCGCGCCGGTTGGCAGGATGCACTCGAGCGTAAACACATCGAGCCGGCAGAGCCGCTCGAGGGCGACTGGTCTGCCAACAGCGGCTACGAGGCCGGCAGGTACCTGGCCGAGCACGATCGCACCATGACGGCGATTTACGCGGCAAACGACCAGATGGCAAATGGCGCGATTGCAGCGCTGCGCGATAGCGGTCTGCGCGTGCCCGAGGACGTGAGCGTGGTGGGCGTCGACGATTCGCTCGATGATTTTGTGGCACACAACGAGCTCACGACCGTTCGATTCGATTTGCATCAGCGTGGACGCGAGGTGTTCGAGCACGCGGTTCCCAAGGCGGGGGCAACGGACAAAACCGTTGCCATTCGTATTCCCGGCCAGCTTATCGTTCGACATACCACGGCAGCTCCGCGCACATAGTTTTTGCAGTTCAATGGCGATATATTCCGCCTCAATAACAATCGATAAGGATGCTGGCAGATAGCCGTGGCTATGAAGACGAGTGCTATGATAGACGGGCTCTTTTGTCTATCTAGGAGGCTTTGCCTGATGGAGATCACCAAGGATATCCGCTACATTGGCGTTAACGATCACGACATTGACCTGTTCGAGGGCCAGTACGATGTGTCCGAGAACGGCATGGCATACAACAGCTACGTTATCTTGGGCGAAAAGATCGCTGTCGCCGATTCAGTCGACGGCGGTTTTGTTGACGAGTGGCTCGGCAACCTCGAGGCCGTGCTCGATGGCCGCACGCCCGACTACCTGATCGTCCATCACATGGAGCCCGATCACTCCGCCGGCATCGCCGCCTTTATGGAGCGCTATCCCCAGGCGCAGATTGTTGCCAGCATGGGCGCCTTCCGTATGATGGTCAACTACTTTGGCACCGACTTCCCCGAGCGCAAGATGGTCGTCAAAGATGGCGACGTGCTCGACCTGGGCGGCCACAGCCTAACCTTTGTCGGTGCCCCCAATGTTCACTGGCCCGAGGTGCTCTTCTCCTACGAGTCCACCGACAAGGTGCTCTTTAGTGCCGACGGTTTTGGCAAGTTTGGCGCCAACGACATCGAGGATCCCGAGGGCTGGGCTTGCGAAGCGCGCCGTTACTACTTTGGCATCGTCGGTAAGTTCGGCAAGTTCGTGCAGGCCGTCCTCAAGAAGGCCGCCGACCTGGACATCCAGATTATCTGCCCGCTCCACGGCCCCGTGCTGACTGAGAACCTGGGCTACTACCTCGACACCTATAACACCTGGTCGAGCTATCAGCCCGAGGACGAGGGTATCACGATTGCCTATGCGAGCGTGTACGGGCATCTGAAGGCTGCCGTCGAGGAGCTCGCATCTGCGCTTGAGGCTCGCGGCCAGAAGGTCTCCGTCTTTGACCTGGCTCGTGACGACATGGCCGAGGCCGTTGAGGATGCGTTCCGCTACGACCGTCTGGTGCTCGCCTCCATCACCTATCAGGGCGAGATCTTCCCGTGCATGAGCACCTTCATCCATACGCTCGCCGAGCACGCCTACCAGAACCGTACGGTGGCGCTCGTCGAGGCCGGCTCTTGGGCACCCGCGGCTGCCAAGGTTATGACCAAGGAGCTCGAGGGCATGAAGGACATCACCCTGACGCAGAACAAGGTGACTGTGCTGGGCTCGCTCAACGAAGCCTCGCGCGCCCAGATCGAGGCCCTCGCCGACGAGCTGTCCAAGTAGCGACACGCTCACTTTTGACGCTCAGCCATCACAACCACCACAAAGGGGACAGGCACCTTTGTGGTGGTTTTTGTTTAAGCGCCGGCGATGATGAGGGCTGGACGTGCGCTGTCGGTGGCCTCGGCGATTGAGGTGGCGACGGCATGATCGGGGTCACGGTCCATCACGATGGTGTCGACATCAGTCAGCTCGGCAAAGCGGTACATGCCGCGTCCGTTAACCTTGCTAGCGTCCATGAGGGCGACGCTTTGATGGGCTGCGGCGATCATAGCCGTTTTGGTCTCGGCCATCTGCGGAAAGTCGGTCGTAAAGCCGCAGCCGGGAACAAAAGCGCCAGGGCACATGACGGCCAGATCGGCATGGACCATTTGGAGCGCCTGCATGGTAAGTGGACCGTACAGATAACGATGGCCTTTGCGCAGCGCCCCGCCCAGCATGACGACATCGACCGAGGGTAGGCTCTCGTCGATGAAGTCGGCGATGGTGATGTCGGCAGTGATGACCGTGATGCCGGAGCGCAGGTCGAGCGTGCGCACGAACTCGAGCGCCGTGGTGCCCGAGTCGACGAGCAGCGTGTCGCCGTCATTGACGAGCTCGATGGCGCTTTGCGCGATGGCCTGCTTGGCGGCGACGTTGACATTGATGCGGCGATCCTGCGTGGAGACGGTCAGGCGCTTGTGAAGCGGTCCTTACGGCCACACCCATACGCACTATCCCATCTACGGTAGGGCTGTGGGCGAGGCTGTTGCCAGCGGCAAGGCCGACTTTGGCGTGGCCCTGTGCGGCGCCAGCATTGGTATCACCAACTCGTGAACAAGGTTCTCGGCGCCCGTTGCGCCTTGGTCCGCGACATGACGAGCGCCCTGTACGCCCGTCGCGAGCTCAACGCCAACGTCATCGGCTTCGGCGGGAAGATCACCGGCGAGTTCCTGATGACCGACATCATGCTCGCGTTCCTTGAGGCCGAGTATGAGTCCACGCCCGAGTGCGATGCCCTGATTGCCAAGATCGATGCCTGCAATAAGGCCGACGCTGAGGCTCAAGCTGACCAGCGCTTCTTTGACGAGTTCATCGAGAAGTGGGATCGCGGCGAGTATCACGATTAGATTGCAGTGCATTTCGGCGGCCGTGTCGAACAATCGTCGAAAGTACGTGTGACGCGATTTGCCAAAAAGGCTGATTAACTTGATGGGGGCATCGATGAAATCGGTGCCCCCATCATCTCAGTGTGATGAACTCCAAGAACTCTTCGAGGGATTGCGCCTTTGCCATTTTTGATGCTTTGATTTCGTCGCAGAGGGATTTGACGAGCGCATTGTATATTTCCATGAATCGCTGCCGATCTTCCCTACACACCGCAATCAAGATAACGATTTTTGCCTGTCCCTCACCCCACGAG
>CAUHIY010000104.1:0-6252 GCA_959606405.1 uncultured Collinsella sp. | reverse complement strand
GGACTGTAGAGCAGCAAACTTAATATATTTCGCCGCCCCTCTGCCAAGCTCAGGCGACTCCAAGCACTTTACCTGCGTAAACAATGTGAGTGAAATATGAATCTCGATGGATACGCCCGCAGCCGTGTATACTAAACAGCTGTGTGTAACCAGGGGAGTATTCTGGCTGGACAAAATGCCTGCTTAATAGGGTTGTCAGGTAGTCCGGGCGAAATACAAGGCTGGGGAGCACGTCGTGTAAGTAGTGGTCCTCTAGGGGCGTACGCTCGGTGGTGTACGCATTGTCCCAAGACCACGCGAGAGTTGGGATCATATCTTGATCAGCATGATTCTCGGCCGCAAGATTGGCATGACCCAGGTTTGGGACGAGGACGACAACGTCGTTCCCGTCACGGTCATCCAGGCTGGCCCCTGCGCTGTCTCGCAGGTTAAAACTCAGGCAACCGACGGCTATGACGCCGTCCAGATCGGTTTCGGCGACATCAAGGCCAAGAACGTGAACAAGCCCATGGCTGGTCACTTCGCCAAGGCTGGCGTCGAGCCTGTCCGTTTCCTTCGTGAGGTCCGCGTCGAGAACGGCGAGGAGCACAAGGTCGGCGAGGTCGTCACCGTCGCTGATTTCGCTGATGTCGAGAAGGTCGACGTCATCGGTACCTCCAAGGGTAAGGGCTTCCAGGGTCGCATCAAGCGCTGGGGTCAGCGCCGCGGTCCTATGACGCATGGTTCTCACTTCCAGCGTCACCCCGGTTCTATCGGTCAGTGCGCCTATCCTGCGCGCGTCCTCAAGGGCGTCAAGATGGCCGGTCACATGGGTAACGAGCGCGTTACCGTCAAGAACCTTTCCGTTGTCCGCATCGATGCCGAGCAGAACCTCATCTTGGTCAAGGGCGCTGTCCCGGGTGCCAAGAATGGTCTCGTCGCCATCCGTATGGCCTAAGGGCCCAGCCCATTTAGCCCAGCGTCATACCAAGGAGAACACTTAAATGGCAAAGTTTGAAGTAAAGAACAGCGAGGGCAAGAAGGTCGCCGAGGCCGAGCTCGCCGCTGAGGTGTACGGCATCGAGCCGAACATCCACGTTATGCACCACATCGTCAAGTGCCAGATGGCCTCTTGGCGTCAGGGCACCCAGTCTGCTAAGGGTCGCTCTGAGGTTTCCGGTGGCGGCAAGAAGCCTTGGCGTCAGAAGGGCACCGGCCGTGCCCGTCAGGGTTCCATCCGTGCTGCCCAGTGGCGTCATGGTGGCGTTGTCTTCGCCCCCAAGCCCCGTTCCTACGCTAAGCGTATGAACAACAAGGAGGTCAAGCTGGCTATGCGCTCCGCGCTGTCCGCCAAGCTGGCCGATGGCGAGCTCGTGCTCGTCGACGACTACGGCTTCGAGAAGCCTTCCACCAAGGCTGCCGTCGCCATGCTCAAGGCTCTCGGCCTTGAGGGCAAGCGTCTGACCATCATCGTTCGCGATGAGGACGTCAACGCCTACCTGTCGTTCCGCAACATTCCCAAGACGTTCATCATCACCGCTGACGAGGCCAACACCTACGATCTCGTCAACAACAACGCTGTGCTGATGCCCGCCGACATCGCCGCTCACTTCGGGGAGGTGCTTGCATAAATGACCGCCCACGAGATCATCATCCGTCCGATCGTGTCCGAGCGTTCCTTCTCCGGCATGGAGCTGAACAAGTACACGTTCGAGGTCGCCAAGGATGCTAATAAGTATCAGATCAAGGACGCTGTCGAGGAGATCTTCGGCGTCAAGGTCGTTCGCGTGAACACCCTGACGGTCAAGCCCAAGACCAAGCGCGTGCGCTATGTCGCCGGCAAGACCCGTTCTTGGAAGAAGGCCATCGTCACGCTGGCCGAGGGCGACACCATCGAGGTCTTTGGCAACCAGGCCTAAGACTCGCTGCTGTTGAGTGAGCTCATGCCTCCCAAATAGGGGAGGCGAGAGCTCAAGGTTTTGGGCGTATAAAATGGACACGCCCGGAACCGTGTATACGTCCGGTGTCATCGCACCCGAGGCAGAACCTCGAATCCCTGTCTGCGATGGCTAACGGATTCCTATTGAAAGGGATTGTAATGGCTGTAAAGCACCTTAAGCCGACCTCCGCTGGTAGGCGTTGGCAGACGATCTCCGACTTCTCCGAGATCACCTGCACCAAGCCCGAGAAGTCTCTTCTCGAGCCCCTGCCCAAGAAGGCCGGTCGTAACAACAACGGCCGCATCACCACCCGCCACCAGGGCGGCGGCGTGAAGCGTCGTTACCGCGTGATCGACTTCAAGCGCAACAAGGACGGTGTGCCCGCCAAGGTTGCCACGATCGAGTACGATCCGAACCGTTCCGCTCGCATCGCTCTGCTGCACTATGCTGACGGTGAGAAGCGCTACATCCTGGCCCCCAAGGGCCTCGAGGTCGGTCAGACCATCATGTCCGGTTCTGACGCCGACATCAAGCCGGGCAACGCTCTGCCCCTCGCCGACATCCCCGTCGGTACGCTCATCCACGCCGTCGAGTTCCAGCCTGGCAAGGGCGCTGCTATCGCCCGTTCCGCCGGTAACTCCTGCCAGCTGATGGGTAAGGAGGGCAAGTACGCCATCGTCCGTATGCCTTCCTCCGAGATGCGCCGCATCCTCGTTACCTGCCGCGCCACCGTTGGTGAGGTCGGCAACGCCGATCACTCCAACATCGTCATCGGCAAGGCCGGCCGTAAGCGTCACATGAACGTGCGCCCGACCGTCCGCGGTACCGTCATGAACCCTGTCGACCACCCGCACGGCGGTGGCGAGGGCAAGAACCACACCTCTGGTCGTCCCTCTGTTACCCCCTGGGGTAAGCCGACGAAGGGCCTTCGTACGCGCAAGAAGAAGAAGGTCTCGAACCAGCACATCATTCGTCGCCGTAAGAAGTAATTTCGGATACCGAGTTTTAGGAGAAAGCACTTATGAGCAGAAGTCTCAAAAAGGGCCCGTTCGTGGAGACTCGCCTTCTCTCGCGTATCACCGCGATGAACGAGGCTGGCAAGAAGGACGTCGTGAAGACCTGGTCCCGCGCGTCCACCATCTTCCCCGAGATGGTTGGTCACACCATCGCCGTCCACGACGGCCGCAAGCATGTGCCCGTGTATGTTACCGAGTCCATGGTTGGTCACAAGCTCGGCGAGTTCGCGCCGACTCGTACGTTCCGTGGCCACAAGGCCAAATAGGGGGTTAACCGTAAATGGCAACTAAGTCTATTGAAACTGAGGCCACCGAGGTTCGCGCCGTCGCTAAGTACGTGCGTGTTTCCCCCAGCAAGGCCCGCCTGGTGGTCGATCTGATCCGCCGCAAGCCTGTCGCTCAGGCCTTCGACATCCTCCACTTCTGCGACCGCGCCGTCGCCGTGGATGTCGAGAAGGTTCTCCGTTCCGCCGTTGCGAACGCCGAGAACAACAACGGTCTGCGTGCCGACAACCTGGTTGTCGCCGCTGCCTATGTTGACGAGGGTCCGACGCTTAAGCGCATCCGTCCCCGCGCCAAGGGTTCCGCTTCTCGCATTCTGAAGCGTACTTCCCACATCACCGTCGTCGTTGCTCCTCGAAAGGAGGCGTAAAGCTGTATGGGTCAGAAAGTCTACCCCACCGGCTTCCGTCTTGGCATCACCGAGAACTGGCGCTCCCGCTGGTTCGCAGAGAAGGATTACGCTAAGACCCTCGGTAACGATCTCGAGATCCGCAAGTACCTCGAGAAGCGTCTTTCCCGCGCAGCTGTCTCCCGCGTCGAGATCGAGCGCGCTGGCGACAAGGTGAAGGTCATCATCCTCACCGCTCGCCCCGGCGTTGTCATCGGTAAGAAGGGTGCCGAGATCGATACCCTCCGCACCGAGCTCGAGAAGGTCGCTGGCGTCTCCAAGGGCCAGCTTTCCGTCGACGTTGTCGAGGTCAAGCGCCCCGAGCTCGACGCCAACCTCGTTGCTCAGTCTATCGCCGAGCAGCTCGAGGGCCGCGTTGCCTTCCGTCGCGCTATGCGCAAGGCTGTCCAGTCCGCCCGCAAGGCCGGCGCTAAGGGCATCCGTATCCAGTGCTCCGGTCGTCTCGGCGGTGCCGAGATGGGCCGTCGTGAGTGGTACCGTGAGGGTCGCGTGCCTCTGCACACCCTCCGTGCCAAGATCGACTACGGCACGGCTGTCGCCAGCACCACCATGGGCGCTTGCGGCGTGAAGGTCTGGATCTACCTGGGCGAGAAGCTCCCGGGCCAGCCTGTTCCCAACCCTGCACTCGAGGGCTCTTCCCGTCCTCGTCGTCGTAACTCCGAGAGGAGGGGTCAGTAGTGCTTGCCCCTAAGCGTATTCTTCACCGCAAGGTGCAGCGTGGCTCCATGAAGGGCCAGGCCAAGGGTAATACCGAGCTGCATTTCGGCGAGTTTGGTATCCAGGCTCTCGAGGCCCATTGGATCACCAACCGTCAGATCGAGGCCGCTCGTATTGCCATGACCCGCTACATGAAGCGTGGCGGTCGTGTCTACATCACGATCTTCCCCGATAAGCCCATCACCAAGAAGCCTGCCGAGACTCGCATGGGTTCTGGTAAGGGTAACCCCGAGGAGTGGGTGGCCGTCGTCAAGCCCGGCCGCATCATGTTCGAGGTCAAGGGCGTGCCCGAGGAGGTCGCTCGCGAGGCTCTGCGTCTTGCACAGCACAAGCTTCCCATCAAGACCAAGATTGTTGCTGCCAAGAACGCTGAGCAGCGCATCGAGAAGGAGATGGCTGAGGAGGCCGCTCTCGAGGCCAAGTGGGCTGCTGAGGACGCCGCCGCCGCCAAGGAGGAGAACTAATGAAGCCCGCAGAGATTCGTGAGCTCTCGGACGCTCAGCTCGTTGAGAAGCTGAAGGAAATGCGCGCCGAGCTCTTTAACCTTCGTTTCCAGATGGCCACCAGCCAGCTGGACAACACCGCTCGCGTCAACACCGTGAAGAAGGACATCGCTCGCGTCCTCACGGAGCAGCGCGCCCGTGAGATCGCAGCGGAGAAGTCCGCTGTCGCCGAGTAGGACCTAAGGAGAGAACATGACTGATTCGCGTAACTCGCGTAAGGTCCGTACGGGTGTCGTTACCTCCGTCTCCGGTGCCAAGACCATTGTTGTCACCATCACCGAGCGCAAGCGTCACCCCAAGTACGGCAAGATGATGACCAGCTCCAAGAAGCTGCACGCTCACGACGAGGAGTGCACGGCCGGCGTGGGCGACACCGTCCGCGTTATGGAGACCCGTCCTATGTCCAAGATGAAGCGTTGGCGCCTCATCGAGGTCGTCGAGCGCGCTAAATAAGCAGTCGCTCTTACGACTTGTACGTTTCCGAAGATGTGCGTATGCCTGGCTTGCATACCACAGGCCGTATAAAGGCAGCGCACCTCTCTTCGGTTCTTAGTTCGGAGGAACATCTACCATGATTCAGATGCAAACCATGCTGAACGTCGCCGACAACTCCGGCGCTCGCAAGATTCGCTGCATCAAGGTGCTTGGCGGTTCCAAGCGTCGTTATGCAGGCATCGGCGATGTGTTCATCGGTGCTGTCCAGGAGGCTACCCCTGGCGCCAACGTCAAGAAGAAGGACGTTGTCCGTTGCGTCGTCGTTCGCACCGTTAAGGAGATCCGCCGCAAGGATGGCTCCTACATTCGCTTTGATGAGAACGCCTGCGTTGTCATCAACAACGATGGTTCGCCCGTCGGCACCCGTATCTTCGGGCCTGTCGCTCGCGAGCTTCGTGACAAGAAGTACATGAAGATCGTCTCGCTCGCTCCCGAGACCCTGTAGTTAGGGGAGATATATGTATATCAAGAAGGGCGATAAGGTCCAGGTTCTCTCTGGTAAGGATCGCGGCAAGCAGGGCGTTGTCCTGCGTGCTCTCCCCGCCGAGAACAAGGTCGTTGTCGAGGGCGTTTCGGTCGTCAAGAAGGCCGTCAAGCCCAACGCTGCCAACCAGCAGGGCGGCATCGTTTCGCAGGAGGCTCCTATCGACGCCTCCAACGTCAATCTCGTTTGCCCCGAGTGCGGTAAGGTTACCCGCGTCGGTCACGAGAAGGACGGCAAGAACAAGCTGCGCGTCTGCAAGAAGTGCGGCCACAAGTTCTAAGCTGCCCGCAACATCAAGTTGCTAGCAAAGGCCCGGATGCCCCAAGGCACCCGGGCCTTTTTCTATCCCTACTCATTGGGGACAGACTTAAATGACTTGTCGTTGGGGATGTTCTTAAACGGCTAGTTGATGGGGACAGTCTTTAGA